>JAZUEP010000163.1:0-20572 GCA_045640225.1 Bacteroidales bacterium | reverse complement strand
GACATAATTATTTTAAAGCGCCGCAAAGATACACATTTTTGCGGATATAAAAAAGTCCGAGCTTGTGAAAGTCCGGACTTTTAATTTAAATTAGCAAATGAGGGTGTGTCAGGGTATTTATACCTTTTGACACACCCTCTTGTTGTCTTGTGCAAAGGATTGCTTATCGACGGAGGCCGAGCTCCTTGGTAAGCGCGCGATAGCGGTTGATGTCCTTCTTGGCGAGGTAGTCGAGCATGCGACGACGCTTACCAACGAGCATCTTCATCGAGCGGCTGGTAGCGTGATCCTTGTGGTTAGCACGAAGGTGCTCGGTGAGGTGAGAGATGCGGAATGAGAACAGGGCAACCTGTGCTTCTGGCGAACCGGTATCGGTAGCACCCTTGCCATACTTAGCGAAGATTTCTGCCTTCTTGGCTGAATCGAGATACATAATTTGTATTGATTAAGTTGTTAATAATAGAGGTCGAGCCGAAACTCTTCCAGATTAAGTCGATGGTGTCGAGCCGAAACTCTCGCCATTCTAGCTCGTAAAAGCGCGGCAAAGATAGCACTTTTGAGCGAAAGTACCAAATTCGAGACCTTTAAATATTGATTTTCGGTGAATATTATTGCGTTATTGCCCAAAATGTGCTATCTTTGCAGCGCAATTTTAATCTCTAAGTAAGAGTGAAAAAATAGCTTGGTATTTTTTCACTTGTCATGTTGAGCAAAGCGAAACATCTCACTCGTAGCTATATCAGCCAATTGCGAGATCCCTCGTTTCACTCAGGATGACATGCAAAAAATACCATGTTATTTTTTTGCACGTAGTTAAATTATGTCCGATAGCCAAATGAGCGAGATGACCTATACCAGCGCGATGAAGGAGCTGGAGGAAATTGTACAGAAGTTGCAGCGACCTGACTGCGATATCGACCAGCTATGTCAGCTGACCGAGCGTAGCGTAACGTTACTGGCATTCTGTAAGGATAAACTGACGAAGACCGACGAACAGTTGGCCCGTCTGCTCGAAGGCTTGGAGCAATAACCTGATTTTGATAACTGCAAATATTGAAGTAAGATGAACCGTCCTGTTGTAGTGCGCTTTGCGCCATCGCCTACAGGTCCGCTCCACATCGGTGGTGTGCGTACCTGTCTGTATAACTACCTTTTTGCACGCCAGCATGGCGGCAAGCTCCTGTTCCGTATCGAGGATACCGATTCACAGCGTTTCGTGCCAGGAGCCGAGCAGTATATCCTCGAGTCGTTCAAGTGGCTGGGCATCGAGTTCGACGAGGGCGTCTCGTTCGGAGGCGAGCATGGCCCTTATCGCCAGTCAGAGCGCCGCGACATCTATAAGAAGTACGTTCAGGTGTTGCTCGATGCCGGCAAGGCCTATTATGCCTTCGACAACAAGGACGAGCTGGAGGCTGCCCGTCAGGCAACGCCTAACTTCCAGTACGATGCTTCGACCCGTGGCCAGATGCGCAACTCCATCAGCCTGGGCATGGAAAAGGCCAAGGAGCTGATCGAGGCCGGCGAACCTTATGTAGTCCGCTTCCTGATCGAGCCAGGCGAGGATGTGCTGGTCAACGACCTGATCCGCGGCGAGGTGAAGATCAATTCGTCGATCCTCGACGACAAGGTGCTGTACAAGAGCGCTGACGAGCTGCCAACCTACCATCTGGCCAACATCGTGGACGATCACCTGATGGAGGTAACCCACGTGATCCGTGGCGAGGAGTGGCTGCCATCGAGCCCGCTGCATGTCCTGCTCTATCGTGCCTTCGGCTGGGAGGCTCCAAGCTTTGCCCACCTGCCACTGCTGCTGGCTCCTGAGGGCAACGGCAAGCTGTCGAAGCGCGATGGCGACAAGTACGGCTTCCCCGTCTTCCCGCTGCAGTGGAACTTCACCGACAAGGAGACCGGCGAGCCTAAGTCGTACAGCGGCTATCGCGAGAGCGGCTATCTGCCCGAAGCCGTGGTCAACTTCCTTGCCCTCCTTGGCTGGAATCCAGGCAATGATCAGGACATCATGACCATGGACGAGATGATCAAGATGTTCGACCTCTCGCGTTGCTCGAAGAACGGTGCTCACTTCGACGTGAAGCGCCTCCTCTGGTTCAACCATCACTATATGCAGCAGTGCGACGAGCAGATCCTGGTGGATGCCCTGAAGCAGCAGGTCGTTGCCAATGGCGCCGAGCTGAAGGACGATCAGTATTGCCTGGAGGTCGTACAGATCATGAAGGAACGCATCAACCTGCCACAGGAGCTCTGGGCGCAGTGTAACTTCTTCTTCGCCGCACCGACTGCGTACGACGAGAAGTCGATGAAGAAGTGGTGGAAGCCGGCAAGCGTCAACCAGGAAGGCCAGCCCGTACCTGCCTCGAAGCAGATGGTAGCCGAGTTGTGCGACTTCCTCGAGGCTCAGGAGGACTGGAACGGCGAGACCCTGGAGCCTAAGGTAATGGAATGGATTGCCTCGAAGGGCTACAAGACGGGTGCCGTGATGAATGCCTTCCGTTGCACCCTGGTAGGCGAGGCTCGTGGCCCACAGATCTTTATCATCACCGACAAACTGGGTAAGGAGGAGTCTCTGCGCCGCGCACGTGTGGCAGTCGAGAAGCTTTAAGCAATGAATGCACTCTACAATATAGCAACGGGCGCCTACTTCGCCGGCGTGCGTCTTGCCGCGCTCTTTGGGCATCGCAAGGCCAAGCTGATGGAGGAGGGGCGTCACGATTGGGCAACGTCGTTGAGCCGGAAGGTAGCCGAGGTGAAGACCCGCATCGGGCACGAGCCTCGCTTCGTCTGGTTCCACGCTGCTTCGCTGGGCGAGTTCGAGCAAGGTCGGCCCCTGATCGAGGCGCTTCGCGAGCGCTATCCCGATTATCAGATTCTGCAGACCTTCTTCAGTCCGTCCGGCTACGAGGTGCGCAAGAACTACAAGGGTGCCGACATCGTGTGCTACCTGCCTTACGACCGGCCGACCGAGTGCCGCAGGTTTCTGGACATCGCGCATCCCGAGCTGGCCATCTTCGTGAAGTATGAGTTCTGGGCCAATATCCTCGAAGAGCTGAACCGTCGCCAGATACCGACCTATCTTGTGTCGGGCATCTTCCGTCAGCGTCAGGCATTCTTCAAGCCCTGGGGCAGCATGCTTCGTCCGGTGCTCGGCTATTTCAGGCATATGTTCGTGCAGGACGAGGAGTCGCGTCGCCTGCTGGCAACGATTGGCTACGACCGCAACGTCACCATCTGTGGCGATACGCGCTTCGACCGCGTCATTGCCATCCAGCAGCAGGCCAAGCGCTATGAATGGGCCGAGGCTTTTGCCGCCGGACACTTCACGCTGGTGGCCGGATCGTCGTGGCCCAAGGACGAAGACATCCTGCTCGACCACTTCAACCGTCATCCCGAGATGCGCCTGATCATTGCTCCGCACGAGATTCACGAGGAGCACATCCAGAGCATCCTGTCGAAGCTGAAGCGTCCGGCCATCCGTTACAGCCAGCTGAAGCCGCTGCTCGATGCCGGTATGGTCGACGCCGCTATCCGCAGCCTTGCCGATAAGGATTGCATCATCATCGATGCCATCGGTTTCCTGTCGGGCATCTATCGCTATGGACAGGTAGCCTACATCGGTGGCGGCTTTGGCGTGGGCATACACAATACGCTCGAGGCTGCGGTGTATGGCATGCCCGTAATCTTCGGTCCGAACCATACGGCCTTCCGCGAGGCGCTGGGTCTGCTCGATGCCAAGGGCGGATTCGCTGTTGCCGATGCCGCACAGTACGAGTCCGTGATGCAGCGCTTCCTGACCGATGCCGATGCCCTTCGCGATGCGGGTCAGCGAGCCGGCCAGTACGTTCAGGCCGAGAGTGGCGCGACCGAGACGATCTTCAAGGCTGTATTCTGATGCAGAACAATTATAAAAAAGATATAGGGTGGGTCCTCAGCACTAACTTCGCCGAGGGTCTACCCTATGCCGTTATTACTACCCTTAGCGTGGTGATGATGGCCGACATGGGATTATCTAATACCGAGGTGGCTGCCTGGACATCGCTGTTGGCCATGCCGTGGTCGCTGAAGGCCCTGTGGAGCCCGGTTGTGGGTAAGATGCGCGGTTCTTATCCAATACAGCATGGCCTGAAGACGTGGATGTGGGTAGCACAGGTGTTGCTGTCGGTGTGTCTGGGCGGAGTGGCCTTGTCGCTGTTGTCTCCACATTGGTTAGTATGGTGCCTGATAGCTCTCACGGTCGGAGCCTTTACGTCGGCCACCTATGATGTGGCTTGCGATGGTTATTATATGCAGGCGCTGACCAAGGAGGCTCAATCTTTCTTTGTGGGCATCCGTTCGACCGCATACCGCTTGTCGATGATATTTGCCAGCGGTGTGCTTACCACGTTGGTAGGACTGATGGCCGAAGCCAATGGTGGCGACTTATCTCGGGCCTGGATGTGTGTAATGGCCGGTGTGGCGTTACTGATGGCTGTCTTTGCATTGGGACATCGGTTTGGCCTATCCAACGGAGAGGCTGTATCCAGAGCGGAGAAAGGCGAGATTGAGGATACTCGTCGTATAGATCGGACGAGCATGATTTCGGCCTTCCTTACCTTCCTGCAGAAGCCGGGATTGTGGTTTGTGTTGCTGTTCTTGCTGTTCTATAGGCTGGGCGAAGCCTTGCTGTCGAAGATGACAATCCTCTTCCTCAAGGCACCTATTACCGAAGGTGGCCTCGGACTGAATAATGCTGAGTATGGCTTGCTGTATGGTACTATTGGTGTTGGCGCGTTGACGATAGGTGGAATCCTGGGAGGCATGATTGTGTCGCGATATGGATTGCGGCGGACGGTGATTCCCCTGGCGTTGGCCCTGAATGTGCCCGACCTGCTGTACGTCTGGATGTCGATGTCGCAGCCCGAGAGCCGCTGGCTGATTGGCGCACTGGTGGGCGTCGAGCAGTTCGGCTATGGCTTAGGTTTTACGGCCTATATGGTTTATATGCTCCAGACTTCGCAGGGCCAGCATGCCACGGCTCATTATGCCTTCCTGACGGCGCTGATGGCCATAGGCATGAACCTGCCGTCGATGCTGAGCGGATGGCTGCAGGAACGGCTGGGCTATACCCAGTTCTTCTGGGTAGTGATTGCCTGTACCGTTCCGGGTATACTGCTGTCAATAATACTCTCAAAACGAAACAGATGAAAAAGATACGTCTCTTGGTACTATTGTCGTTCATCGTGTCGCTCTCGGCGCTGGCCGAAACGCGCAGGACGATTGTCGTAGGCAATCAGGCCCAGTTCGCCGAACTCGACCAGAACATCAAGAAAGCCTTGTCGCAAGGTGTCGAGGAGTTGCTGGTGGACCTGAAGCCCGGTGTTTACTACTATGCCGAAAAGCACGTCGACCTCTCGTCCGTCAACCGGCCGAAAGCCAGCATCGTGATGACCGGAAGCAACGTCCTGCTGATAGGTAGGGACGGAACCGGCGCCGACGATTGGCAGATGGGGTGTTACGATCCGTCGACGCGTGCGGATGTAGATCTGTGGTCGGCATTGGAGCAAAGCCCCATGGAGGTCGACGTCGTTGATGCACGGTCGAAGCTGTGCCGCATCCGTACGGCCCGGCGACAGACGCCACAGAAGGCCAGCCAGTGCGAGGGCCAGTACCTGCAGCTGACCGAGTGGTACGAGAGCAAGGTCTATCCCATCGTGCGCAAGGACCGTCGCTACACCTACTTCACGGCCACCGACTTGCAGTACTCCGAGCAGTATCGCCACTGGAACGTGAACTACGACGTGGCCTATGCCAAGGTCAATCCGCGTTACCGCACGATGAATGCCAACGTGCGTGGCCGCCAGGTGGCGTGCAGGGCCAGCACCTTCCTGAACCTCTGGCATTCGTCGCTGGCAGGCTTCACGTTGCGAGGCATTGCCTTCGGCCCGAATCATGGCGCCGCTCCGCTGATCGACACCGACATGTTCCGTAGCCCGAAGCTGCTGATCGAGGACTGCACGTTCAGTGGCGTGCGAGGGTTGGTGCTGAAGGTGTGGTACACGGACAATGTGGAGGTTCGGCACAACACCTTCGATGGCTGCTATGCCAATGGCGTTGAGTCCTTCAATGGCAGCCGCCGTACCCTCGTGACCGACAATACCTTCAGGAACCACGGCAAAGGCATGCGCCAGAACTTCGGCATCGTCTGCCGTGGCGAGGACTTCGAGGTCAGCGGCAACCGGTTCCGTAACTTCTGCTATACGGCCATCGGTGTAGGCCTCTGGTATGGCCATAAACAAAACGGCCCCATCACCGGGGTGGTGACGGGGAACGACATTGCCTTCGACGACGACTTCTATGCCGACTATGCTCGCCATACGCTGATGGACGGTGGCGCCATCTACACCTGGACGTGTTGCGACCACGTGGAGATCACGGGCAATCGTATCGACCGCTTCCAGGGCATGAAGGACTATCGTGGCATCTTCTGCGACGATGGCGGCAAGAACATCACCGTGCGCAACAATAGCGTTACCAACATCGGACAGGGTTGCTGGTGCATCGACCTCCGGTGGGTAGACCATGTAACGGCGAAGGTGCCCGATCATAACACCGGCAACGACGTGAGCGACAATCGGGTAGATGGCCGGATCCGCTTCGAGACACGCAAACCCTGACTTCCCGCGCACGATGGTCCGCGCCCCTAAGCGGTTACAGCCACTGCACCGGCTGGATGCCGTGCTGCTGCAGGTAATTGTTGGCCGTCACGAAGTGATTGCACCCGAAGAATCCGTTGTAGGCCGATAGGGGAGAGGGGTGAGCACACTCGAGCACCAGGTGGCGAGTGCGGTCGATCACCGCACCTTTGCGCCGCGCATAGCCGCCCCATAGCAGGAAGACCAGATGCTCCCTTTCGGCCGAGAGGGCCTGAATGGCGGCATCGGTGAACGTCTCCCATCCCTTGCCCTGGTGGCTGCCCGCTTGTCCGGCCTGCACGGTCAGGGTAGCGTTGAGCAGCAACACGCCCTGATCGGCCCATCCCGAAAGGTCGCCGCCTGTGGGCAGCGACGTAGCGCGTCCGATGCTTTGTGGCGAGGCGCCGGCCGGTACCAGCGGCGGCTGGCCATACTCGCTGACCAGCTCCTTGTAGATGTTGACCAGCGAAGGCGGCGGCGTGATGCCTTGCTGCACCGAGAAGCACAGCCCGTGGGCCTGTCCGGGGCCATGGTAGGGATCCTGCCCGAGGATTACCACCTTGACGCGGTCGAAAGCCGTGCGGTTGAAGGCTTCGAAGATGTAACGGCCGGGAGGATAGCAGGTCGAGGTCTGGTAGGCCTGACGGACAAAGCGGGTAAGTATCTCGAAGTAAGTGCTGTCGAACTGCGGCTGCAGGCGTTGGCGCCACGATTCCTCAATGTTTACTTGCATAGGATGGAGACAAGGGGATAGGTTTGTCGCCGCAAATATAGCGAGAAAATGCCAATTGGCCAAATTCCGTAGTCGCTTTTTGCGCGAAGGCATTGATATTTGCGGTTTCGGCGGCTTTGAGTTGATTTATGGGCCTCGATTTCGGTCGAACTCGCGTCCTAATTTATTTTACGCATGCCTGTACGCGTAGGGCAGGAATCTCGTTTTTCAGAGGCATAGTTTTGGCGAAAAATGTTCCTCCGCGCTTTGATAAGGCAGAATGTTGGCGAAGATTCTTCCTTCTCGTTTTTCAGAGGCATAGTTTTGGCGAAAAATGTTCCTCCGCGTTTTGATAAGGCAGAATGTTGGCGAAGATTCTTCCTTCTCGTTTTTCGGAGGCATAGTTTTAGCGAAAAATGTTCCTCCGCGTTTTGATAAGGCAGAATGTTAGCGAAGATTCTTCCTTATTTTTGCGAGGCCGGAGATTTGCGGCATCAGAGGCAAAAATCGGCGAAAAAATCGCGTGTATCGCGTTTTTTGACTGTCCGTGCCACATTTTAGACCGAAAATTTGCATTTGTCGAATTTTTGTCGTATCTTTGCGCCCGCTTTCGGACCCGTAGTTCAATGGATAGAATAAAGGATTCCGGTTCCTTCGATTGGGGTTCGACCCCCCACGGGTTCACATGATGAAAACACAAGTACTTAGTTTGCTGTTCTGCATAGGCCTGATGCTGTCGAGCAATCGGGCCTTGTTCGTTTCTGCACAGAGTTTTGTGCACGAGACGTCCGATACCTACCAGTGGCCGGATGATCCGCTCGTGGTCGATAACCTCCGGCAGTGGCAGGACCTCAAGTTCGGTATCATTCTGCATTGGGGTGTCTATTCCGTGCCTGGGATCTGCGAGTCGTGGACCATCACCAGCGAAGATTGGATCACGCCCGATACCACTCGTACCTACGACGAGTACAAGCAATGGTATTGGGGCTTGAGCCGGCAGTTCAATCCTGCCCGCTTCGATCCGGCGCAATGGGCACGCGTGGCGCGCGTTGCGGGCATGAAGTATATGGTGTTCACCACCAAGCATCACGACGGATTCTGCCTGTGGGATACGCGTCTGACCGATTACAGCGTGATGCATAGCGGTATGGCTGGTCGCGATAGTGCCGATGTGGCCCGTCATGTGTTCGATGCCTTCCGTCGCGAAGGATTCCGCATCGGATGTTACTTCTCGAAGCCCGACTGGCATTCGCCCGACTACTGGTGGCCGTCGAAGGCAACGCCCAATCGCCTGCATAACTACAACATTGCGGACTATCCTGAGCGATGGCGACGTTATCAGCAGTTCGTATACGGGCAGGTCGAGGAGCTGATGAGCGATTACGGCCCGATGGATATCCTGTGGCTCGATGGCGGCTGGTGTACTCCGCCTCGCGAGGACATCCGCCTCGACAGCATCGTGGCCATGGCGCGCAGCCATCAGCCGGGATTGATCGTGGTAGATCGTGCCTGCCCCGGCCCGCACGAGAACTACCAGACACCCGAGCAGGCCGTGCCCGATCATCAGATACTGAACCCCTGGGAGAGCTGCATGACGCTGACCTACGACTGGGGTTGGACCGATCATCCCGTCTTCAAGTCGCCGGCACGTATCATCGCGACACTCAGCGAGATAGTGGCCAAAGGCGGATCCCTGCTGCTGGGCGTCGGTCCTACGCCCGATGGCCAGATCGAGCCTGAGGCCGTGAGCCGCTTGCAGCAGATCGGTGCGTGGCTTTCGGGCAACGGAGAAGCCATCTATGCTACCGTTCCGACCCCTGTCTACACCAACCAGGAGCATAGCGTCTGGTTCACGGCCAACAAGCAGAATCCCCACATGCTGTACGGCATCGTGCCGGCCACGGACGGTCTTCCGGCCACGATCCGTTGGCAGGGGAACGAGCCTCGTCGTGGCAGCCGCATCGTCGATCTGTCCACGGGCCGAAGGCTGAAATGGGGTACCGTCGATGGCGTGACCACGGTCGTGATGCCCACGGTCAAAGGTCATTGCGATGGCGTGGCTTTCCGCTTCGAAACGAGTGATTGAGGATATCGAGAATTGTTGATAATAATTTTGTCCGCACCTTGGCTACAGCATATTGTAGCCAAGGTGCGGATTTTTTTAGGGTAGTTAGCGCCTAACTATGATCTTGATGATGTTGGTCGTTGTCCGTTTTGTTCTATTTGTTTCCGCATAATTGCAAATATGCTGTCATACAATAAGTTGCCGGATGCCGTTCCCTCGGGCAGGAAATGCGATATTTGCGTATCTGGCACAAATACGACAAAGAACTTTTGCCCGTTATGGGGCTGTCACGCAAATGTCATGGCCCCGTCACAGAGATGTCATGTCGAAAATTTGTCCAGCCAGAATAAATGCCCTACCTTTGCGGCACGAAAAACCTCAGATGAGCTCTATGAGGCATCGTTATTGTCTAACAAAAAACAAAGTTGCAATATTGGAAAGTCATTTCAGACCGAGCTTGATTATGCTGAAGATATACTGCAATACAACCCAGATAGCGCGCTTTCTATACTTGAAACAATAGACCCTAATTTCTTGCCAAAACTCGAATGGTGCCAATATCAGTATATTAAGACTCGTGCATGTGCTTTGACATGGAGAGAAATTTCTTGGATAGAAGACATGCACGAGGCCGCTACATATTACGACCATAATGCAGATTCATTTGATGGAATAAGAGCCGGACATTACTATTTTTACTCAGCTTTAGCCTATAAGGATGCTGATAATATCCCTTCCGCAATTGTAGATTGGGAGAGGGGAGCAGAAATACTGGAAAAGGAACCTCCTTGCCGGCGATTGTATTCGACTTACGAAAATCTGTTCTGGACTTATCGTGAGCAGATGATGGAAGAAAAGCGTCTTCTTTATGCTGAGAAGATGCTCAATACCGCCCGAAGTATCAATGATTCTGTAAGAATTCTCAGGTCAATAGAGGTCGTTACGGACAGACTTGATTCGTTCCCATTGGATAGTATTAGAGTTTTGATTGACGAAGGTATAAGGATTGCTAAGGCAATTAATGATTCTGCGCATGTCTGTAGCCTTTATAATAGCATTGCTTTCAGCCTTGAAAGAATCGATAGTGTCGAACTGGCATCACGCTATGTCGATTCTCTTTCCATATATAATACGAATAAGAACAAATATTATTTGTCAGTAGCAATGGTCCTTCGTAAGCAGGGGCGAATTGCTGAGGCTATTGAATACTACAAAAACTATTATGAAACTGCAGACCTTGCTGGTAGATACTGGGTAAGTATGTTTCTGAACGATATCTCCAAATCCGCACCAGGATACGGATATCTTAGCACCTATGCGGATTCTGCAATCTTCTATAATCAAAAATTTGATAGTGAAGTCCAAGCAAGAAATATTGAGAAAGCTATAGCTGATTATAAAGAATCTAAAGCAAAGCAAGAGGCACGAGATTTAATTGTCAGATTTGTTTATGCCGCTTCGTTCCTCCTGCTCGTTTTCGGCATCATCTATGTCTGGAAGACGTGGAAGGCCAAGCGCCGCATCGAGCGTCTGGAATTGCAGCTGCAGGAAGAACGTGCCAAATGGCTTGTGCGCGACGACGATGCGGCCGATCCGGCCGAAGTCTTGCAGCATCGGCGCGATCTGCTTAAGCTGCATGCCGATCTGTTTGCAACGACGGTCACATATCGCGACCTGCTGCTGTTGCACGAACTTCGCACGGGCGAGATGGTCCGAGCAGAAAAGCGCGAAAAGCTCATCACGCAGGTGCTGGGCGGCTTCTACGAACCTATTCGCCCGATGCTCGACAATAAGCAGCTGTCGCACGAGGACCTCTTCCTCTGCCTGATGACGTACATGAATTTCCGCCCTCGCGAGATTGCAGCCTGCCTCGGTGTGAGCGACGATGCCGTACGCCAGCGCAAGCGTCGCCTCAAGTCGAAGCTCGAAGGCGGCGAATTCGACATATTCTTCGGCAAGAGCCAGGACGATGACTGATAGCCTCGCGCAAGGCTTTCGCCGTGAAGGGCAATGGGGTTCAGAATCAGTTGATTTTATTGTTATAGCATGTTAATTTGCTATCCCTATAAGCCAAACATGCGTCAAAACCCGCTGATTTTAAAGAAAATGATACGTAACTCTTTGTTATTTAAAAGATATTGCCTATCTTTGCAGCCGTTAAATCGCGCGTTCGGGCGTAAATCGCCTTGTACAACCGATTGTACAGAGAGTTAAATAAACAAATTAAAGTTCAAAAGTTAAAACAAAATGCCTACTATTCAACAATTAGTTAGAAAAGGTCGCGTAGTTCTGGAGGACAAGAGCAAGTCACCGGCCCTGGCATCATGCCCACAGCGTCGTGGCGTTTGCGTTCGTGTTTACACTACTACTCCTAAGAAGCCTAATTCAGCTATGCGTAAGGTAGCACGTGTGCGTTTGACTAACGGCAAGGAGGTCAACTCCTACATCCCAGGTGAGGGCCACAACCTTCAGGAGCACTCAAACGTCATGGTTCGTGGCGGTCGTGTGAAGGACCTCCCAGGTGTACGTTATCACATCGTTCGTGGTACTCTGGATACTGCCGGCGTAAATGGTCGCACTCAGCGTCGTTCGAAGTACGGTGCTAAGCGTCCAAAGCCAGGACAGGCTCCCGCAAAGAAGAAGTAATTAAGTTTCAACCTTTCAATCACAAGTTGGTAAAGGCTCTTAAAGGTTGAGTAATCCGGCCCGCGACACCGTGAGGTTTCCGCGTAATAGGAACGGATGAAGAATTTTCCTAAAGAGAAACAGCCAAACATTAAACAAAACAAACAAAATGAGAAAAGCAAAACCGAAGAAGAGAGTGATCCTCCCAGATCCAGTCTTCAGCGAGGTTAAGGTAACCAAGTTCGTCAACCATCTGATGTATGATGGCAAGAAGAGCATCGCTTTCACCATTTTCTACACCGCTCTGGATATCGTCGGTAAGAAGGTAGCCGAGAAGGAGGGCATCTCTGCTCTCGAGGTATGGAAGAAGGCTCTCGACAACATCACCCCACAGGTCGAGGTTAAGTCACGTCGTATCGGCGGTGCAACCTTCCAGGTTCCTACCGAGATCCGTGCTGACCGCAAGGAGTCGATTTCAATGAAGAACATGATCAACTACAGCCGCAAGCGTGGCGGCAAGTCAATGGCTGACAAGCTGGCTGCTGAGATCATGGATGCTTACAACGAGCAGGGCGGCGCCTTCAAGCGTAAGGAGGACATGCACAAGATGGCCGAGGCTAACCGTGCATTCGCTCACTTCAAGTTCTAATCTTAACTTCTCACACATTTTAAATAATATAATATGGCAAATGCAAAAGACGCAGCGCTGAAGTATACTCGTAACTTCGGTATCATGGCTCACATCGATGCCGGCAAGACCACTACTTCCGAGCGTATTCTTTTCTACACCGGCAAGACCCACAAGATCGGTGAGGTTCACGACGGTGCCGCTACCATGGACTGGATGGTCCAGGAGCAGGAGCGCGGTATCACCATTACCTCGGCTGCTACCACTGCTTACTGGCAGTTCCAGGGTGAGAAGTATAAGTTCAACCTAATCGATACTCCAGGCCACGTCGACTTCACTGTCGAGGTAGAGCGTTCACTCCGTATTCTTGACGGTGCCGTTGCTACCTACTGCGCAGTAGGCGGTGTCGAGCCACAGTCAGAGACCGTATGGCGCCAGGCTGAGAAGTATAACGTTCCACGTATCGCTTACGTCAACAAGATGGACCGTTCGGGTGCCAACTTCCTTGACGTTGTTGACCAGATGCACGAGATGCTCGGTGCCAACTCGCTCGCTATCCAGCTGCCTATCGGCGCTGAGGAGACCTTCAAGGGCGTAGTTGACCTCATCGAGATGAAGGCTATCCTCTGGCACGACGAGACCATGGGCGCTGAGTATTCGATCGAGGACATCCCTGCTGACATGCAGGCTGAGTGCGAAGAGTACCGCGACAAGATCCTTGAGCAGTGTGCTAACTTCGACGAGGCTCTCATGGAGAAGTATTTCGACGATCCTTCGACCATCACCACCGACGAGATCTACGCAGCACTGCGTAAGATGACCCTCGCTCAGGAGGTATTCCCAGTTCTCTGTGGTTCTTCATTCAAGAACAAGGGCGTACAGACCCTGCTCGATGCTGTCGTACGTTACCTGCCTTCTCCAATCGATACTCCAGCTATCGTTGGCCACAACCCACAGAACTCGGACGAGGAGGTTGTTCGTCACCCAAGCTACGACGAGCCAATGTCGGCCCTCGCATTCAAGCTCGCTACCGATCCATATGTAGGCCGTCTCTGCTTCTTCCGTGTATATTCTGGCGCTATTGGCGCTGGTACCTATGTATACAACCCTCGTTCAGACAAGCGCGAGCGTATCAGCCGTCTGTTCCAGATGCACTCTAACCACCAGAATCCTATGGACGAGATCGGTTGCGGTGACATCGGCGCAGGTGTAGGCTTCAAGGATATCCGCACGGGTGATACCCTCTGCGACGAGGAGAACCCAATCGTTCTCGAGTCAATGGAGTTCCCAGATCCTGTGATCGGTATCGCTGTCGAGCCTAAGTCGCAGAAGGATCTTGACAAGCTGGGCATCGGCCTCGCCAAGCTGGCTGAGGAGGATCCTACCTTCACCGTCAAGACCAACGAGGAGACCGGCCAGACCGTTATCTCGGGCATGGGTGAGCTTCACCTCGATATCATTATCGACCGTCTGAAGCGTGAGTTCAAGGTAGAATGTAACCAGGGTCGTCCTCAGGTTACCTACAAGGAGGCTATCAAGGGTACTGTTACCCGTCACCGCGAGGTTTACAAGAAGCAGTCGGGTGGTCGTGGTAAGTTCGCTGATATCATCGTTACTCTCAGCCCAGCTGACGAGGGCGTTGTAGGCCTGCAGTTCGAGAACATCGTAAAGGGCGGTAACGTTCCTTCAGAGTTCATCCCATCTGTAGAGAAGGGCTTCAAGGCTGCTATGAAGACCGGCGTTCTCGCTGGCTTCCCTGTTGATTCGCTCAAGGTCGTTCTGGAGGATGGTTCGTTCCACCCAGTCGACTCGGATCAGCTCTCGTTCGAGCTCGCTGCTAACTTCGCATTCAAGGCTTGCTGCGAGAAGGCTCAGCCAATCCTCCTCGAGCCTATCATGAAGGTTGAGGTTGTAACTCCTGAGGAGTCTATGGGTGACGTCATCTCCGACCTTAACAAGCGTCGTGGTCAGGTCGAGGGTATGGATACCACTCGCTCAGGCGCTCGTCTTGTTAAGGCTATGGTTCCACTCGCTGAGATGTTCGGCTATGTAACCGACCTTCGTACCATCACCTCTGGTCGTGCAAGCTCTACCATGGAGTTCCACCACTACAGCGAGGTAGATAAGGGCAATGCCAAGAAGGTTCTCGAGGAGTGCGGCGGTCGTGCTGACCTCATCAAGTAATTACGGTCGTAAGATCAAATATTAACAACGAAATTTTAAGAACAAGATATGGATCAGAAAATTCGTATTAAGTTGAAGTCTTTCGACCACATGCTCGTTGACAAGTCGGCTGAGAAGATCGTAAAGGCTGTAAAGTCAACTGACGCCAAGCTAAGCGGGCCTATTCCGTTGCCAACCTTCAAGCGCATCTATACTGTCAACCGCTCTACCTTCGTTAACAAGAAGAGCCGTGAGCAGTTCCAGCTCAACGCCTACAAGCGTCTAATCGACATCCTCCAGGCTACTCCTAAGACTGTTGATGCCCTGATGAAGCTTGAGCTGCCTTCAGGTGTAGAGGTTGAGATCAAGGTCTAATAGCACCGTGGTCGAGAAAGGGGCCGTTGTGTCCTTTCCCTTCACATCGAACAGACAAATATTGGGTCGGAGAGATTGAACCCTCTCCGACCTTCAAAACCGGGGTCATAACCGCAAAGGGGAGACTTCGGCCCTAACAATGAATATTAACAACCAATTTTAATTATTAACCGCCTGTGGAACGTCAACCGTGAGGACGACATTCCCGCCAGGCAAAACAAGTAACTGAAATATGCCAGGATTATTGGGCAAAAAAGTCGGAATGACTTCCGTCTTCAGTGCTGATGGCAAGAACGTGCCATGCACTGTTATTGAAGTAGGTCCTTGTGTTGTGACTCAGATCAAGACGATCGAGAAGGATGGCTATGAAGCTGTACAGGTCGGCTTCGAAGAGACTACTGAGAAGCATGTCTCAAAGCCAGTAATGGGTCACCTCAAGAAGGCAGGTGTTGCTCCTATGAAGCATCTCGCCGAATTTAAGGGTTATGAGAAGGAGTATCAGCTGGGTGATGTCATCACCGTTGACCTTTTCAATGACGTGGATTTCGTTGACGTAGTAGGTATCTCGAAGGGTCACGGCTTCCAGGGCGTTGTAAAGCGTCATGGCTTCGGTGGTGTAGGCCAGTCTACTCACGGTCAGGACGACCGTCTGCGTAAGCCAGGTTCTATCGGTGCCTGCTCTTACCCTGCACGTGTGTTTAAAGGCCTCCGCATGGGTGGTCACATGGGTAATGTACAGGTGACTGTGCAGAATCTCCAGATTTTGAAGGTTATTCCTGAGCACAACCTCCTCCTCGTGAAGGGTTCTGTACCAGGTGCCAAGGGTTCACTTTTAACGATTGAGAAGTAATGGAACTGAAAGTTTTGAACATGGAAGGTAAGGAGACGGGTCGCACCGTTGTCCTCAATGATGAAGTTTTCGGCATCGAGCCAAACAATCATGTCATCTACCTCGCTGTAAAGCAGTTCCTTGCTGACCAGCGTCAGGGTACCCACAAGTCTAAGCAGCGTAGCGAGATCGCCGGCTCTACCCGCAAGCTCGGTCGTCAGAAGGGCGGCGGCGGTGCACGTCGTGGTGATATCAACTCCCCAGTGCTCGTAGGTGGTGGTCGCGTATTCGGTCCTGTACCTCGTGACTACAGCTTCAAGCTGAACAAGAAGGTTAAGGCACTGGCTCGTAAGGGCGCTCTTTCGACCAAGGCTGCAGAGAACGCAATCGTTGTAATTGAGGATCTTAAAATGGAAACTCCATCTACCAAAGTGATTGCTAACGTAGTTAAAAATCTGCAGGTTGCAGCAAATAAAGTCGCTTTTGTTTGCTCATGTGAAAATAAAAACGTACTTTTGTCCGCTCGAAATCTGAAAAAGGTGAATATTCTCGCCGCTGATTCGCTCAACACGTACGATGTTCTGAACTGCGGTACCCTCGTGATTTCGGAGAGCGCAGTTGCAACTGTAAACAACCTCTAAAGCAAGCAAACAGATATGGCAATTTTGATTCGACCCATCGTAACAGAGAAGATGACCAAGATTACAGATAAGTCATCTGAGGCTCGCAAGAAGAAGGACGGCAGTGCTCCTGTTGAACCAAAGTATGGTTTTTACGTTGACCCAAAAGCCAACAAGATCCAGATCAAGAAGGCTGTTGAAGACAAGTTCGGTGTAAGCGTCATCGCTGTCAACACCATCAACTATGCAGGCAAGGTAAAGAGCCGCTACACCAAGAAGGGCCTCCAGGTCGGTAAGCAGTCAGCTTACAAGAAGGCTTACGTCACCCTGAAGGACGGCGATACCATCGACTTCTATAGCAACATCAACTAACAAGTAATTTTTTAATAACTTCGGCCGCCCTCCGGGCACAGCAAAGTCGTTCGAAAGCCCATTCTGATACGTCAGATGGTAACTCTGAATTTCAGAAATTGCGTCCGCGACGGCCGAGAATGCTAAACAAAATGGCAATTCGTAAATTTAAGCCCACAACTCCGGGCCAGAGAGGCAAGGCCATCAGCACGTTCGAGGAGATCACTGCTTCGGCCCCTGAAAAGTCTCTCACCGTCGGTAAGACCAAGACTGGTGGTCGTAACAACCAGGGTCGCCTTACGATGCGTTACATCGGTGGCGGTCACAAGCAGTCTTACCGTCTCATCGATTTCAAGCGCAACAAGGATGGCGTACCTGCAGTTGTCAAGTCAATCGAGTACGATCCAAACCGCACCGCTCGTATCGCTCTGCTCTACTATGTAGACGGCGAGAAGCGTTACATCCTCGCACCAAACGGCCTCAAGGTCGGTGCTCAGCTGATGTCAGGTGCTCAGGCGCTTCCTGAGGTAGGAAACAGCCTTCCTCTTAAGGACATTCCAGTAGGTACCGTAATCCACAACATCGAGCTCCGCCCAGGTCAGGGTGCTGCCCTTGTTCGTTCTGCTGGTAATTTCGCTCAGCTTACTTCAAAAGAGGGTGATTATGCAATCATCAAGCTCCCTTCAGGCGAAACCCGCAAGATCCTCGCTACTTGCAAGGCTACTGTAGGTTCAGTTGGCAACTCTGACCATGCGCTCGAGAAGAGCGGTAAGGCAGGTCGCTCACGCTGGTTGGGCCGTCGTCCTCACAACCGTGGTGTCGTAATGAACCCAGTTGATCACCCAATGGGTGGTGGTGAAGGTCGTCAGTCTGGTGGTCACCCACGTTCACGCAAGGGTCTCTACGCTAAGGGCCTGAAGACACGTGCACCAAAGAAGCAGTC
This sequence comes from Bacteroidales bacterium, assembly GCA_045640225.1. Classification (GTDB taxonomy): domain Bacteria; phylum Bacteroidota; class Bacteroidia; order Bacteroidales; family UBA3663; genus Liminaster. The sequence goes on along the minus strand of JAZUEP010000163.1, from coordinate 2,578 downwards.
TTCTAAGTACATTATCGAGAGAGCTAATAAGAAGTAATTTTGAAGTAACACATTATTTAGTATAATAATATGAGTCGTTCCTTAAAAAAAGGCCCGTTTATTAGCGTTAAGCTCGAGAAGAAGATTCTTGCTATGAACGAAAGCGGCAAGAAGGCTGTCGTTAAGACTTGGTCTCGTGCTTCTATGATCTCTCCTGATTTCGTAGGTCACACCATCGCTGTTCACAACGGTAACAAGTTCGTCCCAGTCTACGTGACTGAGAATATGGTTGGTCACAAGCTCGGCGAGTTCTCTATGACTCGTACGTTCCGCGGCCATTCTGGTAATCGTAAGTAAAAAGGGGTCTAACTCAAAATAAAGATTTAACATTATGCCTAATGGAAAATTGAAGTCGCTCGAAGTCCGCAAGGCTGAGCGCAAACTGACCTCTTTTGCTAAGTATAACAACATCCCTACCTCTCCTCGCAAGATGCGTCTCGTAGCTGATATGGTACGCGGCATGGAGGCTTTCAAGGCTCTGGGTGTTCTGCATTTCTCTAACAAGGAGGCTGCTGCTCGTGTAGAGCTTCTCTTGAAGTCTGCTATCGCTAACTGGGAGGCTAAGAACGGTCGCAAGGCCGAGGCTGGCGAGCTCAAGGTAGCTGCTATCGTAGTTGATGAGGGCGCAACCATCAAGCGTCTTCGCCCTGCTCCTCAGGGTCGCGCTTATCGCGTTCGCAAGCGCAGCAACCACGTTACTTTGACAGTAGATACTATTAACAAAGAAGCTTAATATTCTCTAACATGGGACAGAAAATTTCTCCAATTTCAAATCGTCTGGGCATCATCCGCGGTTGGGATTCCAACTGGTTTGCATCAAAGAACTGCGGTGATACCATCGTTGAGGATGCTAAGATTCGTGAGTTCCTTAACAAGCACGAAAAACTTTCTAAGGCTAGCCTTTCACGCATCGTGATCGAGCGTACCCTCAAGCTCGTCACCATCACTATCTGCACCGCTCGTCCTGGTATGATTATCGGCAAGGGTGGTCAGGATGTTGACAAGCTCAAGGAGGAACTCAAGAAGGTTACTGACAAGGATGTTCAGATCAACATCTACGAGATCAAGAAGCCTGAGGTTGATGCCACTATCGTAGCAAACAACATCGCACGTCAGGTCGAGGGTAAGGTTGCTTACCGTCGTGCCGTAAAGATGGCTATCCAGTCAGCTATGCGTGCAGGTGCTGAGGGTATCAAGGTACAGTGCTCTGGCCGTCTCAATGGCGCTGAGATGTCACGTAAGGAAATGTACAAGGAGGGTCGTACCCCACTTCATACTTTCCGTGCTGATATCGACTATGCACTGGCTGAGGCAATCACTAAGGTTGGTGTTATCGGCATCAAGGTATGGATCTGCCGTGGTGAGGTTTATGGCAAGAAGGATCTTGCTCCTAACTTCGCTAAGCAGAAGGAAACTGGTCGTCCACAGGGCGAAGGCCGTGGCGAGCGTCGCGAGCGTCGTAATGGCGGTGAGCGTCGTGGCGGTTTCCGTAACAACAAAAAATAATTAATAACGATTTAGAAGCTTTAAAACATGTTACAGCCGAAAAGAACAAAGTTCCGTCGTCAGCAACGTAACAACCTCAAGGGCAATGCTCAGCGAGGCAACCAGCTGGCTTTCGGATCATTCGGAATCAAGACGCTTGAGAACCGTTGGATCAACTCGCGTCAGCTTGAAGCCGCTCGTATCGCAATCACCCGTTACATGCAGCGTGAAGGCCAGCTCTGGTGCCGTGTCTTCCCTGACAAGCCTTACACTCGTAAGCCTGCTGACGTCCGAATGGGTAAAGGTAAGGGTGATCCAGAAGGTTGGGTAGCAGACTGCAACCCAGGCCGTATCCTCTTTGAGATTGAGGGTGTTCCTTTTGAGGTAGCCAAGGAGGCTCTCCGCCTCGGCGCTCAGAAGCTCCCCGTCCAGACCAAGTTTGTCGTTCGTCGCGACTATGATCCAGAACTCATCGTTCTCTAATAAAAACAACCACTACAATGAAGACTTCAGAAATTAAGAATCTTACTACTGAGGAACTGCAGGGTCGTATTGCTGAGACGAAGGCACAGCTGGATGCGCTCAAGTTCAACCACGCGATTGCTCCACTCGACAATCCAATGGTAATCCGCGCAACTCGTCGCGATGTGGCTCGCTTGATGACCGAGCTCAATAGCCGCAAGGCTGATGCTGCTCTGGCTGAGTAAGCTCCCTCACAACTCAATTAAATTAAGAACAGATTTTTTCAATGGAAACAAGAAATCTTAGAAAGACTAGAATGGGTATCGTCTCCAGCGATAAGATGGATAAGACCATCACCGTTACTGTGAAGTATAAGGAGAAGCACCCTATCTATGGTAAGTTTGTCAACAAGACAAAGAAATACCACGCTCATGACGAAAAGAATGAGGCTCAGGTAGGCGATCGCGTCCTCCTGATGGAGACTCGTCCGCTGAGCAAACTCAAGCGTTGGCGTTTAGTAGAAATCCTTGAAAAGGCTAAGTAAATATTATGATACAGACTGAATCAAGACTTAAGATCGCCGATAACTCAG
>JAZUEP010000162.1:0-27114 GCA_045640225.1 Bacteroidales bacterium | reverse complement strand
CCTCATGGAGGTAGGGCACGAATATGTCTGGTCATATTCCATTCGCCCTAATTTGGCAGAAATGGTGTAATCTCGACATGACACGATTCTGCATCATTCTCGCTTCGGCGAATGTTTGAAAGGGGGTGCTGAGTAGTTACTGGGGGCGAAGAAAGTCTAAAAAAAACTTAAATACGGAAAAACGACGTCACAAAAGGTGGATTTCCGCGTTATATAAGTGAAGACAGTTCAAAGCGAATGCGAAACTTCAGAAATAATGAGCGAGAATAATCTGATCAATACGTTTACCCGAGGGCGAAGCCGCCTGCTGGTGATGGCCCGCCTGCTACTGGGCAGTCAGGACGACGCCGAGGATGCGCTGCAGGAGGCATTCTGCCGCCTATGGCCTCGCGCCGGGACGCTACATAGCCAGGAGGAAGCCGAGAAGCTGGCCGCGGCTACGGTGCGCAATATCAGCATTGATCAGCTCCGCCGGATGGACGAACACTCCGACACCGACATTGGACAACTGGCCGAGGACACAGCGTTCGTCACGGACACCGAACAAGAGGCCGACCGCCGCGAACAATACCGCATAGTGCATCGCCTGATAGGCAGCCAGCTCACCCCGCTGCAGCAGCGCATCCTACAGAGCCGCGACGTCGAGGGACTAAGCTACGAGACAATAGCCCGCCGCGAACAGATGCAGGAAGCGGCAGTCCGACAACAACTATCGAGAGCAAGAAAAATCATTCGTGAATCATACAACAAGGTAAAATGAAAGACAAGCAATACTGGCTTCGACTGGCCGAACGCTACTTCGAAGCCACGACGACCGAGGCAGAGGAAAGCGAGCTGAGACAGTTTGCAGCCACGACTTCTGATCCGGACTTCGACGCCCTACGCGCCGTGATGGGCTACGCGGCCGTTCGTCGCAGGAACTCCGGCCAACGCAAGACGCTTTCGTACCGGCGCCCCATGGGCATAGCGGCTGCCTTGCTGCTGGTGATAGGCCTCTCGGTGGTCGCAACGCGGCAGACAGACAGACAGGAAGGCGATTGTGTAGCCTACGTCAATGGCGTGCAGGTGACCGACGAAGGGCGTGTCTTCGCGCTGATGTCCGAGACCATGAGCAACCTACACTTGTCAAGCCTGGAGGCCGATCCGGTCGAAAGCCAGCTCGAAATGATGTTCGACGGGCTATGATCCGAACAAGTACTAACGAAATACGACGAAACGATATGAAACACTGGATAATATACCTCGTGCTGGTACTGCTGCCCTTGCCGATGCTGGCGCAGAACGACCTGGCCATCGGTCGTGTGCTCGATGGTCGGTACAAGAAGAACGCACACACTACCGACGTGGAGATATCGAGCAAACGCCTCGAAGATTATCAGCTCGTCTACTATCACAGCCTCACGATCGAGGCCGATACCGAGCTGATGGACATCGTGAGTGAAGCATTCCGGCAAGATCAGGCCAAGGCCATCGACAAGGAACTGATCCAGCGCGAAGGCCACATCTATTACGGCTTCTGCCTGATGAACGACGATCCGGCGGATAACCACTACGTCTTCTTCAAGGATATGCGCTATGCCCCCGATAATTGCAAGTCCATGCTCACGCTGATCTATATGGAGGGACCGGCCTCGATGCAGTTCCTCAAACGTAGATTCCAACAGAAATAACCATCCAACGATAAACGAATAACATCTGACATAATATGAAACCTTCACGTACGCTTTTACTCATGCTCGGTCTGGCATCGACACTCGTGGCCAAGGCCCAGATACAGGACACATTGATCGTCGAACATCCAGCCCGCGTCGTCATCGCACAGGACGCTGATACGCTGAGCATCCGCATTGCCGGCAGCGATCAGAACCCGGACTTCCGCTATAACCGCGAGGTGATACTGTCGGACCATGAGGCCCAGCATACCACGTCGACCCAACTGCCGCACAGTGGACTGTGGGACTTCAGCATCATCGAGAGCGATAATCAGAACTCAGTAAGTCGTCTGACCAGCTCGTTCGGCACGAAATTGTCTGGTGGTATCATGTTGCCGCTGGGAGGACCTGATGCGATGTCGGGCGTGCGCAACTTCCAGTCGTTCGAGGCCGAGGTGGGCATCCTTCGCATGGACCTGACACGCGGACATTCGAAGAACTGGTATTCGCTCGAGTGGAATCTCGGTATGTCGAACATCAAGATGAAAGGCGACAAACGCTTCATGACCGATGCCGACGGCAATGTAACCTTCGGCTCCTATCCCGAGGGTACAGAACCGGACTTTAGCCAGCTCTGGTGGTTAGAGGGCCGCCTTGAATTCGACGTGCATCGTTCCCTGGGCAAAGGCAGTAGCCTTGGCCTGGGCGTAATCTGGGCCCAACGCGGGTCAGTGATGCTGTGCCAGAACTATTATCGCGACGTGGACCAGAAATATATACGCCAAGTGAACGAGATGACAGGCATGCGCAATAACCATTGGTCGTTCAAGGCCGAATACCTGTTTGCTGCAGGATTTCTTCACTGTGGCATCTACGCCAAGTATAGCCCCTGGTCACAATTCCATTCGGGCTGCGGTCCAGACTTCTCGCCTTTCTCTGTAGGCTTCACCTTTACGTTATGACAACTTTCATCCCCAAAAACACAGATAAATCGCAGATTTGCTGTCAGGAATAACTAATATTGAAAAAAAACAAAAAAAAATATACAACATATAAAAAAATAAACTATATTTGCCCCACGAAAAGCAATAAATACTGTGAGCAATGAGTAAATCCAAAGAAGTTATCGAAGGCATAAAGCAAGTAGCACAACATGCATTGCCTAAGCATGGCCGCATAATACTGTATGGTTCTCGGGCACGTGGTGATGCCAGAGAGGACTCGGATTGGGATCTCTTGGTCATTCTTGATAAGTCAAAGATTGAACAAGCCGACTATGATCGTCTCTCATATCCGTTGACGGCCCTCGGATGGGACCTTGGCGAGATGATCATCCCGGTGCTCTATACACAGGAAGAATGGGACAAGAGTTTCTTTACTCCATTCTATAAAAATGTAACACAAGAAGGTATTACAATTGCTTGATATGGGACTAAATGAGGAAGAGCGCATCATACTGGTGCAACGAGAATACGAGAAAGCAGAAGCATTCTATATGCAGGCTACCAAGAATGCAGAGCTTGGGCTTTGGGATGTCGTGGCCAACAGGTTGTATTATTCAGCATTTCATGCCGTTTCTGCACTACTTATCAGCGACCAGCATAAAGTAGGTACGCATAAAGGTGCTGTTCTAATGTTCGGGCTGCACTATGTGAAGACTGGTATTTTCTCACCCGACGAGGGAAGGTTTTATTCTCAGCTTCAATCAGTAAGAGAGAAAGCAGACTATAACTGTATCTGGGAAGCGACCGAAGAGGAAATCAGTCCGATGATGCCTGCTGCAAGGATTTTCCTTGACAGAATCAAGGAAAGACTTTCTCACTTTGTGGAGTGAATAATCAAGATCTGGTACCCCAACCCATCGACCTTACATCTGAAACTTCATATTATGACAACACTCAAATCCTTACTGACCGTACTGGTCTTGCTGGCCGCTACCACAGGCGTTGCCCAACGTCGTGCATGCTCCATCAACGAGGGCTGGCAGTTCCGCATGGCCGGCGACGAAGCCTGGCAGACCACCACGCTGCCACACACATGGAATGCACTCGACGCCTTCGACGATACACCCGGCTACCAGCGTGGCGAAGGCATCTACCGCCGACAGCTGACCATCACGCCCGAACAGCTGCAGCAACGCCTCGTCCTGCGGTTCGAGGGAGCGCAGACCGTCGCCACGCTTTACGTCAACGGCCAGCAGGCAGGTCGGCATACCGGCGGCTACACGGCTTTCGGCTTCGACGTCACGTCGTTGCTCCATGCCGGCAGCAACGACATCGAGGTGCGTGTCGACAACAGCTATATGCCCGACGTATCGCCCCTCTCGGCCGACTTCACCTTCTACGGCGGCATCTACCGCGACGTGGAATTGCTCGAACTTCCGACCGTACACATCTCGGCCACCCACTACGGCTCGTCAGGCGTATACGTCTCGACGCCAAAGGTTTCGGCCACAACGGCCACGCTCAGCATCCAGACGATGCTCGACAACGCCGACCTACGCCGCCAGAACGTGGTGGTAGAGCATCGCCTGATAGGCCCGGACGGACAATGTGCAGCCCAGACGCGCCAGAAGATCCGCCTCGAAGCCGACGCCCTGCACCAGCCACATCAGGCCAGCCTCGAGGTAGCGAATCCAGCCCTCTGGGACATTGAGCATCCACAGCTTTATAGGCTGCAGACACGCCTGCTGACCACGAGCGGCGAGGTGATGGACGAGGTAGTGAGCCGTGTGGGCATCCGCCACTATGCCTTCTCGACACAGGAGGGCTTCACGCTCAACGGCCGCAAGGTGAAGCTGGTGGGCACCAACCGCCATCAGGACTATCCAGGCCAGGGCAATGCGCTTGCCGACGAGATGCATACGCGCGACATCGAACAGATCAAGCAGATGGGCTCGAACTTCCTGCGTATCTCGCACTACCCGCAGGACCCGCTGGTAACCGATGCGTGCGACCGCCTGGGCATCATCACGTCGGTCGAGATTCCGGTGATCAACACCATCACCATGAGCGAGGCCTTCAGCGACAACTGCAACGAGATGCTCAAGGAGATGATCTACCAGAACTACAACTCGCCCTCGGTCTGCATCTGGGCGTTCATGAACGAAATTCTGCTTGTGCCGGCCTACAACTCTGACCCTACGATCGACCGCCAGCAATACCTGCAGAAGGTGCACGAATATACCGCACGGATGCACCAGACGGCCAAGGCGCTCGACCCAGCCCGAGCCACGATGCTGCCTTGTCACACGGCCTTCAGCTCGTATGCCGAGGCGGGACTCTTCGACATCACGGACATCCTGGGCTTCAATACCTACGACGGATGGTATCAGGGCGAGTTTACCGACTTCGAGCGCAACCTCGACCACTGGCATTCGCTCTATCCGGACAAGCCTTTCTTCGTCAGCGAGTACGGCGCAGACAACGACGCGCGTGTACACAGCTTCAAGCCTGTGCGCTTCGACTACTCGGAGGAATACTCCACCCTTTTCCACCAGCACTATCTGCCCGCCATCCTCGAACGCCCGTACATCAACGGATGCGCCGTATGGAACTACAACGACTTCGGCTCGGAGGCGCGCGGCTATGCCGTACCACACACCAATCTGAAGGGACTGGTCACCGGACGTCGCCAGCCCAAGGACTCGTACCTCTATTACCAGGCCATGCTGCTCGACGAGCCTTTCCTGCGGATAGGCGGCAGCGACTGGCCATCTCGCTCGGACGTACCGAATACGCCTGACGGACGATGCTGTGTGCGTCCGGTACAGGTCTTCACGAACCAGCCAGAGGTAACCCTCGTACACAACGGACAGACACTCGGCACGCGGAAGGTGAGCAACGGAACGGCGACGTTCGACGTAGCCTTCGTCGACGGACAGAACACGCTGGCTGCTACCTCGGGACAGCTGACCGACGTGCTTCGCATCGGGATGCGACTCGTGCCGCAGGACCTTGGTCAGTTCACCTCGCTCAACGTCCTGATGGGTTCAGAGCGCCACTTCTTCGACCCTATAAGCCAGCTGGACTGGATGCCCGATCAGCCTTACGCCACCGGCAGCTGGGGATACGTCGACGGACAAGCATTCGCCGAGAGCAACTGGGCCGGACAGCTGCCTACGTCGAGCCTCAACATCCTGGGTACCGAGAACGACCCCATGTACCAGACCCAGCGACGCGGCCTCAAGGCCTTCAGGGCCGACGTGCCCGATGGCGAATACGTGGTGTACCTGCACTTCTGTGAGCTGGATGGCGGCACCAAGGAGGCATTGGCCTACGAGCTGGGCAACTCGACCGTCGTAGCCGAGGGTTCAGACCGTGTGTTCGACGTCAGCATCAACGGCACGACCGTCATCCGCTCGCTCGACGTGGCAGCCTCGTGCGGCGTGACGCATCCGATGGTGAAGCGCATCCCCGTCACGATCAGCGAGGGCCAGGGTCTGTGCGTAGCATTCGAGGCCGTGAAAGGCGAGACCATGCTCACTGCAATCCGCATCCTGCGCCTCTGAGCGACACACAATCAGGGACAGAGACCTATAATAAATTGTAATACAGGTAATCTTTTTATAAAATTAACAGGCAGCAGAAGGGTTTCATTAATTTATACTAACATAATAAACTGGCTATCGGACAAAAACTTATCTTTGCAGCATGAAAAGTCTGCTGAAGCTCCGGATAGCCTTGCTGGCAAGGATTCTGCCGCTCGTCGCCTGTGTATGGTGCGACGCTGTTGCCGTAATGGCGCAGGGAACCGAGACGGGCGATTCGATCAGGATCAATCCGAACTTCATGAAGGAGTTGGACTCGGCCTTTTCGTTCACCCCGCTCGAAGCGGACATCGAGGTGCCTGACAACGTCCTGACGCGCGAACAGCTGCACGAATGGGTGGGTCCCGTCGAAGGACGATCGACGGACTACCTCCCGCTCGGCCAGGCGACGAAACGGTACTACCCGACGGACCCGAATCGCTTCGACTCGACCTACTTTGCGCTGAAGATGTATCTGGTAGACTTCTGCAAATGGCAGCCGATCTACGAACCTACGGTCATGATTCCGGGACTGAAAGGAAGCATCACGGACGGACTGCAACACTACGGCAAACATCTGCATAGCCTGCCGCAAGGCGGGATTGGCTACAGTTTCGACTTCAACGCCCTGGCCAAATACATCCGACCATCGCAGATCAGACTGCGCAAGTCGCAGTCCCTGGCCGACCGCGCCCGTGCCACCATGGACAAGTACATGCCACGCGAAGGCCTGGCCCTCTACTCGGTACAAGATAGCCTGGCGTTGCTGCAGAAATAAGGATTACGATACTGCTACGGACAAAAAAGGCGAAAATATGTACAAAAAGAGAGGATAGATTTGGATATTTGTACAATAGTCGTTATATTTGCGGCTGAAAACTGACCCTTTTCCTAATATCATTCATCGTGGAAGAACTGATGTACCTGGTATGGCAGCAGCGAATGCTGAACCACCTGACGACAACCGACGGGTTGCCGATCGACGTGTTGCATCCTGGCTTGCGCAATCTGGACGCAGGGCCCGACTTCTTCAACGCCAAGCTGCGGGTAGAGGATGTAGTCCTTGCCGGCAACGTGGAGATGCATGTCCGCGCAAGCGACTGGCATCGCCATCATCATGATACTGACCCGGCCTACGACTCGGTAATCCTGCACGTGGTGATGGAGGCCGACGAGCAGATCTGCCTCCGGAATGGCGAGGTATTGCGCACGGTGGTGATGACCATCCCGGACAAAGTGATGACACGCTACCGCCAGCTGATGAGCGGCCGTGCGATGCCGTTGCTGCCCGGTCAGGTGCCCAGCTACTCGAACATCTCGTGTACGTCGCAACTGAGCAACGTGCCCAAGCTGGTGCTGCACGACTGGCTGACGGCCCTGTGTACCCAACGCATGATAGGCAAGATGCAGCGCGTGACCGACATCGTCGAGGGACAGATGCAAGCGCTGAACGAGGCCTTCTACGTGATACTGACGCGCAGCCTGGGCACGGGCGTGAACAGCGATGCCATGGAACGCCTGGCGCGTAGCCTGCCCCTGCGTTGCCTGATGCATCACAAGGATAACCTGATGCAGCTCAAGGCCCTCCTGCTCGGACAGTCGGGCTTGCTGATGTCGCAGGATGCTGCCTCGAAGCCGGCGGACGACCAGCAGGAATGGCGGCTGATGCAAAGGGAATATGCCTTCCTGCGACAGAAGTTCCAGCTCACTCCTCTCCCATCCATGGTATGGAAGCTGGGGCGCATACGTCCGGCAGCCCATCCCGAAGAGCGACTGAAGGCCTTGGCGCTGCTGCTGTACACGCATCGCGACCTACAGAGCGAGTTACTCGACGCCAAGATGCTCGTACAGATGGAGAAGGTACTGAGCGTAAAGGGTCTGGGCAAGCAGACGGTACGGAGCCTGATCATCAACGCGGTGGTACCCATGCTGCTGAGCTATGCCCACTGGCACGGCAATGAAGAACACAGCGAGCAGGCTTTAGGCCTGCTCGAAGAACTCCCTGCCGAGGAGAATCGGTATATTGCACAATGGCGCGATGCGGGCATCGAGGTACGCTCCGCCATGGACAGCCAGGCGTTGCTGCAGCTCACGCTGAACTACTGCCAACCCCACAAATGCCTCCGTTGCCGCATCGGATGCTGGCTACTGAAACAATAGGCTTATCGCCAGGCATCGCCCAATATCATCGCACCTCCGAATCCCATCGCATACACTTCAGGCAAACGATCGAAGCTGACGCCACCAAGCGCCAGCACGCGGTCGTCGATAATACCCGCGGCATGAGCTTCGGCCAGGGCTTCGGCCGTGAAGGCGGAATGATAGCCCTGCTTCGAGATGCTGTCGAAGATGGGACTCAGCGAGAGGTAGGCATAGGGTCGTCCGTTCACCATCGCCTGACGCTTCAGCCGCAGCTCGTCGAGACTATGGCAGCTGGTCGATACCAGGCCTTGCCAGTCGGACGGAGCCTCAGGGTGACGACCATTGAGATGGATGCCGCCCAAGTCGAAACGAGCCGCCAACGCATGATGATCGTGGATGCTGATACGGCCATAATAACGCGCAGGGATAGCTGCAATCAGGGCCGCGACATCAGACGCACTCGCCTCCGGCTTGCGTATATGCAGGCGGTCGATGCCCCGTTCATCGAACAGACGAACAATGGCATCGACCTCGCCAGGAATAAAATATGGTAGTGTGATGACTATCTGCACAAGCAATCTGTTTAGTCACGCTGCGGAAAATCCGTTCAGCCGCGACGGAAAAGGTCGAACGAGGCATCCCAGTCCTTCCAGACGGGTTCGATGCCACGCTCCTTGAGCGAACGGACAATCTCGTCGACCGGACGGTTGTCGCTGACGGTGAACTGCTCGAGCGCCTCGGGATAGGTGTAATAACCACCGGGATTGACGCGACTCTCGGCCGACATGGTGGTGACACCCAGGGTGCACATGTTGTTGCGGATGAAGGCAGGTTCGCGCGTAGAGTACGAGATGTCGACGTCGTGGTCGAAGATTCGCATGGCGAAGGTGACCTGTGCCAGCTCGCGATCCGTCACGAAGCAGTTAGGCTGGAAGCCTTCGTTCTGTGCCGGACGCATACGTGGGAAGTTGACCGAGTACTTGGTGCGCCAATAGTGCTTCTGGAGGTAACGCAGGTGAAGGGCGAGCATGGTAACGTCGGTCTTCCACTCCTTCTCGAGGCCCAGCAATGCACCCATGCCGATGCTGTGCACGCCGGCCTGTCCCATGCGATCGAAGCCGTCGCAACGCCACTCGAAGTGCGACTTCATGCCGTGCGGATGATACAGCTTGTAGTTCTTGCGGTTGTAGGTCTCCTGGAAGCAGATGACGCCATTCAGGCCGTGATGCGTCAGCTCGGCGTACTCCTCGGCCTTGAGCGGCATGACCTCGATCTTGAGGTTCGAAAAGTAAGGCTTGGCACGGTCGAGCGCCGCAGCCAGATACTTGACGCCAGCTACGCCTGGGTTCTCGCCCGTGACGATCAGCAGGTTCTCGAACGGAGCGATGCGCTTGATGGCCTTGTACTCGTCCTCGCATTGGTCGATGGTGAGGATGGTGCGCGCCATGGGGTTCTCGCGATGGAAACCGCAATAGACGCACGAATTGGTGCACGAATTGGTGATGTAGAGGGGAATGAACATCGACATCGTGCGGCCGAAGCGCTCCTGGGTGTACTTCTGGCTCAAACGGGCCATCACCTCGAGATAAGGCTCGGCAGCGGGCGAGATGAGAGCCATGAAGTCATCGATGTCGCAACGGCTCTTGGCCAGAGCGCGGCGCACATCGGCATCGGTCTTCGATGCGATCTTCTGGGTCGTCTCGTCCCAGTCATATTTCAGTAATTCGTCAGAAAACATAATATTGACGTTAATGTAATCTACCCCTTCCTAACACGACAGGGTTGGAAGGAGTATTCGTTGAGTTCTGTGATTGAGGGATGCTCGCCACATAACGGGCATTCCGGATTAGGATTGAATTGGAATGTATGGAACGCCATGGTCAAGGCATCGATGACCAGCAGCTGGTCGGTCAGCAGCTGACCGATGCCGGTAAGGTACTTGATGGCTTCGGTAGCCTGGATCGAGCCCATGATTCCGACCACACTGCCCAATACGCCCACGGTAGAGCACGTCTCGACCTGATTTCGTGCCGGAGGCTCGGGAAAGATGCAGCGATAGCAGGCCGAACCGGGCACGTGCGTCATTACCTGGGCGTTGTACTTTACCACGCCGCCGGCACAGAAGGGCTTCCCGGCCAGAATGCAGGCATCGTTGATCAGATACTTTGAGGCATAGCTGTCCGTGCAATCGATGATGAAATCGTACTCTCGGATGATGTCGATGGCGTTATCCTCGGTAATGAAGCGATCATAGGTGATGACCTCTACCTCGGGATTGATCTGGCGCATCTTCTCGGCAGCCGATTCGACCTTGGGCCGATTGACATCCGACGTATAATGGATGACCTGACGCTGAAGGTTGCTCAGGCTTACCAGATCGGCATCGGCAATACCGATAGTACCCACACCTGCCGCAGACAGATAGAGGGCATTGGGCGAACCGAGTCCGCCCGCCCCAATCAGCAGCACTCGGCTATGGAGAAGCTTCTCCTGACCCTCCTTGCCAAAGCCTTCGAGCAGTATATGACGACTGTACCTCATGTCAGAGCTGTCTCAGGTCGTGCGTCAGCTTGGCAGCGCAGAAGTTAGGGCCACACATCGTGCAGTACTCGCCGTCGGTATGGCCGGCCTCCTCGAAGTACTGTAGCGCACGTTCGGGATCGAGCGAGAGGTGGAACTGGTCGCGCCAACGGAAGTCGAAGCGGGCCTTCGACAAGGCATTGTCGCGAATCGAGGCGCCGGGATGTCCCTTGGCCAGGTCTGCAGCATGCGCAGCAATCTTGTACGTGATGACGCCATTGCGCACGTCCTCGCGGTTAGGCAGAGCCAGGTGTTCCTTCGGCGTAACGTAGCAGAGCATAGCCGTACCGAGCCAGGCAATCTGTGCGCCACCGATGGCCGAGGTGATGTGGTCGTAGCCCGGAGCGATATCGGTGACGATAGGGCCAAGGGTGTAGAACGGAGCCTCGTGGCAATGGTCGAGCTGGCGCTCCATGTTCTCGCGGATCTTGTGCATCGGCACGTGGCCAGGGCCCTCGATGAAGGCCTGCACGCCCTTCTCCCAGGCACGCAGCACGAGTTCGCCCATCGTATCGAGCTCAGCAAACTGAGCCGCATCGTTGGCATCGGCCGTACAGCCCGGACGGAGACCGTCGCCCAGCGAGAGGGCCACGTCGTACTGTGCGACGATGTCGCAGATATCGTCGAAGTGCTCGTAGAGGAACGACTCCTGGTCGTGGATCAGACACCACTTGGACATGATGGAACCGCCACGCGAGACGATGCCGCACAGACGGCTGTCGGCCAGATGTACGTTGTGACGACGGATGCCGGCATGGATGGTGAAGTAGTCGACGCCCTGCTCGCATTGTTCGATGAGCGTATCCTTATAGACCTCCCAGTTGAGATCCTCGACACGACCATTGACCTTCTCGAGCGCCTGGTAGATAGGCACGGTTCCGACGGGGACAGGACAGTTGCGGATGATCCACTCACGCGTCTCGTGAATGTTGGCGCCGGTCGAGAGGTCCATCAACGTATCGCCGCCCCACTTGCACGACCATACAGCCTTGTCGACCTCCTCGTCGATGCTCGACGTGGTGGCCGAGTTACCGATGTTGGTATTGATCTTGACGAGGAAGTTACGGCCGATGATCATAGGCTCGGCCTCGGGATGGTTGATGTTGGCAGGCAGTACGGCACGGCCACGGGCGATCTCGTCGCGCACAAATTCGGGGGTGATGTGGCTCTTGATGCCCAGCTCCTCGCAATTCATGTTCTCGCGGATGGCTACATACTCCATTTCGGGCGTGATGATGCCGGCCTTGGCGTAATCCATCTGGGTGATGTGCTTGCCGGCCATGGCGCGACGTGGCAGCTGGATGTGCTCGAATCGGAGGTGATCGAGGCTCTTATCGGCCAGACGCATCTTACCGTAGTCGCTGGTCACCTCGCTCAACACCTCGGTATCCTGACGGTCGAGGATCCATGGCTCGCGCATACGTGGCAGACCTTTCTTCAGATCGACGGTGTATGCAGGATCGCTGTACGGACCACTGGTGTCGTAGATATACACGGGAGCGTTCTCCTCAGTATGAGGTACGCCATTCTTATCTTTCGTTACTGTAGGTGTCAGGTTGACCTTGGTCATACCTACCTTGATATCAGGAAAAACACGCCCCTGCATGTATGCTTTTTCCCTTTGTGCGTATGCTTTGTTATCGTTTGGCATATATTGAACCCTCCCCCGGCCCCTCCCGTGAAGGGAAGGGAGTAGAATGAAACGGAGGGTTTGTCTACTATTTTATTAATACTATGTTTCTCTGTTTTGGATAATGGGGTGTCCGAAAATCAACAGAGGATTTGGAATAAATGACTAACCATTCCCCTCCCTCCACGGGAGGGGTCAGGGGTGGGTTCAATTCAAGAACGCCGTAAGCGGTGAGCTTGCTTCAGCCGAATCTGAGATCGCGCCCAGGCCAGCCTCGAAGGCACGACGACCGGCGATGACAGCCTCCTTGAAGGCAACAGCCATCTGGACAGGATCGCCAGCCACGGCAATGGCGGTATTGACCAGGCAGCAGTCAGCGCCCATCTCCATGGCCTCAGCAGCATGGCTTGGAGCACCGATACCGGCATCGACGACGACGGGCACGGTAGCCTGCTCGATGATGATCTGCAGGAAGTCCTTCATGCGAAGGCCCTTGTTGGTACCGATAGGAGCAGCGAGCGGCATGACGGTAGCGGCACCGGCTTCCTCGAGGTGCTTGCAGAGCGTAGGATCGGCCTGGCAGTATGGCAGCACGACGAAGCCCAGCTTGACGAGTTCCTCGGTAGCCTTGAGGGTCTCGATGCTATCGGGCAAGAGGTAACGAGGATCGGGATGGATCTCGAGCTTGAGCCAGTTGGTACCGAAGGCCTCACGCGCCATCTGCGCGGCAAAGACAGCCTCCTCGGCATTGCGAACACCCGAAGTATTGGGCAACAGCTGGATGCCCTGGTTCTGCACGA
Source organism: Bacteroidales bacterium (assembly GCA_045640225.1). GTDB lineage: Bacteria > Bacteroidota > Bacteroidia > Bacteroidales > UBA3663 > Liminaster. Next base: position 13,782 of record JAZUEP010000162.1, on the reverse strand, counting down.
TGTGCTGAAGCAAGTCGTCCTGCTTGTCCTCGAGTTCGATGCGCTTCATGGCCACGGTGACCATCTCAGTGCCCGATGCCTTGATTGCCTCGGCCATCAACTGATTGTTACTGAACTTACCTGTTCCCAGGAAGAGACGCGACTGGAACTCGCGTCCGGCAATTACTAATGGTTTCATTATGGAAGAATAATTACGAATTACAAATTACGAATTACGCGAGGCGGCGCTAATTACCGGTTAATTGCAAAAGGCGCTGCATCTCCCCGACCGGATCAGCGGCATTGAGTACCGTACCGCTGAGGGCAATACCCGTCACGCCCGTCTGCATGATGGCCGGAATATCGTCGGCCGTGATGCCCCCGATCGCCACGATGGGGAGATGGATTCCCTGATGCTGCATCTGCGACACGATGTTGCGATAGCCGTCAAGGCCAAGCACAGGCGAGAGGTTCTTCTTGGTTGTGGTGAAACGGAAGGGGCCACAACCGATATAGGTGGCGCCGGCTTCGTAATGGCGACAGACGTCGGCAAAGGTATTGGCCGTACCGCCGATGATGACGTCAGGGCCCAGCAAAGCACGAGCCTCGGCAATCGGCATATCCTTCAGGCCGAGATGAACGCCATCGGCCTGAATCTCGCGTACCAGCTCGACATGATCGTCGATGATGAACGTAGCGCCCGCCTGCCGGCACAACTGCTGGGCCTCGAGCGCTAGGGGACGAAGCTCGTCGTCGCTTACATCCTTGATACGTAACTGAACCCACCGACATCCACCCTGCAAGGCCAGACGCACGGAATCGAGATAGCCGAAGCGCTCGTTATGGTGTGTGATGAACTGTATCATCCTCCGAAGGCGGCTTTGATGATGGTCACAGAATCGTGCTCGTTGAGCTGGGTCGATTCCCAGGCAGTACGCGGCACCATACGGTTGGCTATGGCAACTGCCACGCCACGATCAGGCAAGCCCAGCTCGGTGACGAGAGCCTGAACGGTGGACGAAGTAGTCTCGGCAGGCTTATTGTTGATAGTTATCTGCATTGTTTCACCTATTATAATATATATAACAATCCCCACTGTAGCCTCGGGCTTCAATGGGGTACGGTAGTCACACGCTCAATCTTCCCTACGGCAGCATTACCTGCATCAGGTCAATGGGTATAATCTCAGCCTCGGACGTCAGACGACGAAGCACCCCAGTTTGCGCTGCAAAGATAAGCGAAAGATATGAATTCTCCAAATTTTCAGACGAAAAAATGAAAAAAACTATAGATTATTGGTATTTTGCAAAAAAAGCCTTATCTTTGCCGCATGAAACGATTATCATTCCTATCACTTCTGCTGCTGGCCTGTGCCTGCAGCCATCAGACGGCCGAGCCTGTCGCCGCATCGCTCTATGACGAGCCATCGTACTGGTATGACAACGGAAAGGACGTTGACGAGCAGCTGGCCGACGTCTTCTATATCCTGCCGACCTGTGTTCACGACTGGACCGACTCGACTGGCGTCGTACAGCACTATGCCTCGCTGACCGATTCGCTGCAACGAGCCAACATGTTGCCTTCGTACCAGCTGGCCGACGATATCTTTGCCGACAGCGCCAACTTCTTTGCCCCCTATTACCGCCACATCTCGCTCGAATCGTGGATGGAGGGCGAAGACGTAATCAATCAGCGTTTCGTCTCGGCCATGGACGATATCGCGGAGGCTTTTGCCTACTATCTGAAGCACTGGAACAACGGACGTCGCTTCGTGCTGGCCGGATTCAGCCAGGGCGGCAAATGCGTCGTCGAGCTGCTGAAGAAGATGGACGACGAGACGGCCAGCCGACTGGTGGCGGCCTATGTATGTGGCTATAAGGTGACAGCTGCGGACACGTTGGCGACGACACATCTACGTCCGGCACGATGCGCCGATGATACGGGAGTGACCATTGTCTACAACACGGTATGCGATACCATGGGAATGTCGAACACACTGGGAGCCGGCAACCTCTACATCTGCAATCCGGCCTCGTGGACACACGACGCGGATCCGCATCCCCTGAACGATAGCGTGAGCATTCGCATCGACACCACGCACAACGTACTGATCGCCGACGGCATCGATGCCGAGAAGGCCTTCATTCCCCGCTTTGCAGTCTTGTTTCCGAAGGGCAACCTACACCTGCAGGAGCTGACCCTCTATCACGACCAGTTGCAAGCCAACGTCAAGCAGCGTATCGCTGCCTCTACTTGCGGACGCCAAAGTCCTTGCGATACGAATCGTTGATGAGGCGGCTGGCCGTATAGCTATCGAAGAGCGTAGGGCCCGTGATGAAATCGGGCACGTTGAATGACAGGAACCGATCGCGATAGAAGCGACGCGGATTCTGTTGTGGCAGCATGAATGCCTTACCGACGCGGCCATCGGTATCGACATGGCAGAAGTAAGGGCGTGTGTAAAGACCGTCGTCACGACGTGAACTGAACACCAGCCAGCGGGAATTGGAGCTCCAGTTATGGAACGAATCGGTATCGTCGGAGTTTGCCTCGACCATCGGACGGCTCTCGCCCGTGTTCAGATCGAGGAGATAGAGGTCGGCCTCGTGATGCCAGATGCTGAACTGACCATAGTCCGAGAGTGTATAGCAGAGGAAACGTCCGTCGTATGAAGGCCGTGGAAAGGAGACAGACTGGCGCTGAGCCTCGGCATAGATGATGGTGTCGATACGACTGCCGAACGTACCGGTAGCGGGATCGAAATCGATGCGACAGAGGTTATAGCGAATCGAGTCGAGCTGCAGACTGCCCTCGGGAAGGGCGCGGGCGGCACAGAAGTAGAGCGAACGGCCGTCGGCCGAGAAGACGGGATAGGTTTCGTAGATTGAATCCTGCTTCAGACAGGGTGCGAGCAACAGTTCGTTGGTCTCGACATCATAGACCTGAAGGTCCGAAGCGGCATCGAAGACCTCGATACGATTGCGGTCCGCACTATGGAATATCTGGTTCGTGGTGTTGGTGGAATAGGCAATATAGCGTCCCGACGGATGCCAATAGGGATAGACACAGAGTCCGAGCGTCTGGTTGGTGCTCGTGTTGTAGGCCGTAAGCTCGCCATTGCGTCGCAAGAGGGTTGCACCATGTGCGCCACGGATGTGAAGGCTCATGTCGGTAGGATTGCCGCGGTTGAAGCTATGGCAGTTAACGCAACCCTCGAACTGTGTGTTCTCGATCAAGGGGTGCTCGTCGAACGAGGAGAGATCGCGCTCGTAGATACCCATCTTGCTCCACACCTCGTAGCCAGGCTCGATCAGACGGTAACAGATGCCGTAGTCGATGCTGTCCGGACTTACATACAACGCGAAGGGACGATAGGTGTGCCAACCATCGGCATACTTGGCCGAAACGGTAACCGTAAGGGAGTCGCCGCGGTTCTGACCAAGCAGGGCGTGCCAGTCGTCGACGTCGAAGCAGACTGCCTCCTTGCTCTGGCTATGCAGCGCATGACCATGGCTGTCGGAGATGACAGCATCGACGAGCGAGGCCTCCTCATCGGCCATACCGAAGCCGAGCGGGGCAATGTTGGCGGGGATGGTGACGCCGAGATAATCGGGATATATCTGTGGCTGAGTGGCCTCCTGACGTGCATCGTTGACCGCCTCAGTGCAAGCGGAAAGCAGCAGCAGAGCCTGAAGCAGGTAGAGAATCTTTTTCATCGGTCTGGTGAGGTGAATTGAACGAATCGGTCACGATCGCCCGTCAGCACGAACGAGGCCAGCATGTACTGATACGCCAGCTGATTGTCAGGATTGCTGAGGTAGAGGCTCTGGAGCATATCAGGGGTGATATAGTCGCCGAAGTAGAAGTCGTCGGCAAACGCCATCTTGCGCAGCCTACCGTATTCGGGATGCTTGGCAATAGCCTCCTCGTCACCCAGCAGCGTCAGGGTTTCGTTGGCCCAATCGCGATAGAAGAGGGTCTTCTGGAGCGACAAGAGGTACTTGCGGGCCACGGGATAGCTACCGGTGATAAGATTGGTCTGGGCAAGGCGCTTGTAGCATCGTGCGCTCTTCTGGAAGTCAAGGATAGCCTCCTGCGCCTCGAAAACAGTACGCTGAGCGACATAGATCATTCCTAACTGATAGAAAGCCTCGGCCGTAGGGAGCGGACTGGTAGCATCGCGCTGCACTTCGGGCAAGAGGCCCAGCAGGCCGTTCTGATGATAATTGGTCAGATTATTGACAAGCTGGCCACGCATGGCCAGGGCCAGGTTCTGTACGGTCACACCTATCTGGTTGTTGGGCTTCTCGGCGCGGATGGTCTCGAGGATTCGGTTCCACTGCTGATGACGCGCCATGAAGTCGTACTGCATCGTCTTCTCGGCCTTGAAGTTGCTGTTTTGCTTCACGAGAAGTCCCATGCCGATAGCCACAAGCAGGAAGGAGAGAATCGGCACGAGTAGTCGGCTCGAAGCATTGGCCCAGCGATGGAGCAAACGGGCCACGAAGACGAGCAGCGGCACCGAGACAGCCGCAAGCCAGAGGAGGCCGGGCAGCTGGCCAGGATAACGATGGTAGTGGATGCCTTGCCAGAGACTCTCAGGACGAACCGGAAGGTAATGCGACAGGACGCCGGGCAGAAGAATACCGATGACGAGGGCTACATAGAACCACGCCTGACGGTAAGAGCGAGGCGCCTGCAGCAACAGGAACACTACGCCGATGGGGCCCGCAGCCCAATAGAGTACAGGAGTAACGACGACGAGCAGGACGTTACGCACCCGGCCTTCGCCCAGACTGTCGAAGCCCCAGGCCACGAGCAGGGAGAGCAACAGCGCCCAGACTCCACCCAGCAGCGCATTCTCGTCGAGCATGAAGAGCCAGAGCAAGCCTGCTGGAATGTAGCAAAGGCCATAGAGACGTCCCCAGCTGGTCAATCGAGCCGTCAGCAGCTGAACGGCAACAAGCAGAAGAGCCAGGATGAGAGCGCCCACCCAGGCGAAGAGGAAGAACTGTGTACAGAAGCGGCCCAGCAGATCGGCCACACCACCTGGGAGCTTGATGACATCCCACACATAGGCACTATCGAAGAGGAACAGCTGGAACTGCTCCTGATAATGAAGGTGATGCGGATAGGCGATGCCGAAGAAGAGGAGAATCGCCACTCCGAAAAGCAGGGAGCCGAGAGTATGAAAAGTCTTCATGGGGAACACAATGGGTTACCGTCAGGGCGGCATACTATTTATCGAATACCTTACTGAACTCGTCCACGCTGATGCGGACAGGCTCGACCATGTATTCCGGGCGATTATAGCACTTCAGGCGATAGACGTTCTGCTCCGGATCCTTCTGTGGCAGCATGAAGGCCTTTTCGACCTTGCCGTTGTTGAAGTACGAGAAGTAGAGACGCGAGAAGTTACCGTCGCCACGACGGCTGGAGCACATGATCCACTTTCCGTTGCTCGACCAGGTAGGGTAACTGTCGGCAAAACCATCGCTGTTGAGGTTGGCGAGGTCGAGGAACGGGAATTGCTTCTGTACAGTGGCCGAATCGGTCAGGACCTCTGGCAACTCGTGATCGACAATGGGCAACTCGGACAACGGAACGCATACGACATCGCCGTCGCTGTGACGGATATGGAAGCATCCATACTGGCCCTGCGCAAACAACAGATGGCTGCCATCAGGGCTGACACGTGGCAAGGTAACACTCCGGTCGTACGAAGCAGCATCGTACAGCAGTTCCTCGTCGCCGAAGCTACGCGTAGGCACATCGAACGAGCGGCGATACAGGTTGTACTGCACCTTCTCGTAGGTGGAACGGATATCCTTGTCGCGCAAATCCTCGGGCAGCGGAGCCGACTTGCAGTAATACAGATACTTGCCATCAGGCGACCAGCTGGGATACACTTCCAGCAGTTCGGGATCGGCGCTGACAACGTATACCGAGTCGGCCTCGACATCGTAAAGAATCAGGTCGCTGGCAAGATCGTAGACTTCGATCTTGTTCGAGTTGGAGGTATGGAATGCCTGACGGGTCAGATTGGTCGAGAAGGCAATAAGCTTGTCCGTAGGATGCCACGAAGGATAGACGCCTGACGAGATGGTATAGTCGCGCTTGAGGTTGACTCGCGACACCTTACCGTCATTCACGATGACCGTACCGGCATTCGAAAGACGCACATGAAACAGCATATTGTCCGTCTTATAGTTCTGATAGCTATGGCAGTTGATACACTGTCCGATCTCGCGGTTATTGCTGGTAATCTCGTTGTTGAAGATCTGTGTCTCCTCGAACGAAGTCACGTTACGCTGTGCGATCTCCATGTAGCTCCAGGCTACATAGGTGGGGTCGATCAGGCGATACGACACGTATTCGTCCATAGGGTCAGGAGCCACATGGACTTCGAACGGACGGAACGAGAGCCATTCTCCCGCCTTCTGTCCCCACACCTCGACCTTGAGGCTCTGGCCCTTCGAGGCTTCGAGCACGGCGTGCCATTCGTCTTCGGGAATCTGCACCTTCACCCCTTCGCCATAGGTCAGCTGCTTGCCGTCGGGCGTGGTAAGTCGTGCCACACAGGCTTCGAACTCGGTTGCGGGGAGCATGAAGTTCAGAGGCGCAATGTTACAGGGCACGGTGACATCGCAATAGTCAGGGAATATGGCCGGCAGGCTCTGTACTTCCTTGCTCGACGAAGGCACATCCGGATGATGCGCACACGAGGTCAGCAACAGCAACACGACTGCCCAAAGCAGGGAAAGGCGATTTGATAGATTATATCTCATATAGTGATAACGCTTGACTTCAGTTCTGAGGTTTAATAGATTTTCTTTCCGAAGATGTTGAAGTACCAATAGGTGTCGCCATATTGGGCACGCATCTTTTCGGGTACGTCCTTGATGTTTACGCCACTCATCACGAGCTGTTCGATGGCAGTTCCGAACGCCTTGTAGCGGTCGTAGACCTCCTGGCTCACCGGCATCATCATTCGTTTCTCCTCCGGGGCCTTGTCCATGAACATGATGTAGGCCTCCTGTGCATGGATTGGGAATTCTTCGCCCTGATGCAACTTCACGAACTTACGCAGGGATGCCCAGAAGCGACGCGAATCGCAACGCAACATCGAGTAGAGCAAGGCCTGCTCCGAACCTATCTTGCTGTCCGATTCGAACCAGAGACTGATGCTGTTGACTATATAGCTGTAACTATGCTCGACGCCCGTAAGTTCGTCGGGATAGGCCGCCTTCAGGTCGAGGATATGCTGCGATACCGGAGCCGGTTTCCATGTGGCATAGTACGGATGCCCATGCAGCAGAGTGATATAGCGCTGGGCCAGCTCGAATTCGCCATTGGCAAGCGCACAGCGGCAAAGCATCTTCAGAAAGAAGGGCGAGAAGCCTGACTGCTCGGCACATTCGAAGCTGAGACGGAAGCCCTCGTTGATCATGCCGTAGTTGTAATAGGCGATCGGAGCAGCGATTTCAAGGAAGCTGACGTGTATCGAATCAGGATTATACATAGGTGTAGCGTCATTACCCATCTGGAATGAACGGTTAAGCACATCGCCTTCGTTCATCAGGGCAATATTCTTGAGCATCACCATCGAAAGCGTTGGCTTCGGATTTTCGGCATATAGATTCAGCACCTCCTCCCAGTTGTCGTCCTCGGCATTACGTACCATGCGCATCTCGTCGATATACGTACGATCCTGGAACATGAACGACCACGTGAAAACCATGCCGGCGAGGGCACAGATTGCAGGAACGAAGTTCTTGGTAAGGAACCGGCTACAGAGCGGGATGAGGACGGAGACGGCACCCAGCACCCAGAACGGTGTAGACAGACGCTCGGTGACGTCGGCAGGATTCGAGAATTGTGGCAGGCCGCCCAGCAGCACTACTTCGAGTTTCTGATTGGAATAGAGCAAGACTCGCCAGATATTGCCTACGAACAAGAGGGAAAAGAGGCCGAAGAACTCGTTCCACGACAGTTTGTCGGTAAATACCAGACACAACACGAAAAGCAAGGAATACCAGCCAAGGACAGGATACAAGCAGATGCTGAACAGATACCATGCAAGATGATACTTGCGGGGAGTGGAACGAGCGGCCCACAGCAGCAGCAACATGATAAGGTAGGCCAACGACTGCGAGAACCAATAACCGCGGATGGCAATAAAATAGATCCAGTAACCAAGATCGACAACCGAAGTAAGCAGACAGGCAACGGGCAGAAGCATCAGCGCCGCGGCACTCTCCTTCAGTCGGAACGCCTTGGTTCCGACCCAATAGATCAGCAACCAGATAATCGCCAACAGGATGGAACCTAAAGCAGGATTATAAAGGAACTGCGCGAGCCAGGCGCCTGCATACTGCATTATACCAAAAGGTTTGGCAAGAGTATCGCGAAGGAAAGGTTCGCCCAACAGAAATTCAGATCGGGAATGTGCCATGTAAAGCACTTCCTGATTAATATATAATATGTATACGACAAACGATATGAAAGTCAGCAGGCTTGCATAAAGAATAGACTTGGAAATCTTGACACTTGTAACCATTGCAGAATTCACTTCAATAAGTGGCCGTTTTTAGTTAAACTTAACACTTTCGACCCGCAAAGATAGGAACTTTTCTTGAGATAACAAAAAATCAAAGTGCACAGCAACTGAGTTTTAATTTATTATAACATTTAACCAAGTCAAAAAGAGCTCAGAACTTGATAAAGCGGACTCATTTCTTCATTATCACATGAATCAATCATACGAAAAAAAAGGCTGGCCCAAGAAAATGAGCCAGCCTAATAATAATTGTATTACGTCAAGGAATTATTCCTCGTAGTAGATTGCGTTGACCTGGCAGCTGCCAGAGGTAACCATGAGGTCGAGGTCCTTGCCACCACCACCGTTACCACGAGCGCAATCAAGCGCGATAGCCTCGGTAAGCTGAAGCTCCCACTGGCCATTGGTGAACTGTACATCCTTGTCGCCATCGTAGCGAGCGCTCCACCAACCGTTCATGATACGGCCAGCGCAGTCGTCGGTAGCCTCGGTGATGTCGAAGATAAGGGTCTTGAAGCCCCAATATACATCGTCTGACAGGTATGGGAGGAAGCCCTCATTGCCATTGATGTCGACGAACTTGCCTTCGTTGTCGCTGAAACGCATAGCAGCAGCATCCCATGCACCTGGCTTGAATGGTGCCTGAACAGCAGGATCCTCGCCATAGATATAGAAACGCTCGAGTGCGTTGGTGATAACATCACACTTGATAGGGAAGTCAGCGGTCACGACAGTACCATCAGCACAAAGACCGGTGAGGGTAACGACATGGTCACCAAGCTTCATCTTCTTCCAAGCAGAATTACCGAGCATGTCCTTTCCGCCGATAGTCCACTTTGCATTGACTGGAGCGTCAGTCGAACATGTAACCACGTTACCGTTCTGGCCACTGGCGTCCTTGTCAACAGTAACAGATGACATAGACTTGAGCTGATCTGCTGTGATGTGTCCGCCATTGCTGATGTCCTCCGATACAGGATCGCATGAAGCAAATGCGCATACTGCAGCAAGAAGCATAAATATCTTTTTCATATACTATTCTAAATTAAAATTTTAATAAAGAGTCTTATACTGAGTCTTTTCAGAGCCATCCCAACCTGGGTTCTGCTGAAGCTTACCATTCATCAGGGTAATCTGATTCTGTGGCTTAGCCAAGAAACCGTTAGTTTCCTCGTAACGCTCAGTCCAAGAACATGTCATGTGCTCCATGGTACGCTTGTTCGAAGCGTCGCCATTACATACCATCTTCTTGCCAGCCTGAGCCTGGAGAGCCTTTGAAGCATAGCCGCCCTTGGCGTCCTTACCGGTCCAACGACGCATATCGTTGAAGCGGAGACCCTCGAAGGCAAACTCCCAACGACGCTCGTCCTGAACAGCCTTGAGTGAGTAAGGAGTCTCAGGAACACCTGCACGACGCTGAACCTCGTTCATGAACGAAGGTACACCCGTGAGCTCAGTGAGCATAAGGAGGACGTCAGAGTAACGCATGAGGTAGAAGTCCTCGAAGTGGCTGCCCTGGAGGGCATTGTCACCCAGGGTATTGGTCCAACCTTCAGGAGCTGCGGTGTACCACCATGAGCGGTCGCCAGTCTCCTTGTAGGTGGTAACACCATTGTACTTCTTTACACCAAGACCAGATGCCTCGCAGCAGTCCTTAACAAAGTCATAGTTGATCTCCTTGTTGTCGGTGAAACCATCAATCAAAGAACCGAGCTTACGGATATCGGTGTAACCGCCTTCGTTCTCAGCAATTGTCCAGTCGTCCCAGATGTTGCAAGAAGGAGAGCCCTGACCCCAGCCCTGGGTGAATGGATAGGTTTCAGAGCGGTCACCGTTATGACCATTTACGCGGAGTGCCCAGAAGCATGAAAGGTAGTTGCAGTACATACGGTCAGAAGAGTAGATACCGCCATCAGCACCAATACCCCAACGTGAAGCGTTCAGGAACTGAACCTGGAACAATTCTTCTGGGTTACCGTTACCATTACCTGGCTGATCGAAGCAGTCTTCCAAAGCCATGTCAGCGATGAACTTATAGCCCTTGTTCTCGCCAGCTGCGATGGCATCCTGAGTCTCCTGCCAAACGTAAGAGTTAGAGTACTGCCAGAGTGAGCGATAGTCCTTCAGCAGTCGGTATTCGCCACTCTTTACGATTGCCTCCAGCATGCTGACAACAAGCTGCTTATTAACAGTGCTGCCATCGCAGCCTTCCTGCTGAATAAGATCAATAGCAGCATCGCCAGTAGCGAGCTCGGTAACACCTTTGTAGAAACCAGCCCAGAACATATAGGCACGAGCGAAGAATGCTCTTGCAACATACTGGTTAGCATGACCAGAACTCTTCTCTTTGCTCATCAGGTTTCCGGCTGACATAAAGTCAGAGAGAATCTGTGGATAGATTTTAGTCTCAGCATCCACCTGCTCCTCCATCTCTGGAGTAATGGTGGTAGAGGTGATCAATGGCACGTCGCCATACATCTGGGTGAGCCAGAGAGTATAGAGGCCACGCATGAAGTAACCCTCGCCAAGGAGCTGGTTACGCTTTGCATCATTGCCCTTCCAGTCAACGTTGTCGATGGTCTCGATCTGGTTGTTGGCACGGTTGATACCGCCATAAAGGAGAATGAATGGAGTTTCATACTGGTTGACCTCGGTTATGGTAAGATGATGGAGAGCCTTGATCTTGTTGTCCTGCAGACCGCCAGCACCGTAGCAGTTATCAGACATTACTTCCCACCAATACCAGATATTCTGGGTGTCAGAGTCGCCACCACCCATAGTACACATGATAGAGTATGTAGCAGCATTCAATGCCTCGACATCAGCGATTTTTCCAGGGAAGGTAGCTTGAGTTGCATCAGTAACACGTGGATCGGTATCCAGCATGTCATCACAAGCAGTGAAAGTAACGGCTGCTGACAATGCGGCTACTGTTGATAAAATATATTTTTTCATATTATTTTTTCGAATTAGTAATTGTCAATTATTAATTATCAATTGTCAATTATTAAATTAGAACTTGATGCTTGCACCAACGGTCCAGGTACGTGAAGGTGGATACAGACCGAGGTCGATGCCAGAAGCCCAGCCCTGACCACCACCAGCAGAACCTACCTCAGGATCGAGGCCAGTGTAACCGGTGAAGGTGTAGAGGTTAGAAGCCTGAACATAGAAGCGAAGCTGCTGCAGTGGGCAAGACTTCCAGATTGACTTGAAGTCGTAGCCGAGGGTAACTGCCTTGATCTTGAAGTAGTCAGCATCCTCCATGTAACGGGTTGAAACCCAGATGGTGTTTGGATGACCGGTACCCATGATACGTGGATCAGTATTTGAAGTACCAGCACCATGCCAACGATTCAGGATGGTGGTATCGTAGTTCTGATATGGGTTGTCACCGTATGAACGGTAAGAACGCATGATCTGCATACCGAATGCACCGGCACCGTTTACAGAGAAGTCAAGACCCTTGTACTGGAAGCCGAGGTTGATACCGAGAGTGATGTCTGGGTTAGGATTACCGATCTCGTGCTTATCGCTGTCGTCGCCATCACCATAGATGATCTGGCCATCGCCATTGAAGTCGTCCCAGATAGGATCGCCAGGCTGAGCGCTGTCAAGAACTGCCTTGCCGTCTGCACGAGCAGCGTCGATCTCCTCCTGAGTCTGCCAGATACCGCTGTATGACATGCCACGGAAGTAACCGATTGGCTTGCCAACCTCTGCACGGTAGATGTAGTCAGTACCCTGTGAGAGGATAGAAGCATTACCATTGATGTAACCGTTCTCGTTAGCAATACGGGTTACCTCGTTCTTGTTGGTAGCGAAGTTTACACCGATGTTGTAACGGAAGTCCTTGCCGATACGATCGTTCCAGGTCAGAGCGAGCTCGATACCAGAGTTCTCTACGTCACCACCGTGGGTGTAAGCTGGGTTGGTACCCTGGGTAGCGATACGTGGGCCAACGATGAGCCAGTCCTTGGTAGTCTTCTTGTACCAGTCGAAGTTCAAGCCCAGGCGGCTGTCGAGGAAGCGGGCATCGATACCGAGGTCAAGCTGCTCAGAGGTCTCCCAGGTGAGGTTTGGATTTGGTACGATGTTGGCAAATGCACCAGTGTTTGGAGAACCAAGGATTGAAGACTCCATCGAGTCGTCGAACTTGTAACCGCTATCGCCATTGCTACCAGACTGCTGGATAGTAGCGAGGTACTGGTACTTGGTGATGCTGTTGTTACCGTTCTGGCCCCAAGAAGCGCGGAGCTTCAAGAAGTCGAGCCATGACTGAGTGTTCTCCATGAAGCCCTCGTGCGAGATAACCCAACCAGCAGATGCTGATGGGAAGAAGCCCCAGCGATTGCCCTTGTTGAAGACTGACGAACCGTCAGCACGGAGGGTAACGGTAGCCATGTAGGTCTCGTTGTAGTCCCAGTTGATACGGCCGAAGTAAGAAGCGAGATACTCGTCGTCGTTAGGGTTGCCACTAAGCGATGCCTTCGAGAGGTCGGTGCTGTAGTTCTTGAGCCAAGCAGAGTTCCAGTCCTTCAGAGTAGCGAACTGCTGACCGTCGGCAACCGAGTTTGAACCACTGAGGTTGGTGCTCCAGCCTGTGCTCTGGAAGCTCTGACCTACCAATGCACCGATCTTGTGACCGCTAACGTTGAAGTCGTATGACAGAGTGTTCTCGTACGAGAAGTTGGTGCTCATCCAAGAGCTCTGCGAAACGCTGTAGGTCGAAACTGGGTTCTGAAGGTCAGGCAGACGTGGAGAACCGAAGTTGCGGTATGCACCACCACCCATAGAGAAGTTGAACTGTGAACGCAGCTTCAAGCCCTTGATAGGCTGGATAACGAGGTAAGCGGTAGCGTTGGCATTGATGTTGCGGCTCTCAGCCATTGAGTTGAAGCCACCCTTGGTGAGGTTCTCCCATGGGTTGCTGAACCAGAATACGTTCCAACCTGTACCCTCGCCCTGAACGGTATAGTTCGTGCCATCGGCATTGAACTGTGGAACGAGTGGGTTGGTCTGAAGCAGAGAGTGGATGTAGCTCCAGTACATGCCGTCCTCAGCGAGGTCGTGGCTCTTGTTGTAGCCGAGAGAGATGTTCTCACCGATGGTGATAGCATCGAAGTCCTTAGCCTTGAGGAGCACGTGATCGCTGTTGATACGTACGGTGTGACGGCTGTAGTAAGATGCCAGATCGCCACCCATGATACCCTCATTGTCGGTATAAGAGTAAGACATGGCAA
>JAZUEP010000161.1:0-37807 GCA_045640225.1 Bacteroidales bacterium | reverse complement strand
CCTCATGGAGGTAGGGCACGAATATGTCTGGTCATATTCCATTCGCCCTAATTTGGCAGAAATGGTGTAATCTCGACATGACACGATTCTGCATCATTCTCGCTTCGGCGAATGTTTGAAAGGGGGTGCTGAGTAGTTACCGTATCCATATCACCGCTGCGATGATCCCCGTGATGACGACGGTCAGCATTATCTGATGGTCATCGATGAAGGTGATGACGACGTTCAAGGCGTAGCTCAGCTTCTGGAGCGTGGTCATCAGCAGCTGCCCCGCGTTGCTAAGGGCGAAGGGTTGCAGCCAGTTTTTGGTCAGAGGGTCGGCTATCTGCTGCGCCATCCGATGGTATTCACCGCGCATCTCGGCCTGCACATGGCAGTACATTGCCAGGCCACAGAGCCCGATGGCCGCCACCTGTACCGCCCTGTGCCTGAGCTTTCCTGCCCGCCATGCTACCAGTGCCAGCAACAGCACCACACCCAGGCATAACATGCCATAACCAAAGTAATTCATAAGCAGTCAATCATTATCCGATATTAGGTCTCGCTCACGCTCAACCGTCCGAAACTCGAGTGCAAATATAGACATTTTTCGCATTGATTGCCAATTTTTCGTCCATAATCTGCCTTTTCCACCCCCTTTTTCGCTCTTTGCCCTCCATTCCCTTCGTTTTCGGTCCAAAATCGATTATCGTCCTCGCTAAAACTCCCCATCTCAGCCATAATCAATCATCGCTCAACGAACATTGAGCAACCGCCTCTTGCAGCCGAACTACCCTTCCTCGCCGCGGGCAAGTCCGTTTTTCTGCCGGAAAAGTCTTCCTCGTTTTTATGGCGTCCAATTTTCGGGCGAAACGCTCTTCCTTGCCGCGAGCAAGCCCGTTTTTCTGCTGGAAAAGTCTTCCTCGTTTTTATGGCGTCCAATCTTCGGGCGAAACGCTCTTCCTCGCCGCGAGCAAGCCCATTTTTCTAGCCAATTACTCTTCCCCGTTTTCGTCCAGCGCAGTTTTATAGCGCGTCACCCTTCCTCGCCGCGAGGAACCCCATTTCAAACACAAAGTGTAGTAAAGATTTTCAGTCCGCTTTACTGATCCTTCAGCGCCTGACGGATGCCTTCGGCCGTGATGGCTTTGGCTACGACGTTGCCATCGGGCGAGATGAGCAGGAAGGCAGGGATCCAATGCAGGCCATAGGCCTGGGTGATGGGGATGTCGTGCCACTTAGGCTGTAGGGTGCTGATCTGTGGCCATGGATAGGCGGCTTCGCGCAGGTATTGCTTCCAACGGTCGGCATCGCGGTCGAACGAGTAGCTGAGGAACTGGATGTCGGCTCCATCGATCTGGCGGTCGTGCCATTCGGCATAGACGTCGGCAAAGATCGGAGCTTCATGGCGACAGTCGCCGCACCAGGTAGCCCAGAAATCGACGACAACGTATCGGCCTGCGAAGTCGGAAAGGCTGATGACGTTGCCTGCTGTATCGGGTGCGCAAATGTCAGGGGCGATGGTATCGAGCGGAATGGTAGGGAGGTACTCGGGGTGATTCAGCGCCAGGGTATCGACGTAAGGCACCTCGGTGCTATCGCCCGTATTGTCGGTGGTCGCTGCCTTATTCCCCGTCTGGCTGCATGACGCCAGCAGGAGTGTGGTCAGAAGTAGGAGGGTGGAAGGTGTTCGCATAATGTTATATGATTTTCAACTGAAGCTTTATTTTGTTTTCACATTGTCATACTTTATATTGAGGCTATATCCCTCACATAACGATGTGTCGCCTATCTTGAAGATTTTCTTGTCCAATTTCTTTCTCTGCTTTTCGCTGAGTGAGTCGGGATTTATTTTGAGTACATCGAGCATGGTATTTATATCCAGGTTGATGTGTTCGGTGATTGTCATCTCGGAGGGGAGGAATACACCTGGGGCTATCTGTTCCATCTGGGTCTTCATCATGGACTGGTTCTTCAGGTTCTGCTTTTCGACTCCGATGATACGCCAGTAGTCCTCGATGATCCATATCTTGCCAATCTCGCCGCCTCTGATTCTTTCAGCAGGACTCTTGGACGGTCGGCTTGAGAACTGCAATACATCTACTCTGTGTCCATCGATGCTCAACGTGTCCAACAACAGCCATTCATAACGCTGATATCGCTTAGATCCCCAGGGTTGCTTAGGTGAGCGGAACTGTGTTAATATGCAATCGTCTAAATTAAAGTTACTGCGTTTGATGAGGTCATATTGCTTCTGTGTAAGATCTACATTGGCACTGTCGAGCCTTACTTCAACATCTTTTAATTTCCCCTTGTTGAATTGCTGTTGTGCATGAATTTTGTGTGTCACCAGCTCATTGCCAAAGAATATCTTTGACAGTCTTGGCCACCCAAGCACTGACATTGCACCTCTCAGATATGAACGCATGAACTTGGATGCTTTGAATTCCCAAGCATAGTCTCCTTCAGTGTGGACATCGAAGCTCTTTATGCTGGCCAGTCGGTCCTCTTTCTCATGCGCCTGAAGTTGTTTGAGGATACGCAGTGCGGGGTAGGACAAGGTGTCCACCTCGACATTAGGAAGTGTGATGACTTTTTCTGACTGAGCATTTGCCAGTATCTGTGCAGCGATAATAAGATACAGCAGAAAGGTGATGATGGAGTTACTTCTGAACATGTTAGTATCTTTTTGTGCTGCAAAGATAGTGATAATACTACATCACCGCTTATTTTTCGAGTCTCTTTTTAGTTTTTCTTATCACTAATATATCATCTCTCGTCCTTTCTTTTGTCTTTTTATTATTAGCAAACACATTTTAACGGCGGTATCACTTGAGAAATACAATCCTGCCGTCATCATTATCTGATCTTTGCTGTTGTCCATCGTTGGTATTCGTCCATCTCTTCGTATCGTTTATTTCGTATGTGCAAATTGCAAATTAGCTGATGAGACTTCAAATTTTCTGTCTCTTTTTTTTTTTTCTTTATGAAAAAGATGAGAAGATTCAGAAATTATATTTATATTCGCAGCAAAATTAGTGTTTGTTTGAATTATTACAATAACCTCTAAACATTTTTATCTACGAAACAGAAACGATAATCCATTGAACGGTGTGATGGGCGAATAAAGTAGCCCTCCGCTTACCTCTCGAAGAGTATGACCTATCATAATCTTTGAAGAAAGTGGCCTACCATTCGATATTTACATATACTTGAGCTATCGCTCTTGTTCTCTTATCCGAAAACCGCCAAAATGAAGATACACGAGAATAAGTCAGCGAATGGTTCACGTCCTAATCTGGGGCGTGGCCTTTCGTTCCGTACTTGTTCGTGTATAAGGTGCTTGGCGGTGCCTCGGATAAGAATAAGTTGGTCGGACAAAGGTCATGTCCCTTTTTATTCTTTAATATATTCATCGCTAAGCAAACATTAACATCATTATGAAAAAAGAAATCAAATCCATGTACCTTGCCATTTCGGCATTGTTCCTCACTACCTCATGTGCAACCATCGTAAGCGGAGGTAGTCCTTCAATAATCATAGATGGCAATTATTCAAAACCAGTAACCATCACTACCGCCAAAGCAACGTACGAGAGTGTTACCCTTCCTGTAGAAGTAAAGGTTCGCCGAAAGAAGCTTCAGGGCCAGCGAATCTCTATCACCGCAGAGAATGACAAGTTCAAAGACATCATTCTGGAAAAATCTGTCAATCCCTGGGCATTTGGCAATATCATGATTGGAGGTCTCATTGGCTGGGGTATCGATCTTGGAACCAACTGTGTCTCACAACCTGCTCAGACTCATTTTTATGTAGTTCCTATACCTACGGAAGAAGAAGGCAAATAAGTTTCTAAATAAAAAATAACAAATGAGAAAGTTATTTTTGCTATTATTCGCTTTTCTTGGTGTTGTACTGTCTTCCTGTAGGAATGACGACGATGACGTATCTGCAATCTATAAAGTAAAGCTTATAAAATCGTCGTGTGAACGTACAAATAAAAATATCACCATCATTGCCGGTATCGAAAATTATTCAACCCAGAGTATGGAGTGCTGGTTGAACGTAGGCGGTAGCTCTGATTACATGGACTTCAACCAGATCTGGACGGGATTTAAGATGGATTATGATTGGTCTAAGAAGGAATTATCGACGGTAATACCTGCTGATTTTATCGCAGACAAAACCGATACGCTCTTTGGTCATATCATCGTAACTGATTTTGTCAAACACGAGAGCATAGAGCTTGGCGAGCCACTTATTGTCTTTACGCCAGATCCTGGTGTGCAGGATAATTCATACAAGCCTATGTTGGAGATGGGTAAGGTGTGGAAATATGATACTACAATAGGGTATTTTTCAAAGGATGAGGAGTTGAACACCTTTTACACAATCTCTGTCGTAGATGGACCAGACGAGAACGGTAGATTCACACTCTGCAAATCATACAATGATGAGGGACTTGGAGATGAATACCTTATTCCTGACAGTTATTTCACTTGGCAAGAATCAGACAAGGTGGTATCTTATTGCCTGGGAAAGGATGAGGTAAGGCCACTAATGGACTTCAATATGAAGAAAGGTGACAAATTTCAGTATACTGAGATTGACTATATTTTTTTAACTACAGTAATGGACGATGAACTCATTACCGTAAAAGGCAGGACATACAGGCGTCTATATGTAAAGCAAGAAGAACTAACCAGTTCGTGGAATATAGACGGCCATTGGATAGAAGGAATTGGCTGCAAGAACCTCGCCCTTTATCTGACACCAATTGAAGTACCAGGCTCATGGTATACACCTGGTGGTGAGACCTATTATATCAATTACGAATCAGAATGTCTAAACTCTGTGTATAAGGACGGAGAATGTATCTTTGAGTGTGCAGACTTTGATACCTCATGTAAATAAGCAAAGCCCCGGTGAAAACACCGAGGCTTTTTCTGTGATTCGACGGGGATATTTTTTAACGAAAATCAACTCTTGAAAATCAGCGCATTACACTCAAAAATGACGAAAACCATCATTTCGGTTCACAAAATCGAACACATTTTTATGTGGTGTTATATGGAGTTTGCAAAATAACGCTCCATTTCTGCTATTTTCCAAGTAGCTTTGTGAACCATTTCTTGACCTTGGAAAGCAGGGAAGAGGTGGAAGAATGTTCAGTTGTCAAGCCATCCGTGTGGTACCACATCGGACACTCTTTGTTCAGAAGCCAGTCGATGACCAGTGGCGCTGGCTTCTTGAGTTTGATGATGGGATCGATGAAGAACAGTTCTCCTCGTTCATTCTTCAGCACGTTATCACTATCCGCACTCACATCCGTTATCGAAAGGTATTCGTTGCCGAAGTAATAATGATCTTCGGGAAGGAGGCCCATAGATTGAAGGTGCGAGGAGATCTCTTGGTCAGTAGGAACCCCCATAGCATTGCAGAAGCTTTGGCTAAGAACAATTCTTACATCGCCTTTCTGCTCAGTAATGCCTACAAAAGTATAACGGCTATTAGGGAATAAAATATTATGAACGATGTGTTCCCAGATTGCATCTTCAGCGTGCATATTCTTCAGTACACGTTTCGCGAAAGGGTCATGAACCTTGAATACGACACCTATTTCCTCATTGATATAGACTTTACTTTCTCCCGTTGGTGTAGAGAGAAGCGTTCCGTATCTGCTGGTATCGTTAGGGTCAATGTATAGCGAATTCTGTTTGGCTATCGATATCAGTCGTTGGCTCTCTGCTTCCTCTTCAGCAGTCGTACCATGCGACCGAGCTCCAGACGATTGATGGGAAAGTTCTGACGTAAACACTCGTAAACAGCTTCGATCGCTATCGGCCTGTCGTCTACGTAAAGTGAGTTCACCCAAAGACTGACCGGCAGATTGCTGCCCGCCATCATGATCTGATCTATGCTTTTGTCCATTGTTCATCGGTTGTTTATTTTTCGGTGCAAAGATAAGTTTTTTTCTTTGAATGACCAAATTCTTTAACACATATCAATGTCAAAGATAATAATTATATCTTTTAAGAGTAATTTTATAATAAAATAACCAATTATACGTTTAAAATTAAAAGGGATATATATAAATTTTCCCCAATTGAAGTATGTAGATAATAAGCAACATGCTAAAGAACGATTAAATAATGGAAATCATACGAAAGAATATTGTACTATTGAGTGTAATTATTTCTTATCTTTTGTCTATGTTTGTATTGCTCCAGAAGGACATAAATGAGATAATGGGTGTATTCTATTATTTGGTAGCAACAACACTAACAGATTATGATGGTTTTGTCTTTATTGGTCTTACAACCTATTTTTGGGGTATAGTTTTCAGTTTACTGTATGTAATAGCAAAAGGCATAGCGTCCATGATTACTAAATCTCATGAAGGATTTACGTCTCTAATTTATTATTGGCTTGGGATTTACCCCTTGCTTTTCTTACTGGCATTATTTGTATTTCAGAACTATTACAGTAATTACTTTAATTGGTTCTTCGTAATTATATTAAGCTTCCCAATTTCGTACTATGCAAGAAAAACCATTGGTGTTTTTCGTTCAAAATAGTTACTTTATGTAAAAAATGACAATTTCGTTATTGTATTTTGATCTATAAAATGAAATACGGAAAGAAAATCTGCGCGTCACTCAAGCTGGTGCGCAAACAGATAGCAGATGCCAATGACATCCCCTACGAAGTGACCGAATGTAAACACCAAGGGGATTTCCGTGGCACATGCCCAAAGTGTGAGGCAGAACTGCGTTACATCGAGAATCAGCTCACGTTGCGTCGTGCCGCTGGCATGGCGGTGACGGTAGTGGGTCTTTCGTAGGGTGTAGCCACAATATTTAGTTCTTCTGCTGTTGAGAACGGCATTAAGGGACGTGTCTCCCTTTCGTTCATCGTCGAAAAGGACGGTTTCTATTGCCAGGCAAGTTATCATAGAGTCTGCGCAATGTAGCAAGCATTCCAGGTATCTCATCAACATTATTTGACTTTTTGTAATAGTCATATCTGCTAAAGATGCATTTAGTTTTCCTTTTTTCAGTACTAAAATTTTTCCGTTCTTGGCATCAAACAACTCGGGGTGAATAAACACTCCGGTTTTAAGTTTAGGTCTGAGCGTCCGTGTGATGTCTGCACGGACAATGATTTGAGATTTTCCGTCATCTCGAACCTTGGATGAAAGTCGTAATTTAAAATTTTTCATATCTTTAGTACAAACAAAATGTCGGGTTTGCTAGTACAAAGTTAAGAAGAAAAAATGAACAGTCCAAGGAAACTTGTCTTAAAAAAATTAAATTGCAACAAAACGGTTCACAAAATCGAACACAAAAATACGAAAAAACTGCAAAAACAAGGAACACCGAGTTTTTGCAGTTTGTCGCATATACAACCTTTAGCGGTTGATTTATATGGAGTTGTGTAGTATAATGATATTTTATGATTTTTTATCATTTACTACCGAGTGATTCGACGGGGATTCGAACCCCGGACCGACTGCTTAGAAGGCAGTTGCTCTATCCAGCTGAGCTATCGAACCATCATAAAACGGACGCAAAGATACGCAGAATATTTGGATTAACCAAATTTAGGAGGCGTTTTTTGCGAAAAATCTGTATTTTGAGCCCTCTGGGCCAGTGTTTGTCACCTGCTGGGAGTAATTACGCGTTCGCCAAGCTCCTTGTCGAAGATCTTCTGGATCTGCATCTTCTGCATCAGTTCCTGCATCATCTGCTGTTTGCTCTGGGCATCGAGGGGCAGGCGGAGCTGACGTGTGATCTCGGTAATCTCCTGACGGAGGATGCAGCTCTTCAGTTCGAGGACGCAGCGCGGAATCAGCACTTCGAGCTTCTCGTCGTTCTGAGCTACACCGAGAGCTTCGTAACGATCCTGCATCAGGTTGAGGGCCGTCTGCTGTACCTCGGGCTGCTCGTAGAGGTTGCTGAAGAAGCGCACGCTATCCCATTCGACACTGGGATCGACCGTGGCATCGAGCGCCAGCTGATACATCTGGGCGTAGAGGGGATGCTGCAGGATCAGTTCGTCAGTGGTGAGCTCCTGGTAGATGAAGTCGATGACGCGGATCTGAATGGTCTCCTGCTGACGCGTCTCGCCGTTGAAGTAGCTGAAGTCGAACACCTTGCCACCATGACGGACGATGTTCTTGATGATGTTGCGTTCGTAGCGATCGGTCAACGCTCCGGGCCAGACAGGCTGCGAAGGGGTAGGAGCGGCAGCGGGAGTGGCGGGCGTAACCGTCTGCAAAGGCAGGGAGGACTGTGCGGCAGCGTTAGAGCCGGCAGGAGCGGCATTGGGCACGGCCTGGTCCTTGACGCCCAGCTCTTCGCGCTCGCGTTGGGCCTGTTCGCGTCGCATTTCGATCTCCATCTTGCGTACCTCGGCCTGGTAGTTGTTCTGCTTTGCCTGGTTGACGTAGCGCATCACGTCCTGCTCGCTGATCTCGAACAGCTGGCTGACCTGTCCGACGAGGATCGACATCGTGATAGGGTCGGCAATGAGGGCGATGCTGTTGGCCACGTTCTGTGCAGCCTGTGCACGCGAGTAGGTGTCGTTGGGATTGACGTTCTGCAGGAGCATGCGTGTCTTGAACGAGATGAAGTCCTGCTGATGCTCGCGGAAGTATCGAGCCACCTCGTCGCTGGTATGCTTGCGGCAGAACGAGTCGGGGTCTTCGCCCTGCGGCAGGAGCAGCAGACGTACGCTCATGCCTTCGAGCAGCAACAGATCGATGCTCTTCATGGCAGCGGTGATACCCGCATTGTCGGCATCGAACATCAGCACGCAATTCTTGGTAAAGCGCTGAACGATACGGATATGCTCGGAGGTAAGGGCGGTGCCTGAGGCGGCAATGACGTTCTGGAATCCGGCCTGCGACATTGACAGCACGTCGACGTTGCCCTCGACGACGTAGCACAGATTCTCGCGCGCCATGGCGTTCTTGGCTTCGTACAGGCCGTAGGGGAGGTCGGACTTGTGATAGATGGGCGATTCGGGCGAGTTGACGTACTTCTTGAACGCATGGTCGACACGCTGCAGGATGCGGCCACCGAAGGCGATGCACTTGCCCGAGAGGGAGTGATGAGGGAAGATGACGCGACCCGCAAAGCGACAGACGGGCGTCTTCTTGGGGTCGTCGCCATAGCAGAGGCCCACGCCTGTGCCGTCGAGCAGGTATTCGCGCTTATGGCCACGCTGCAGGGCACGCTTGGCAAGGTCGTACTTGTCCTCGAGGGCGTAGCCCAGGTGGTAGCGATGGATGGTCTCGTCGTTGATGCCACGCTCGCGAAAGTAAGCCAGACCTACGTTGCGTCCTTCTGGATTGTTGAACAGGTCGTCCTCGAAGCACTTCTGTGCGAAGTCGTTGAGGTTGAACATGCCTTCGCGATCGGTCTGCTGCTGACGTTCCTCGTCGTTCAGCTTCTTCTCTTCCACCTCGATGCCATACTTCTTGCCCAGCCAGCGAATGGCCTCGTAGAAGGTCATCTGTTCCTTCTTCATCAGGAAGCCTACGGGCGTACCGCCTTCGCCACAGGCAAAACACTTGCAGATGTTCTTGGTAGGCGAGACGTTGAACGATGGCGTCTTATCGGCATGGAACGGACACAAACCCAGATAGTTGACGCCGCGGCGCCTGAGCGTCACGAACTCGCTGACAACGTCCACGATCTGGGCGGTGTCGATGATGCGATCTATGGTTTGCTGGTCAATCAAAGGTGTGAAGGTGTGAAGATGTGAAGATGTGATGGTGTGAAGATGTGATGGTGGTAAATGTTATCGTATACTTTTTGTTTGGGCTAACACCTTCACATTTTAACACCTTCACATCTTAACATCACCGTCAGGTCGATGAATTCCTGAACGGTGAGCTGTTCGGCACGGCGGTCGAAGATAGGGTCGGAGAGGATCTCGGCAGCATGTTCGGGTTGCCACTCGTTGATGAGGTTCTTCAGACAGTTGCGCAACGTCTTGCGGCGCATGCCGAAAGCATTCTTGACCAGCGTGCGAAGATCCTTCTCGTCGCAAGGCAGGGAGGTGACGTCGTTGCGCGTCATCTTAATAACGGCCGACTGTACCTTGGGCGGCGGATTGAAGACGCCAGGCGAGACGGTGAAGCAGTATTCGATGTCGTACCACACCTGGATGAGTACGGAGAGGATGCCGTAGGTCTTCGAGCCAGGACGGGCAGCCAGTCGCTCGGCCACCTCCTTCTGGATCATGCCTGAGCAGACGGGAATCAGGTCGCGATAATCGACCACACGGAAGAAGATCTGCGACGAGATGTTGTAGGGATAATTGCCTATCAGCGAGAACTTTCGTCCACCGAAGACCTCGTCGCTATCGAGCGGTAGCTTGAGGAAGTCGGCCTCGATGATACGCTTGTCGAGCGACGAAGGATAGTGCAGCTTGAGGTACGATACGGATTCGCCATCGAGCTCCACGACCTTCAGGTCGTACTCCTTCTGGAGCAGGAACTGTGTGAGCACGCCCATGCCAGGGCCAATCTCGAGTACGGGAAGGTCCTTGTGGTCGCTCAGGGTGTCGGCAATGCGTTCGGCAATGGTAAGGTCGGTCAGAAAGTGCTGGCCAAGGTTCTTCTTGGCACGGACCTTGTCGTCGAAGGCCATCGGAGCTACTGCCGACGAATGGCGAGCGCGTTCGGTGTATCGCTTGTTCTTATAGTTCATAGATTCCTAATCCTGCTTCGTTCTGTAGAGTTACTTTGCCGTCGACAACCTTCATACCACCCGTGAAAGGGTCGTTGGAGATGAGAAGATTGCCGTCGAGGTCGAGATAGTCGGCACAGGGAGCCAGCTGTGCAGCAGCGGTTACGGCGCACGAGGTCTCGGTCATGCAGCCCAGCATCACCTGCATGTCGAGCTGACGGGCCAGGGTGATCATCTTGCGGGCTTCAGCCAGACCGCCGCACTTCATCAGTTTAATGTTGATGCCGTGGCAACAGCCGTGGAGGCGCAGTACGTCGGACGTACCCTGTACGCTCTCGTCGAGGATGATCGGAAGGGGAGAGCGCTCGGTAAGCCAGGCCAGGTCGTCGAGACGTTCCTTGGGCAAAGGCTGTTCGACCATAATGACACCCTGCTCTTTGAGCCATAGGATTTCGTCGAGCGCGTGCTGGGCATCCGTCCAGCCCTGGTTGGCATCGACGGTGATGGGAAGGTCTGTGACCGAGCGGATGGAGCGTATCAGGTCGCGATCGCCTTCGACGCCCACCTTCACCTTGAGGCGACCGAAGCGTCCTTCCACTTCGCGTACCTTCTGGCGTACGACCTCCGGAGTGTCGATACCTATAGTATAAGTAGTGTAGGTACAACGCTCGGGAGAATGCCCCCAGAGGCGCCACAGAGGCATGTTGAGGATGCGACCCTGAAGATCGTGCAACGCAATATCGATGGCAGCCTTGGCGGCAAAATTCTTGGCTTGTCCGTGCCACGAAGGCTGATGGTCGAGTTGCATGACGTAGTCGAGGATCTGGTCCGTACGGAAAGGATCGTCGAACTGCGAAAGGTCGACCTTGCTAAGGAAGGCACAAACCGACTCGATGGATTCGCCCAGATAAGGGGGCATGGAGGCTTCGCCATAACCACGGAAGCCGCCATGCTCGATAGATATAATAACATCAGGTGTCTGGCTGCGTGAACAACCAGACACTGTGAATGTATGCTGCAATTGCAGCGGATAGGGATGGAATTGTAAATCCAATACTTTATTTTTTTGGATTTTAGGATTCTAGGATTTTAGGACGCTAGTTCTGTTGGTCCGAATTAGTAGCCTCTGGTACTATTGTCCTAATATCCTAATATCAGAATATCCTAATATCCTAAAATCCTTAGATCGACTTATTCCTGCTCGAGGGTAAGGGTCATCGTAGGACGATCGCAAACCTCGGCTGGGCCGAAGTACTGGATTGGGCCAGGATATACGAACGAGGTGTTGCGAGCCCACTCGGTGCGATGACGAACGAAGTACTTGTATGGCTTGCCAGAGAGCTCGACGAGAGCCTTGCGGATAACTGGCTTCATCTGGCCAGAACGCTTCTCCATGTTCATCATAGCGGTGATAGGGATACCACCAGCAACCCATTCATCAGCTGGACGGAAGGTGTTCTTGATAGATGACATGTAGCCGGTCTTGCCAGCAGCCATCAGCATCGAAGCATTGAAGCCGAGGCTATAGCAGTAGTCAGCATCCCAGTTAGAAGGAGCTGCGCAACGGCCCTCATAACCGAAGAAGTGGTGCTGGGTAGCGAACTTGCCGGTGTAGATGCCGTCCTTCTTCCACTCAGCGAGCTTCTTGGCAACCATCTCAGCGAGGAGCTGCTCGGTCTCGATGAGCGATACCTGTACGTTGCCGTGTGGGTCGCGCTCGAGGGCGAGCTGACGTGATACTGAGAGTGGGAGGCTGCGGAAGATAGCAGCGTTCTCGTCAGAGAGGTGAGCCAGTACGTAGTCGATCTTGTGATCATCAGCTACGAGATCGAAGTCAGCCTGGTTGGCAGCGAGCATATCGTTGAGCTCGGCGATGAGCTTCTTGATAGCAGGGATGAACTCGATCAGACCCTCTGGAACGAGGACAACACCGTAGTTCATACCGAGGTTAGCACGGTCGCAGACAGCCTCAGCGATGTAGGTTACAACGTCGTCGAGAGTCTGGTTCTTAGCCTCGACCTCCTCACCGATGAGGGTGATGTTAGGATGGGTCTGGAGAGCGCACTCGAGGGTAACGTGCGAAGCTGAACGGCCCATGAGCTTGATGAAGTGCCAGTACTTCTTGGCAGAGTTGCAGTCGCGCATGATGTTGCCGATAACCTCAGAGTAAACCTTGGTAGCGGTGTCGAAGCCGAAGCTGGCCTCGATAGCCTCGTTCTTGAGGTCACCGTCGATGGTCTTAGGACAGCCGATAACCTGTACGCCAGCACCGATAGCTGCATAGTACTCAGCGAGTACGCAAGCGTTGGTGTTCGAGTCGTCACCACCGATGATTACGAGCGCCTTGATGTCGAGCGCCTGGAGGATCTCAAGACCCTTGTCGAACTGCTCCTTCTTCTCGAGCTTGGTACGACCAGAACCGATGATGTCGAAACCACCGGTGTTGCGATACTCGTCGATGATCTCGTCGGGGAGCTCCATGTACTTGTGGTCAACGAGCCCGCCAGGACCCAGGATGAAGCCGTAGAGCTTGTTGGCAGGGTTGAGCTTCTTGATACCGTCGTAGAGGCCAGAGATTACGTTGTGGCCGCCAGGAGCCTGACCGCCTGAGAGGATTACACCTACGTTCATCTGAGCGGTGGTCATCTCACCCTCAGTTGGCTCGAACTTGATGTAAGGCATACCGTAGGTGTTAGGGAAGAGCTTCTGAACCTCCTCCTGATCGGCTACTGACTGGGTTGGATCACCTTCTACAACCTTGAGTGCGCCACGCAAAGCTACAGGGAGCTTTGGCTGATAGGCAGCACGAGCAATTTGCAATGCTGATTTTTCCATTGTTGTGGTTAATGTTAGGGATTCAAGGGATACAGGTGATACAAGGGAAACAAGGGACGAATGTACTATTGGACAAGTGGCTTGATCGTATCTATCTCGTGAATCCAAGTTATAATTAAAAGAATGAATTAAAAATTGTCTTGTATTCCCGCATTAGACTGGATACCATCAATATATTTGTCAAGGAAGTAACTTGTAACACGAATGGCATCGTATAATTCTTTGTAATCTTCTACAGACAGATAACGAAGATCTCGTCCAAGAATTATATAATTCAAACATTCTGCAAGGCTTCCTTGAGAAATATTGAGGAACCGCAGTTTATCTGCTTTTGTTATTTTTTGTACTCCTTCTGCAATATTAGCGGTGATAGACACTGCTGCCCTTGTAAATTGCGAAATATACCCATAACGCTCGAAATCAGGCATAGTACGGCATTTCTCGTAAGTTTTGAGTACAAAAACATGACCTTTCTGCCAGGCTATTATTCGGGTAAAATCTACTAAAGGCATAATAAGAGCTGGAAAGAGTTACTTAAGTTTAGCAAATCAGAAACTAGGAATATAATGGATACAAGGGACGAGTGCTGTTTGTTCGTCGTCATCCCTAATTAACAAAGAATGTAGCAGGCGAAGGTATCGTCTCCTGTATCCCTTGTATCTCTTGTATCCCTTTTGTTGTCCCAAGAGCGAATTAGTGATGGAACAACCTGACCCCCGTGAAGGCGACTGCCATGCCATACTTGTCGGCAGTGGCGATGACATTGTCGTCGCGTACAGAACCACCGGCCTCGGCTATCCACTGGACACCCGACTTGTGAGCACGCTCGATGTTGTCACCAAATGGGAAGAAGGCGTCAGAGCCAAGCGATACGCCGTTGAGCTGAGCCAGCCACTCCTTCTTCTCGGCCAGCGTAAGGACTGCAGGCTGCTCGGAGAAGAAGTTCTGCCATGCACCGTCGCGGAGTACGTCATCGTGCTCCTCCTCGCTGATGTAGACGTCGATGGTATTATCGCGATCGGCACGCTTGATGCCCTCCTTGAAAGGCAGAGCCATCACCTTAGGATGCTGACGCAGCCACCAGATGTCTGCCTTGTTGCCAGCCAGACGGGTACAGTGGATACGGCTCTGCTGGCCGGCACCGATACCGATGGCCTGACCGTCCTTGACGTAGCATACCGAGTTTGACTGGGTATACTTCAGGGTAATGAGGGCGATGACGAGGTCGCGACGAGCCTCGGCAGGGATATTCTTGTTGACGGTAGGGATGTTGGCAAAGAGAGCGTCGTCGTTGAGGTTGATCTCGTTGCGACCCTGCTGGAAGGTGATGCCATAGACCATCTTGCGCTCGATAGGAGCAGGACGGTACTCAGGATCCATCTGGATGACACAATAGGTGCCCTTACGCTTGGCCTGCAGGATGGCAAGAGCCTCGGGCTCATAGCCAGGAGCAATCACACCATCGCTGACTTCACGGTTGATGAGCTTGGCGGTAGCAACGTCGCACACATCAGAGAGTGCAATGAAATCGCCGAACGATGACATACGGTCAGCACCACGAGCACGGACATAGGCCGTAGCCAGCGGAGTGAGTTCGTAATCGTCGGTGAAATAGATCTTCTTGAGCGTCTCGCTCAGAGGCAGACCTACGGCAGCACCGGCAGGCGAAACATGCTTGAAGCTGGTAGCAGCAGGCAGACCAGTAGCAGCCTTGAGCTCCTTGACGAGCTGCCAGCTGTTGAAGGCATCAAGAAGATTGATGTAACCTGGACGACCGTTCAGGACTGTAATGGGGAGTTCCTGATCGCCCTCCATGAAGATTCTCGACGGCTTCTGATTCGGGTTGCAGCCGTACTTGAGTTCGAGTTCTTTCATCTATTATAGATTAAATATGTATTAGAATCGCTAAAAAACGCTGCAAAATTAATCTTTTTTGTCGATTGTTCCAAATTTTCGCCACTTTTTTAGGAATATTGCCGAAAAATGCGTATCTTTGCGCATCAAATTGCAAATTGTACATGTATAAATCTACGATATCAAGAAATCTGAAACTACTCGTTGGGTTCCTATTCGTGTCTCTCTGTGTGGCCACAACGATAGGTTGCCGTTCGCATTCGACGCTGCCAGCAGCACCAGCAAACTCGGGTAAAAGCATCGTAATCCTGTTCGAAAACGACGTGCATTGTGCCATCGACGGCTATCCTGCCTTGGCAGGTTTGCGCGACGCTATTGCCGATACCGCCTATACGCAGCTGGTGTGTAGCGGAGACTTCATACAAGGCGGTACGATCGGTGCCATCTCGAAGGGTAGCTACATCATAGAAGTGTTGTCCAAGATGGGCTACAACGCCATTACGCTGGGTAATCACGAATTCGACTTCAGAACGCCACAACTCCTGTCCTTGCTCAAGGATTTGAATCCACAGGTAACATGCTGTAACTTTATTGAGAAAGCCACAGGCAAGACCGTCTACAACGATTTCGTCCTGTCGGAGGTAGGTGACAAGAAGATTGCCTATATCGGTGTGACCACCACTTCGACGCTCATGTCGATGCCAACGGCCTTTTATGCCGAGGACGGAACGATGGAGTACGATCTGGTGCCAGAACAGATAGCTGACCGCGTACAGCGAGCTGCAGACCATGCACGTCGCGTTGGAGCCAACTACGTCATCGTCCTCTCGCATCTGGGCGAGAAGTCGAACGAGAACAACCTGAGCTCGTACGAACTGGTAGCTGCAACGTCGGGTATCGATGCAGTCCTCGACGGTCACACACACAGCGTGGTACGTCAGCAGATGGTGCGTAACAAAGAGGGCATTGAGGTGCCTGTGTCGCAGACCGGAACCTTGTTCAGTAACGTGGGCAAACTCGTAATCATGCCCAATGGAGCCATCGAGGTCAGTCTGCCTGCAGTCAGCAACATCAGCGAACGAAGCGAAGCCATCCAGGCCGAAGTAGACCGCATCCAGGCCGATGCTGAAGCCGTAACGAATCGTGTGGTAGCGAAGAGCGACGTAGACTTGATTCTGCGCAATCATAAGGGCTACGAGATCACACGTCTTGCTGAATCGAACACTGGCGACCTGGTGACCGATGCCTACCGCATCATCACAGGGGCTGACATCGGTCTGCTCAATGCCGGTGCTATCCGTAACTCGCTGAAAGCTGGAGACCTGACCTATGGCGACCTGATGAGCCTCTTGCCTTACGACAACCTGATGTGCGTAGCCGAGGCTACCGGAGCACAGCTCCTGAATCTGCTGGTAGTCAATACGGCCAAGTTGCCACGTCCGGACGGACAGTTCCCTGCCGTATCGGGCATGCATTATACGGTCGACGCCAATACGCACGAGGTGAGCAACGTGACGGTGCTGAACAAGGACAACGGACAGTACGAGCCGCTCGACCTGGAGCGCGTATACACGATAGCTTCGACCGATTATGCCATCTGCAATGGCGGCTTCCGCAATACCTTGGCCGAGGCACGTATCCTGCGTCAGGGCTTCATGTCGTACTGTGATGCCTTTATCGAATACGTCACCCAGCATCTGAACGGCCACATCACTCAGGATTATGCCGAGGTAGACAACCGCATCACCGTTACTGGTATCGATGAGATACTGAAGTAAGCGGTTTCGTTGAATAAATTATCAGAACATCACGTGTCTCGAAAGAATCCCTATAACAGACCTATAAAGAATCGGCTGTTCCGAGTAATCAGCGCCTTCGAACGTTGGTATTATGCACTGTCGTTCGGTGTGCGTCACGTGGTAGGCGTACTCTTGTTGCTAAGTGTCTTTGCAGGAGTTTTCGGCATCACGTATGGCGCTTATGTAGGCTTGCACTCTGGCTTCCGATGGATAGCAGATCAGTGGTACGAGTTCTGGAAGTCGGATGACGACAGCGATGAGTACAGCGGCAACGAGTCGAAACACTTCGATTTCCCGCTTGCCGAATCGGAGATGCATTCCAAGCGCCGTCCGAATTACAACAAGGACTTCAACTTCGTCAACGACGTGCATCTGAGTGCAGCAAAGCGTCTGGGCATCAAGCCCCAGAAGAATCGTGAAGATCTGGAGCGACTGACTACACGACTGGTTCCGATTCACGATACCCACTACTACAAGGTAATGCCGCTCACCAGCTCGTCGGCCTATCTGGTGCCACGAGCAGCAGATTTCCTTACCGCTCTGGGACGATTGATGCAGCAATACAATGGCACGACGTCGCGTTTCTGCATCTCGAGCATTCTGCGTACCCAGGAAGACGTCAAGAAACTTACTCGAGTCAACGTCAATGCTTCGCAGAATTCGGCACATTGCTACGGCACGACGTTCGATATTACATACAACCGTTTTGATATTCATGGCCGTACTACGGACGGTCAGCTCAAGATAGACCTGGCCCGAGCCTTATACGATATGCAGGCCAAGGGCTACTGCTATGTGATGTACGAAGTGAAGCAACCCTGCTTCCACGTTACGGTTCGGCCATAATCTGAAAGTTTTTTCCAGTCTCTGCACAATAAAAATCATAGGCAGACGTTTTTAAAGTATACAAACTCTAAATAACGTGTGCCTATGAAGCATAGATTTACTTCTTTACTATCTTCAATACCGGCTCCCAGTCAGGAAACCATCCTCGCCCTTCAGCTCATGGCTCGTGTATACAGCCCTGTTGGCGAGACCTCAGAACATCGATGGTTCGACGAACAAACGCTGTCCGGCAAAGCCGTCTAAGTCGGTTAGACTGATTGATGTGAGAATGTGCAGCATCTGCACGCTCGAAGTATCGCTCGACTGTATATAACGCGTCTGCAGTTCCTTGCAGTCTGGTGCAATCAGCAGGTATTGTTCCTTCCTTCCGCCTTCTCCCTTCAGCTTTAGGGTGAGGGCGGTTTCGTTTTTCAGATGCTCGACAAGCGTTGCGAGACCTCCCTTGTCGGCATAGACCGCTGCAAGTCGTTCCATCACGTTGACGTCCAGTATCGGAGGCATGGTTCCCTGCTCGATGCGCGCATGGATGTATCCGTCAATCTTATCGGACAAGGCCTCGCGTAGCTGCTGCAACAGCATATCGCTGTCGGTAGGAGCCATGACGGCCATATCGGTTCGTGGAGCCACGGTTCCGTGCAGTAGGCCTAACAGTAACAGATAGTCCTGCTGCAGGCTATCGGCATCCGTACGGATAGCATTTGCCGCATCGAGAACGGGTTGCGTCTCGAAGTTCTTGTCCATGAACTCTGAAGGAGGATTGTTGTCAAGGTAATGAGCCGTCTGCTCGAGGGCCATCTGACACATCTGGCCTAAGTGACTGTCAGCGTCTGGAAGGGCTGTAATCTGCGGAATCAGCTCGTTCAGCAGCTTCACGCCGAAGTCTGCACCTTGCAGCTCGTTGCGTCGCTGATAGAAGTGCTTCAGTTCCTGGGCATAGGCATTGACCAGCTCCTTGTCCTTACCGCGCATACGATCGAAGAAGCCCATGGCCTCCCAATCCTTGCGTAGGTCGTTCAGCTTCTGTTCGATGTTCTTCAGCTCTTCCTTGCCTTCGTTCAGTTGCATATTCAGGCTCATCGAGCTCTGCTGCAGCCTATTAACCATCGATCGGACAATGTCCTGACTCGTTTCGGGCGGGTAGGGGTTGTGCTGCATGATATGCTTCAGTCCCTGCTTCAGCTGTTCGAGGATGATGGCACAATATTTCGAGGTAAGTTTCTTCTGATTGGCATAGAAGAGGTCTACGCCCAACTCGCGATACTTAGTCTGGTAGCATACTTCGAGCGAACGTCGCAACATATTCAGCCATTCGTCGTGAGGACGGTCTTCCAGATCCTTGATGGCCGTATTGAGTTGCTGTTGCCAGTAATCGGCTACGCGAGTCCATGCTTTGTGGTGGGCGTCCTGAGGGAGCTCGATGAAGTGGTCGGCCGACAAGGTCAGTTCCTCATTGCTCAATGGCAGATTGGACAGCATAGCGTTGACATGCTCGTTGCAGCGTTCCATGTCGATAGGATTGCTCTGAGGTCTTGACATCTGCAGCAGGGCGTTCAGATAGCTCTGATGGATGTAGTAGCGGATCTCT
This sequence comes from Bacteroidales bacterium, assembly GCA_045640225.1. GTDB lineage: Bacteria > Bacteroidota > Bacteroidia > Bacteroidales > UBA3663 > Liminaster. The sequence goes on along the minus strand of JAZUEP010000161.1, from coordinate 18,209 downwards.
TCATCCGGATAGTTGATGCCCGTGGCATTGAACGTCGCCATGAATCCTGGGAACTCAGGCACGTACGTGGTGTCCTGAGCCTTACGGCGAGTGACAAGTTTGCCCATGTAGCGATAGCGCTCGATAAAATCGAGTGCCTCAGGTTCGTTGGTAAGCTGATACAGGAACCGGGCCAGCGATTTCTGTGTCGCATCGGTATAGACAAAGCATTGCGAGATCAGTCGCAGATGCGGATAGTCGGTCACTCCATTGTTGATGGCAGCCAGACATTTCCATGCCGTCTTGCGCTGGTCATCGGTACAGGTGGCCAGATCGGGCATCAGGCAGTAGACGTACGATGGGCAGTCATACAACTTATGAATCAAGGTGACGGTCTGGACGATCTGTTGTCCCATGCCAGGATCGGTCAGCGACGCACAGATATGGAACATCAGTTCGCAATGTAAGCCCTCACGGCGACGCAGCTCGTTGATCTCGTGCACAAGCTCACGCTCCTCCAGTGGTCTTGACTGGAAGAGTAACGTCGCATTGCGTCGGGCCAGTGGGGCTTGCACGAACTGGCGATAGACAGGATGCTGGATTCGCGACTGCGAGTAGCCCAGAAAAGCAATCAGGTGTTTCACTGCATTGGCAATGGTTGGTTCTTCATCATCTCTGAGTAGCAGCAGCGGCACAGTGGCATGTATTCCTGCTTTTCGCCAATCAGTACCAGGTCATCGCCTTTGGCAATACGGTACGAGAAGTTGGCCAGGTGTCCGCAACGCATGCAGATGGCACGGCACTTGTATACATCGTCGGCCATGGCCATCAGCTGTGGCATATAGCCGAATGGTTGTCCCAGATAATCCATATCCAGACCAGCGCAGATCACTCGCTTGCCTCTGGCTACCAATTCCTTCACCACCTCGAGTATTTCTTCATCGAAGAACTGTGTCTCGTCGATGGCTACTACTTCCGTGTCGTCCTCCACATAGCTCGTAATCACACGGGCACGTTGGACAGGTATAGCTTCGGCAGCGCACTGCGAATGGCTGACGATGTCGCGCTTGCTAAACCGGATATCGATTGTGGGCTTGAAGATCAAGATTTTACGCTTGGCGATCTTTACACGGTTGATGCGACGAATCAGTTCCTCAGTCTTGCCTGAGAACATCGAACCACAGATAACCTCGATCGAGCCGCACTCACGTGGATGTATATTTTCGAGATACATTGTTGTATTACTGATGAATTGTTTTCAGGCCGCAAAGTTAATAAAAAAAAACTATATGGCCAAACTTTTACCGTAAAAGTTGCATCGTCCTACTTATCTTTTCGCATTTCGCGAAGCAATTGCCATGCATGAGCGAAGGCCGGTGTACGGTAAAGCAAGGAAAGGCCCAGAATTGAAGCTGTAGGAAGGACAATGAGGATGCGTTGCCAGGGCGAAAGCGGGGCCATGAAGTGGTTTGCCATTTGTGCGTAGACCAGTACGGCCGTCAGGCTTGTCAGTAGCGGTGTGATGTCCTTCAGCTGTTCCTTCAGACTATAGCCGATAGGCTTGCCACAAACCCAAAGATTGACGAAGATCAGGATAAATGAGTAGAAAGCATAGCTCCATACGAGCCACACAACACTGTCGAAGCAGTACAACGTAAGGGCAATCAGTGCAATCATCAACGAACGTCGGCCTACTTCGAGCCAGAGAACGGTGCGCCCCAGTCCCTTGACCAGCAGAATGTTCTGGTTCACGGCATGAAGCGGGAAGAGAATACCAGCCACGCCCAGTGCATAGAGATACTGACCAGACGTGCGCCAAGTCTCGTTGCCCATCAGCAGTTCCATCAGGTCTTCGCTTATCGTCATCAGGAGCGTCATCATCAGGCCGACGAGCATCAGTGTCACCATGATAATCTTGCGGTAAGCATCGCGCAGGCGATGTTCGTCCTGATGATTAATTTGCGACAGGATTGGATACGAGACGCTCTGTACCACTTGTGTGGAACTGGCAGACGTTACCATGCGGATGCGGTCAGCCTGGGCAAAGAAGCCGGTCTCGACAGCGCCGTAGCAACGGCCGATGATCAGCAGGTAGATGTTGTTGAAAAGATTTCCGATCAGCCCGGTTACCAGCAGGTTGCGGGCAAATACGAAGAGTCGTCGCAATTCGCGGAACGAGAACTGAAGCATCGGCCGCCAATGTGTTGCCAGACAATAGCCAATGGTCTTGAGCACATAGGCTACGACATTCTGCAGTACTAGCGCCCATACGCTCCGTGTATGCCATGCCCAGACCAAAGCCACAGCGCAACTGAGCAGCGATGCGATGGCCGACACGATGAACAGGGTTCTGAACTGCAGTCCTCGCGTACATATTATATTATTTATCAGACCGACCGCACCTATCGGAATCACCAGAAAGGTGACGCGGCTGATTGCTACCAATTGCGGTTGGCCGAACCATTGTGCAATCCAGGGTGCTGCCATGTAGAGCACCACGTAGACAATGGCCGAAAGTCCGAGATTGGCCCAGAACACGGTGCTAAGCGTCAGCTGGCTGCATTCGCGTTCGCGGATAAGGGCTTGTCCGAAGCCTGATTCGGTAATCGTATTGCCAATCAGGGTAAATACCACCAGCATTCCGACAAGACCGAAATCTGCTGGAGTAAGGAAACGTGCAAGGATGAAGGTGCACAACAACTGGATACCCATCGTCGAGAATCTCTCTAGGGCATTCCACAGCGTATTGCTGGCCATCAACGAGGCGTTTTTGCGTGTGCTCATCGTACGGCGGTCGTAATACGGCTATTGCAAAGCATGATTGTGCCACAGGCGGAGGCCATCTCGGGTGAGAGTGGCTTTCCGTCCAGCGTATAACAACGTGCGGCAGCGTCGTCCTGCATTACGGCGTTCAGCGCCGTTGCAGGTTTCGGAAGCTTCAGTTCGATGGCGTTATCGGCTACTACATTGGAAGGATCGCCAACATAATTGTATACAATGCTACGCAGGATGGTGTCGAACAGTGCCAGATAGTTCTCGTCCAGATCTTCCGATGTGCTGAGTCCTTCGGTCAACAGGTCGGCCAGCATCGTATTGCCTTTGCAGACGTACAGGATGTAGTTGCGAAGCGCATCGATCGAAGCGTTGTACAATCCGTCGGGGTCATGTTGATCCTCATCGCCGGCAGCCAGCGCGTTGTATACGTCCAGCAGGGCAGGTTGCATATACTCCTTCAGGTCGTTGTACATCTCATCTTCGTCGTTCGGCAACCGCAGCATACCGAGGAACATCGGTGGAATGGCACTCTTGATCTTGTCCATCATCGGGAAGGCCGTCTGTGCTATGCGACGCATACCGTTGGATACCAGTTGCTGGTTACGCTCCAACATTTCGTCGCGATAGAGCATCTGATGCTCGGAGGAGATGTTCAGATGTCCTTCATTGTCCAGATGGATGTAGCGGATGGGTGAAGGGTAGTTGGCCAGCGAACCTGTCATGACATTGTACAGCTCGCCCTGAGCCGTAACGACATGTTGTGTGCTCTGCAGGTGGAAGTGTCCGCTCAGCATCACATTGATACCAGCTTCGATCAGTTGATTCTGTGCATCTGCGAGGACCGGATAAAAAAACTCGTCGCTATTGGCAATGTAATTACCGGCCAATTGTGCATGCTGATCGAAGTGCTCTACGATGGGATGATGCATCATGCCGATCAGCATTCGTCCGTCCTGCTGTGCTTTGGCAGCAGCCTCTGCAGCCCAGTCCAAGGTGCCAGCGGTAAGGCCTCCGTCGCTATGACGTCCGTTCTCGTCAGCCGGACGGGTACTGTCCAGGCATAGCAGGGCAAGGCCTTCGCACGGATAGGCCAGATACGATAGGCTGGCCTCGTGTCGGAGAACGGCCTCGTCATAGCCGCATGCGGCATAGACGGAGGCAAATTCGTCGGTCGTCACGGCCGTTCCGTACAGGTCGTGATTACCGGGGATTACGTATACCTGCGTACCCTGTGTCTCAAGCTCACTCAGTTTGCCTGCTACATATTGGTGTGTGGCAGCATCGCCATAGTCTGCAAGATCGCCGGTTACCAACAGCAGATTAGGATGGACCTGACTGATCTGGCTCAGAGCAGCGTCGAAGACTTCCTGGTTCTGCGAGCCAAGGTTGACATGAATATCGCTGATGATGGCCATCTGCACATCGTTGACCATCTGTGCGCTGCTTGTCAACGGCAAGGCAGCAATAGCGAGGATTGAGATAAGGGTACGCATGATTATAAAGTTTTGAATTAATCCATAGGGTAGTGGATACCCCATTCGCGACGGAGGTTGTCCATGATCTCCATTACGCGGATGGTCTCGGCATGAGGCATCTCGTCGCACTCCAGACGTCCCTGCTCGAGGGCCTCCTTGCAGGCAAATACCTGATACTCGTAGCCGGTAACCTGGGTAGGAACGGCCATGGTGCTTACCAGATGACGATCAGCATTGTAGAGCGAGATGTACTGAGGATTGTTCACGTTGTCCACTTCGATCCAACCCTTGTCGCCGCCAATCACGCCGTGATTGCTGAACGCATTGCAGGCAGTAGCCTCGAGCTGGGCCAACATACCGCTGGCATAGTGAACCGTAATCGTGTCGATCAGATCCATGCCCGTATCGTTCTTCACGCAGCTCGACTTGACTTCCTGCCACTCCTCGTCGAAGAACATGCGAGCAAAGTTGATGCTGTAGACGCCCAGGTCGAGCAAGGCACCACCACAAAGGTCTGGACGGACGATGCGCTCCTTGAACTCCATAGGGTAGCACAGCGAAGCCGTGATGAAGCGAGGACGGCCGATGGCATCCTGCTCGAGCAGCTGCTTTACCATCTGACGTGCGGGCTGGTAACGGGTCCAGATAGCTTCGGTGATGAAGATGCCATGCTCGTGAGCCATGTTCAGGATTTCCTTGGTCTCGCGTACGTTGGCCATGAAGGCTTTCTCGACAAGGCAAGGCTTGCCGTGCTCGAGTGCGAGACGGGTGTGCTCGTAGTGATGGCTGTGAGGTGTGGCAATGTAGACCAGGTCAACCTTCGGATCTGATACCAGTTCCTCGTACGAGCCATAGGCTACCTCGATACCCCAGTGCTGTGCAAACTTTTGAGCCTTCTCGAGGCTACGCGATGCGATGGCATAAACCTGGCATCCCTGAGGATGCGCTACAAGTGTCTCGGCCATTTTGTCGGCTATCCAGCCGGCTCCGATAATTCCAATGTTCATTGTTTGAATGTTTATGTGAGAGATTAGTGTTGTGGTTAATATGTTGCGTTTGGATTACCTATGTACAGGCCGCTGACCGACGATTGTGGGTACATGGCACCATTCTCGGTAAGCGTGATTCCGATGGCCTTATAGTCGATAAGTTGGGCCATTCGGAAGATCTGTCGCTGGTCGGGGAGGAGCGGGTAGCCAACGGCTGGTCGGATGCCGTGCCAACCGGTTGCTTCCAGCTCGCGTTGCAGGTATTCGCTGGTTGCCTCAACCAGTACGTCGCCTAATGTCTGCAGCAGCAAGATGGCATAATCGTCCTTGTTTTGCGCCTTCAGTTCCTCAAGCCTTGCAATGAAGGCTGGACTGACGGTGGCTGCGAATACGCCGGCATGATCGTCCGATGGGGCCACATATCTGCTGAGCTGATTGCCCTTCGCAGTGACAGGGGTCTCGATCACTTGCTGGCCTATAATGATGCTATCTTTGTCGCATCGTGCCTCGTAGAAGGCGGTGATGGCACGCATAGCATAATTCTGGTCTGCTGCAAGTTCGTCCAGCAGCTTCTCGGCATCGGCCCTCAGGCTGCGACCTTCGTCGCTGTCAGCCTTCACGCGCCACGGCCAGTAGAAGTACGTCCAGTCGATCAACGGAACGACCTTGTCGAGCGTGATAGGTTCGTGTACACGCTGTCCGAGGAAAGGAACTGGCGATGTCGTTACTTCGACCTCATGGTCTGTCGGTACGGTCTGCTCTGCTTTCGGTGCAGGTTGCATTGTGGTTGCCTGCTGTCGGTCTCTGATCTCCTGCTGTTGCTGACGATTGCGCTCCAGGATGTTGTCGCGCTGTGCAGGATCGAGCAACTGCATGGCCAGTACGGGATTCTTGGCCGCATCGGTCAGATGGAATACGCCACCGTCGTACAGCGGGGCAATCTTTACGGCCGTATGGATGGCCGATGTCGTAGCGCCTCCTACGAAGAGCGGGATCGTCATGCCGGCTTCCTGCATGGCTCGCGCCACGTTGCACATTTCTTCCAGGCTCGGCGTAATCAGGCCTGACAGGCAGACAAAGTCCACTTTTTGAGCCAAAGCTTCTTTAATAATTTGCTCGACCGGCACCATGACGCCCAAATCAATTACGCGGAAGTTGTTGCACGCCAATACTACGCCAACAATGTTTTTCCCGATGTCATGAACGTCGCCTTTCACCGTAGCAAGTAGTACCGCAGGTTGAGAATGCACATTTTTTTCGCTAAGTGTACCTTCTGCGTTTTTCTCGACGTTGTTTTCCGTCTGCATGAACGGATTTAAAACCTCGACAGCCTTTTTCATCGTGCGGGCAGTCTTTACCACTTGTGGCAAGAACATTTTTCCTTCGCCAAACCGTGTTCCAACTTGATTCATGCCGTCCATCAACGGGCCTGAGATTATTTGCAGCGGAGTAAGTCCTTTACCGATCAAATCGAGGATGTCGGCTTCCAGCGTCGTAGCTACACCCTTTACGAGGGCTTGCTGGATGCGCTGTTCGGTTGTGGTCTCTGCCTCGGTTGCCTGCTGCTTCGTGGCTGCATTGTGGGTGCCGGCCGTGCTTGTTTGAGCTGCGAAGATGGCTTTCGGGTCGTACTTGGTACCAGCCTCCTTGGCTGCAAGTTGCGCTGCTGTCATGCGTTGCGCAATCTCCATCAGCTCTTCGGGTGCAGCATCGTTGGTGTTCAGCAGCACCTCGGTGATGGCCATTCGCAGTTCCAGAGGGATGCTACGATAACCTACGGCCGAGGCCGGATTCATGATGGCCATGCCCATGCCGTTGGGGATGGCATGATGCAGGAATACCGAATGCATGGACTCGCGTAGGTAATTGTTGCCACGGAAGGCGAACGACAGGTTCGACAATCCTCCGGATATGCGTACACCAGGCAGGTTGTCGGTTATCCAACGTGTGGCTCGGATGAAGTCGTGCGCATAGGCATTGTGTTCGGCCATGCCCGTAGCGACAGTCAGCACGTTAGGGTCGATGATGATGTCGTGAGGATCAAAGCCCACAACGTCGACCAGCAAGCGATAGCCACGTTCGGCTATCTGGATGCGTCGTAGGTAGTCGGTAGCCTGGCCTTCTTCGTCGAAGAGCATGAAGATTACGGCTGCTCCCAGCCTGCGAACAGTACGGGCGTGATCGATGAAGGCCTCTTCGCCCAGCTTGAGCGAGATGCTGTTCACGATGCCTTTGCCCTGAACACATTTCAGGCCGGCCTCGATCACTTCGAAACGCGAACTGTCCACCATAATCGGTACACGCGAGATGGCAGGATCGCTGGCCAGCAGATTCAGGAAGGTCTGCATCTCGTGCTCAGCATCCAGGAGTCCATCGTCCATGTTGATGTCGATTACAGCAGCTCCGTCCTCGACCTGACGTCGTGCTATGTCGAGGGCCTCATCGTAATTCTTTTCCGAAACCAGTCGCAGGAATTTGCGCGATCCGGCAACGTTGCATCGTTCGCCCACGGTGACGAAAGGTGTAGCACAACGGGCATTCATCGCTGTCTCGTCGCCTTGATCCTTGGTGATGCTCAGGGGCTCGAGTCCGGCCAGAGTCAATGTCTGAGGAGTGGCTTTCGGTTGGTGTGGGAGCATCTCCGAGGCATCAATCATCTGGCGGAAGGCAGCAATATGGGCTGGGGTAGTTCCGCAGCATCCGCCAATCATGTTGGCAAGCTGTTCGTCCAGATAGGGCTTCATCATGGCCACCATCTGCTCTGGCGTATCGTCGTAGCCACCAAATTGGTTAGGCAGGCCAGCGTTCGGATGGCAGGTGATGTAGCACGGTGCGCAGGCCGACATCTTGCGCAGGTAGGGCAGCATACCGTCGGCCCCGAGTCCGCAGTTCAGGCCTATTGCCAGCGGACGTGCGTGGAGTACCGATGTGACGAAGGCTTCGACCGTCTGTCCGGATAACGTGCGGCCTGAAGCGTCGCTTACGGTCATCGACAGCAGGATCTCACAATCCTTGCCCAAGGCCTCCCTTGCCTTCGTGATGGCCGAAAGAGCAGCTTTGGCATTCAGTGTATCGAAGATCGTCTCGACCAGGATGCCGTCAACGCCTTCTTCGATCAGGGCCGTGACCTGCTCAAGATAGGCGGCTTCGAGCTGGTCGAAGGTGATGGCACGAGCCGCAGGATCGTTCACATCGTCGCTCATCGACAGCATCTTGCTTGTCGGGCCAACATCGCCCAATACATAGCGCTGGCGGCAGATTCCGTTCTTGTCCGGCAGGGCACTGAAGCGACGGGCTTCGTCGATGGCGATGCGGGCCGCAGCATGGTTCAGTTCGGCAATCTGGTCCTCCAGATGGTATTCGGCCTGGCTGACGCGCTGGCACGAGAAGGTACACGTCGTGATGACGTCGGCACCCGCTTCCAGATAGCGTCGTGCTACGTCGTGCAAGATGTCCGGACGGGTCAGTGCCAGTTCGTCATAGTTGCCACGTACGCCATATTCCTGAATCAACGATCCCATGGCGCCATCCAGCAGCAGTATCTTTTGTGCAAAGGCTTCGCGTAGAGTCATTTCGGGTTGTGCTGATTGCTTGGATTGTATTACAGGCTGTTCATGATACGTTCGATCGAAGCCGACGCATTCATCGTGTAGAAGTGGAGCGAAGGAACACCGGCAGCCTTCAGTTCGCGACACTGCTCGGTACACCATTCGATGCCTACCTGACGTACGTCGTCATTGGTCTTGCACTTCTCAAGTTCGGCCGTCAACGCGTCAGGGAAGTCGATGTGGAAGGTACGAGGCAACATCGTGCAGTGGTTTAGCGTAGCCAGTGGCTTCAGGCCAGGAACGATAGGAACCATGATGCCAGCTTCGCGACAGCGGTCTACGAATTCGAAGTACTTGCGGTTGTCGAAGAACATCTGTGTCACTACATAACCTGCGCCCAGGTCTACTTTCTTCTTCAGTTGCTGCAGGTCGAAGTTCATGCTCATCGCTTCGTCGTGCTTCTCGGGATAACCGGCTACACCGTACGAGAACTGGTGTTCGCTGGTCATCTCGTGACGATCGCCGAACAGCAGTACGCCCTTGTTGAACAGATTGACCTGTTCGCACAGCTCGGTAGCATGGCACAGGCCACCCTCCTTGGGTATGAAGCGGTTGTCCTGCTTCGACTTGTCGCCACGCAGTACCAGCAGATCCATTACCTCGAGGAAAGCGAGGTCGATCAGTTCGTTCTCGGTCTCCTGCTGAGTATATCCGCTGCAGATGATGTGAGGAACAACCGGGACGCCATACTTCTGCTTGATGGCATAGGCAATGGCAACCGTACCCGGACGAAGGCGTTCTTCGACGCGCTGAAAGGTACCGGGAGCCGTCTGCTTGTAGGTATAGTCGCTGCGATGGGTGGTGACTTCGATGAATGCAGGGTTGAACTGCATCAATCGGTCGATGGTTGTATAGATTGATTCGAGGCCCTTGCCACGCAAAGGTGGAAGCACTTCGAACGAGAAGAGTGTCTCTTTGGTCGTCTGTAGTAGTTCGGTAACAGAGGTCATAGTTCTTTGGGTGATATTCTTATGATATGTGGGCGCAAATATAATCAAGATTTCGGTATTTTGCAAATTTCTACACACAAAAAGCGCGAAAAACCTGTGAATTCAGGTCTTTCGCGCTTTTTTGTGATGAATGTCTGTCAAGTCAGCGGCTCTTGCCCGCCTACATGATGCCCTATTTCCTGACTTCGTCAATGCGTCACCCGAATTAGGAAATGGTGTCTGTAAGGTCGAAAAGAGGTTTGATGGCGAGATGCTTTTCGGTCAGGAATAGCGTTTTCGTAAAGTAGGTTCCATTCTCTGGAAGCTTTATTCTTATCGTAGTAATTGTCTTGGCAGCATCGAGTACATGATCGACACTCATGCCAATTTTTTTCACTTCTATTAGGCGTTCCAGTTCCTTATATATTTTATATGCGATAAAGCAGATACAGATGTGAGCCTCAATCCGCCTCTCCGTAAAGTGAAACATCGGACGCATCTCCAATGTCCCCTTTGAGATTCGGAAAGCACGTTCCACCACCCATAATCCATGGTATTGAGTAATGACTTGCTCTGCATCAAGGTCGGTATTGGTGATATAACCCTTCAGACCATCCCACTTGCGATCTTCTGCAATTTTCTGCTCACTTATGACGACTTCAATATCCTTGCTGATTTCAAGGAATTTGTTATATCCTCGTTTGTTGACTTGCTGCTTCGTGATGTGTCCATTCTTGAATGCCTTTCTCAATCGTTCAATTCCCCGGTCGCGATTGTATGCATCTTTTTTAGCTCGTTTTTCCGAATAACTGACGATAAGACGTTCTTCATTCTGTCTTTTGTACTCATAGCAAGCCTTGTCTGTTTTCTCCAACGAAAGAATCCATTGCTTGATACTTGTGCTCTCAGTTTTGATTCGTGCACCAAGAATATACTTATAACCAGCTTGTTGCAAAAGCGTCACATTATTCTTATTCATCAATCCCGAGTCGGCCACGACAACGAAGTCTTTACCTAGAGTGAAGCGTTGCCTGAAATCGTCTATCATCGGTATCATGGTAAATCCTTCATATTGGCTGCCGTTGAACAGAGAGTAAGACAAGGGATAACCTCCTTCCGATACGAGCAGGCCAAGTACGACCTGGGACTCAGCGGTCTTACCATCCTTTGAGAATCCCGGCTCTCGCAAGACGTCTGTCTGCGAGGTTTCAAAGTACAAGGTCGTTACGTCATAGAACATAAGACCTATCTTGCCACCAAAGATTTTACGGGTATGCTCCACGCTGATCTGCTGGGCAAGTTCCATCTGCGTATTATAGAGCTTGTCCATGTAACGGTAGATTTGGTTGAGGCCAACATCCTCGTCATAGTAAGACTTTAGATAGTCAACTGTGGCAAGTTTACTTCTTGGCTGGGATACCCTTGCTATCACAAGATGACGTAGGATTTCATCGGGTATGCAATTGAATCCAATTGTATCATAGACCTGATTTAGCAACAGCTGCGTCCCGTTAATCAAAATGGAGTCCATATTCTCAACAACACGAGCCGTCTCTTCCAGTTCTTTCCCTCGGCGATCGTCAAAGTCTATTTCCTGTTGGCCTCCATGTGTGCGTAGCCAGATCTGTGCTTCAAGGAATAGCGAATCGGCCTCTTCTTCCGACTTCGCCACTCCAAATTTCTTGACTTCTATGAAGCGACCATGTGATTTATTGACCACAACGACGCTAATTGTGCCTGAGCGGTTGGTTTTCTTACGTACAAACATGGCGCAAAGATACGAAAAAATATGCTTGCGTCACCCTAAGTCACCCATTCTTTTAACTTAATTTATTGATTTTCAATATGCGCTATAGAATGGCAAGCGAAAGTGACGAAGTCAGGAGGTCTTTCGCGCTTTTTTGTGATGAATGTCTGGCAAGTCAGCGGCTCTTGCCCGCCTACATGATGCCCTATTTGACGGCCAGCGTGTCGCGTGCTACGAAGCGGAACAGGTTGCAGCCAACAAAGTTGCCCAACACTATGGCCACGTAGAATAGCAGCACGTCGATGATGTTCTGACCGAGGAAGTCGAAGGGTACGCACAGGTAATAGAACACATCGGCCACACAGTGAGGAAATCCGCACATGATGAACAGCGGGACGCCGAACAGAAGCGGCAGGTTCTTGCCCTGACGTGCAAAGGTAACGGCCGTTGTCATGATGAATCCGCAACCTATGGCAAGCACGAAACCGCGCATTGGGCCCATGCCGAGACGCCCTTCCAGAATCTTCTGTGCAGTCTCCTGCAATGCCATGGGCGAACACCGAACCATCAAGGCTACGGCCAGACAGCCGATGATGTTGCCGCCAAGGATGAGCAACAGCTTGCCCACTTCGCCCTTCTTGATGAATCCGGCCGTGCCGGTATAAAGGCGCAATCCGTAATGAACTACCGTCAGCAGGCCAAAGGCGAATAGGACGGCACCGATGATGCTCTTTTCGGCCAGATAACCGAAGCCTGCAATACCGATACAGATGCCGGCCAGAAATGCAGAACGGAGGGTTAGGAGGAAATCGCTTTTCATATTTATTCTTCTACTTTGAATGTCTTACCTAGGGCCTGTGCCTTCTGCAAGGCCAACGTGTCGTTCAGATTGATGTCGTAATAGGCCGAATCGGGTAGATACAGGGTCATACCGGCCTTGATGGCGTTGGGTGAAGGTAGCTTCTCGCGATTCACCATATAGACGTAGGGCCAGAAGTCAGCATTGCCCAGGTAGCGTGCCGATACCGTTCCGAGGTCGTCATTCTCCTGCACGCGGATGAGCATAGGATGGCCGTTTGAGCCGAGGCGTAGGTTCTCGTTCTTCTTCGACAGCATTTGCGACAGCGACTGCTCCTTGTCCGTCGAACTGAGACCTGTAAGCATCGACGGACGTTCTATTGTCGTCATTCCACGCTCACGCATAGGGACGTCGACCGGGGCCGTAAATTCCTTATCCAGATCGGCTGTCTCCATTTCGCGAACACTCTGGTTTTCGTTACGCGAAAGCGATGGATCTATCTCGATGATCTCGTTGTCGTCGAACGCCAGTGCACCGTAGATATAGACAGCAATCACAGCCAGAACAGGGATTGAAGCCAGCATCAACCATAGCTGAAGTGCTGAATGTGAATTCTTTTTCATGCAAAATTGTAAATTGTAAAATTGTACATGGTAAATGGTGAATTGTACCTATCATTACATTTCCTCAATCCTGGGTCGTAAGAGGTAGAGAACAATCTTGAGCACCAGATAGAAGAATAGCAGGACGTACGTCACCCAAGCATACCAGCGTTGCCAGATGGGGCGATTGATGTGCAGCTGCAGGCTCTCGGTCAGTTCCATGCCGGTTGAATTCACGGCACGAAGTTCCAGTGTCCAGTCGCCAGAGGGCAGATTCACCAGTCGCAAGGAACGTTCGCCATCGGTAGGCGTCCATTCGTCGTTCCATCCTTCCATGCGATACTCAAACTTGTAATCATCCTGATGGTAGATGTCGTTGGTACAGAAGCTGAGGAACAAGTTTCTGTGACGATATCCGATCGAGTACTCCTTGTTGTTATTCTTAGGCCCGTTGACAAATATCTGGTACTGATTCACGTTTTCGCAAACATCCAGAGCCGTCAACTGTACAGCGCCCTGATCTCCGCCGAACAGCAGATTGCCATTGGATAGACGGATGCCAGAGTTCTGCAGGAATTCCTGTCGCAACATGGCATCTTCGAGCAAAAGTGAACGTTCCGTACGGCGGGTATTGCAATTGAACGAGAAGACGCCATTCGCTTCGGTCGAAGCACAGAGTATCGAATCATTCAGCATCAGAACCGAGCGCAATTCGAGCGATGGCAAGATGTTCAGATTGTCGTAGTAATCGTAATGGTCGGCCTTTACATCGTAGCACACCAGACCTGCGCCTGCCGTAGCAATCCATACTTCGTTGCCACCGCGAGTAATGATGCTGCGAACGAAATTCGTTCCCTTCCATTCGTATCCTTCGCCTACCTGGAAGTGATGCGTACTCTCGCCCGTCTTGATATTCAGCAGCCAGATACCATCCGAACTAGCCAAGGCCAAAGTATTGGCATCGAGCGTCTCTACGTCGAAAATCTGAATCAGATCCGGATAGATAGTCTTCTTGGTCATACCATTGTCGTAGAAGTGCATTCTGGTCAGCGGGAAGTTCATTCCGGCCACCCAGAGGTCTCCATCTTCGGTATCGTGCAGATCGTAGATGCAGTCATTCACTGGAGTATCGGCCACCGAACTGAACCACTCTCGTGCACCGGTATAGGGGTCGAAGTGATGCAAGCCTGTACCATAGCCGCCGGCCCAGACCGTCGAGTCAGGCATCACCTTCATGGTCAGGAAGCGCGACTGATGGTTCATGAAGATCTCGGGCTCCTCGCCATTGGCGTTGTAACGGACCAATGCCTGGTTATAGGCTACCCACAGCGAGCCATCAGGCCCATTATCAATGTCGTAGACGAAATTGTCCGATGGAGCCTCGGCGACAGGATTGGTCAGGGTAATCAGGTTGTGATGAGGAATCAGACGCATACAGCCCCCCATGTACATCGAGAACCAGATGTTTCCGTTGTTCACCATCACGTCGTTGATACCACCCGAACGGGTAGGGAAGGAGGCTTCCTTGCTGTCGTAAGCTATTCGCAGCAGTTCGGATGTAGGCAACCCGCTTTCGTCATCAACATCCAGCTGCATCAATCCTTGGCCATCGGTAGCCAGCAGCAGACCATAATTGTCGAGGTAGTCGATGGCATTGTAGATAATGTCTGTACTGCCTTCTACCAGAACGGGTTGCTCTTTGCTCGCTCTGTCCATATGGTACAGACCTTTACCTCGTGTACCTATCCAGATGGTCTCTTCTACCTCATGCAGACAGAGTGCTGGCAGGTTGTCAACAAATTCGCCATTGGCTACATTGTTACGTAGATCGAGAAACGAAAGTCCTTTGTCCGAAGCAACGAGCAGTGTATCGGTGCTCCATTCCAGAAAGTCGCGGATGTTTCGGTTCTTGGCCACATGGCCCAACAGCTTCTCATTCGGTAAATCGTAGCAGACGATTCCTTCGTTCAGACCAATGATAAGGTGATCGTCGTCGGTAACAAAAAGAGTCTGAACACTGCTCCAGAACTCCATGGCATAGAGGTCCAGAACAACCTTGAACCGGTCTTCGCCCGAGTCGAACTGGTAGATGTTTCCACGTTCGGTAAAGGCCCATATGCGACCTTTTCGGTCTTTGTGCATCAGGATCATCATTCCGTCGCGGTAACCACGCATACCCAGGTCACTGAGCTTGTAATGAGTGGCATTCAGACCGTCGTAGCAGTCAATACCGTTACGGTTCGATATCCAGATAAAACCGTTGTCGTCGGTCAGTATCGTATTCGTTGTCTGACTCTGCAGGCCTGTTATCTGCATGGCGCTGTAGTTGCTTTCCGAGATGACGTCAGCAGCTACCTTGTCAGGCATCAGCAATCCCAACAATAGAGCTATTGCAGCCAGGTATATTCTTTTATGTGTCATAACTATATCTTTCAGAGTGGCAAATCAATAGATGAATTTCTGCTTGGGCTGAGGCGCTTCGACCAGTACACGGTTCAGCACGTTGATCATTCGGTCGATGAACTTATCGATCGTGAATTCTGATTTGAAGAACTGGTAGCCAGCCTCACCCATGGCGATGCGAAGTTCGGGATTGTCGATAAGCTGGGCCAGGTTGCGCGACAGTTCTATCGGGTTGCGTGCCGGACAGAGTTTTCCGGTCTCTCCATCTCTGATCATGTACGGAATACCACCTTCGCGAGTCGATACTACAGGAATCTTACGTTCCATGGCTTCAAGATTTACCAATGGGAAACACTCCTTGCGGTAATAGGTAGGGAAGGCCATAATGTCGGCTCTGTCAAGGTACGGATCCTTATCCGATCCATACATTGGACCTACATAATCGACCATCTGCTGCAGGTGACGCGATGCTATCTCAGTCTTAAGCCTTTCGCTATTCATGGCAGCAGCTTCGGCTCCTACTATCGTGCAATGGAACTTATAGCCGTCGCCTCGCAGCAGGTAGAGGGCGTCCAGCAGATCGATGATGCCTTTCGATACGAATAGGTTCGACAGATACAGAATTTCTGGAACTTCGTTGTGACGGTCGGCTTCTGGTTCGTGATCCAGCTTCATCGGTACACCATTCGGACAGAAATATGTATCGCGGATGCGTAGGTACTTCTTCATATCGTCGTACAGCTGAGGGACAATCAGCAGGACCTTTATTCCCTTGAAGAACGAGCGGTATAGCTGGTCATCCATGGCATAGCTCTGACGGAACTTGACACCCTTGTTGTGATAATGACACAATATACGGCATCCCATTCGTTTCAGCATGTTCACGACCATGAAGTCCTTATAAAAAGGTCCACCTGCAGCATTGGGCGTTACGTACACCAGATCAGGCTGGAATTCCTTCACCGTCCTGCGTATACGCTTCATCATGTTCGAGAATTGCAGCACCTTTTTCAGGCCTACCTTTCCGATGTCGGCCAGATTGGCAGCTGCTGTCAGGTTGATATATTGACATTCGAAGGTCTCGTTGATCTTCTCGCTGTCGTGTATCCATTTGCCTACCATTGCTGCACCATGTATCGGTGGCGGAAGGTGTAGAATAAATAGTATCTTAGGTTTTGTTTCCATATCTTGTTATTTGTTATTCAGCAATTCGGCCGAATGTATAGCCGCTCTTTGAATGGATTGATTGTCAGTCGAATCAATTCCAAAATATTTCTTGTCAGGCAGATATAGCTGTGTTCCGGCCTGTACGTTCCGATAGGAGCGAAGCATGTCGCGATTCACGTCGAAGATGTATCCCCAGAAGCATCGGTTTCCGTATAGCTTCAAGGCTATCGATGCCAGCCACTCGCCCTCATGCACATCGTAGATAACCGGATTTCCTTCGGCATCCATCTCCAGCATCTCGTCGCTGGCTGCTTCGGCCGAAAGGTCCTCGTCCATTTCTTCCGATAGCTCCTGTCTGACTCTGGCAATCTCGGCTTCGGCTTCGAGGTACTCTGGTGACACCAATGGCAACGTCGAACTATCAACTCTTGGCTCGAGATTCAGCACCATTTCATTCTCGCTGATGCCTAATAGTTCCAGCTTTGAATTCCTTTCAAGTTCGCGTTCGTTCAGCTCCCAATCGTCCTCTGTTCCTGCTGTTGCTGTCGTCATTTCCTGCTCATACCTGTAACGTCCATAGAGCGCCAGTATACAGGCCAATACTATAGGAATCAAGGCCAGACAGCACCAGAGTTTGAGGTTCTTCGACATTCCGGACATTCGATTGATCTGTTGTTTCAGTCTTTATCTGGCAAAAGGCTCTCGCAATACATTCCAGATAAACAGTGGATTACCGATCAGGTATCGACGCCACATTCGCTTAGGGTTCAGCAGCAGTCGGTACAGCCATTCCAGGCCGAGTTTCTGCCACGAGAATGGAGCACGAGGCGAAGTTCCGGCGAAGAAGTCGAACACTGCACCAATCGAACCTGCATGACAGTTGATGTCCAGTTCGTTCCAGTGGCTGTAGATCCATTTTTCCTGCTTCGGCGCTGTCATACCTATCCAGAGCAGATCTGGCTTTACGGCGTTGATAGCCTTCACGATAGCCGCATTATCTTCGTCGCTGAATTCTGCCTTGTAGGGTGGGGAATAGGTATGAACTTCCAGGTTTGGATACTCCAGGTAAGAGCGTTCGCGTATCAGGCCAAGCACATGTTCGCTAGAACCCATAAACATTACTTTTCCGCCCTTCTGATTCAGTTTCTTCATCTCTACCTCGAACAAGTCCCATCCTGGGCTTCGTTGTTCGGGGCAGTTCTTCAATCTCATCAGCTTACACGCCATGATGATCGATACTCCATCAGGCAGCAACACATCACACTTCGAGAGAGAATCGGCAAAAAGCTGGTCCTTCTGTGCCACGTTGAACGAGTGGGCATTGATCGTATTGATCAGCACCTTACCATCCGGAATCTTTTCGATGTCCGCACGATACTTCAGGAAGTTCAGGTCTCTTAATTTAAGGTTCATATTTCTTTGTATAATTGTTATCTGTTACGCTTGCGGTATTGCGACCGCATTTTCACATAGTTATCCTTTTCTGCCATAGCATGGTTACCACGGGCAGTTTCGCCCCTCTTTGTGCGAAGGAAGCGGGATATCGATTTTCCATTGGCATACCCTAAAGCCTGAGCCATCTCGTCCACCGTATATTCCTTCTATGTTGCAATCCAAGGATTGACTATAGAATTTGATTTTATTGTTCGTTATTGGTCAATAAATTACGTTCTTTGACAGTTCGAATGAACATTTTGAAGAAGATACAAGCAACTTGTCTGACACGGAATGCCAGA
>JAZUEP010000160.1:0-19743 GCA_045640225.1 Bacteroidales bacterium | reverse complement strand
ACATAATTATTTTAAAGCGCCGCAAAGATACACATTTTTGCGGATATAAAAAAGTCCGAGCTTGTGAAAGTCCGGACTTTTAATTTAAATTAGCAAATGAGGGTGTGTCAGGGTATTTATACCTTTTGACACACCCTCATTTTTTTTGTGGAATGCTCTTCCTCGATTTGTGGAAGAGCATTTTTGTAGCGGAATGCTCTTCCTCGATTTGAGGAAGCGTAGTTTTGTAGCGGAATGCTCTTCCTCGTTTTTAGGAAGGAGAATTGCGTTATAGGAAGGGAATTTGTTGCACTGCGAGAACGAAGTTGCGCAAACTGTCAGTGCCGATCATCTGGATGACGGATGGTTGCTGAGTCTGTTCGGTGTCGGCCGTAAAATGGAGACAACGTATCGACCAATTGTCGAAGATGCTGGCGGGTTTGTGCAAGGTGTAGAGCGCGGAACGACGTGAATCGGACGATTGCGGATCGATGCGGATGGAGGCAAACTTCGGATCTCCGTAGACGAGGGGCTGTGGCAGGATGAAGGAGAGGAGCAACGTCTGATCCTGCAGCGGATTGCACGTCAAGCTAACCTCGTACCAATGGAAGTGTCCGCTGGCCAATGGGCGTCGTTCAGGGAAGATCTGTTGCCAGAGGTCGATGTCGACCAAGGCATGGAGCGGCAACTGACCGTCGGTGTACAGTTGGATGAGATGGGGTAGAAGTATATCGGTGAAGTCGTGAGCAGTCATAGCAGGAATGGGATAGTCGGATTTCGTCTGCAAAGATACGAATTTAATTCGAATCTGGCAAATATATTGCGATGTATTTTTAGCAAAGAAAATTTCGGCGAAAAACGTGTTTTTGGCCAGACGCTCAAATATGCATGCAATATGCATAATCCGGATAAAAACTGGTGTCGCCAGACTTTATAAGGTGTTTTCCTGCTGCATATCCGTTATTAATAGTTTATGCAATAATGTTCATAATGTGTAAATGGTGCAAAATGAGGCAGTTGCGGCATGTTGTGTGGATAAATCTTTAAGTGGGAGCGATAAAGCGTATGCAAAAATATGCATATTGCGAAAAATAATCAATTTACATAGTTTGTAACTCGCTGAAAATAAGTAAATATATTATATTGCTGTATAATTTATATATAATCGATAAAGCTGCATCGCGAAGAAATATGGCAAGAAGGAGTAAATATGGAAGATGATAAAAATCACCCAATAAAAAGATGACGTGAATGCGAATATGCAAAAGCCTGAATTTCGCGTATAATCGCACTTCACACAATAAAACGGGGATTTGTACGTTTAAAAGGTAAACGTCGATTCTGGCGCAAATTTCAAAGCATATGAAAAAACATATTACAGACTTTAAGGTCGTAGCAAACGAGACCATCTCGGAGCGCTTGTACATGCTTCGCCTTACACCTGCCGACGGAAGCACGATTGGCGAGTGCAAGGCAGGTCAGTTTGTCGAGGTGCGTGTTGACAACGAACCAGGAGTGTTCCTGCGCAGGCCTATCTCGATCCATCGTGTAGACAGAGAGGCCAACGAACTGTGGCTGCTGATCCAGCGTGCCGGAACGGGTACGAACAAACTGGCCGAGGTTCGCGCGTGCGATATTATTAATATTGTGTATCCATTGGGCAACGGCTTCACCTTGGGCGAAGGTTGTCAGCAAGGCCGTCGCTATCTGCTGATAGGCGGAGGCGTCGGTGTTGCTCCACTGCTCGAAACTGGTTGCCAGCTAAAGGCCTTAGGTGCCGAAGTGAGCTTCCTACTGGGCGGTAGAAGTTGCGCAGACATTGCTCAGGTTGCGCAGTTCCGTCAGGTAGGCGAAGTGTATATCACGAGCGAGGATGGATCGGTGATCGAAGGCCTGGATTGCCAGAAGGGTTTTGCTACACAGCATACCGTACTGAGCGAGGGAAGGTTTGACGCCATCCGTGTCTGTGGCCCCGGCCCAATGATGAAGGCGGTGGCCAAAGACGTGTCGGCCTGGAAACAGAACGAGGAACCTCACTTCTGCGAGGTTTCGCTGGAGAATAAGATGGCGTGTGGTCTTGGCGTGTGCCTCTGCTGTGTAGAGGATACGAAGGAGGGACACAAATGTGTTTGCTCTGAAGGACCGGTTTTTGATATCAAGGATCTGAAGTGGTAAGGTTATGGCAAATCTAAATGTGAATCTAGCGGGACTTGAACTGAAGAATCCCGTCCTGACGGCAAGTGGCACCTTTGGTTATGGTACCGAGTTCAGCGACTTTATCGACCTGGAACGCCTCGGAGGCTTCATCGTGAAGGGAACAACCCTGCATCCACGTCAGGGCAATGCTTATCCACGTCTGGCCGAAACTCCATCGGGTATGATCAATGCCGTGGGCCTTCAGAACAAGGGCGTACAATACTACATCGAGCATATCCATCCGACCCTTGCGCATCTCGACACCCGTGTGATCGTGAACCTGTCGGGTTCGTGCATCGAGGATTACGTCGAGGGAGCACGTATGCTGAACGAGGTCGAAACGATTCCGGCCGTCGAGCTGAACATCTCGTGTCCGAACGTAAAGGCTGGTGGCATGGGCTTCGGTACAAAACCAGAGATGGCCGCCGAAGTGGTGGCTGCCGTGAAGGATGTCTACAAGAAGCCGCTGATCGTGAAGCTGACGCCCAACGTGACGAGCATTGCCGAGATCGCAAAAGCCGTCGAAGGGGCAGGGGCCGATGCGGTGAGCCTGATCAACACGGTACTGGCAATGGCTGTCGATGCCGAGCGTCAGCGACCAGTGCTAAGTACTATCACCGGAGGTTTGAGTGGTGCTGCCGTGAAGCCTATCGCCTTGCGATGCGTCTGGCAGGTACACAATGCAGTGAAGATTCCGATTGTCGGCCTCGGAGGCATCATGAACGCAACGGATGCCGTAGAGTTCCTGCTGTGTGGCGCCTCGGCCATCGAGGTGGGTACGGCCAACTTCATCGATCCATCGGTCACCGTGAAGATTGTTGACGGCATAAACGATTATCTTGACCGCCATGGCTGTCAAAATGTGACGGAAATCATAGGAGCCTTGAAGGTTTGATAAAAAAAATGCGATTTTTTGGCGAAGTTAGTGAGTTTTTTACTAAATTTGCGCCGAAAAATCGCAATTATTATTTATATGGGAAATATCAAAGGCATGGGCGTGGCCCTTGTCACTCCATTCAAGGCCGATATGTCGGTCGATTATGAAGCACTCCGCAAACTCGTGGAATATCAGGTGAGCAGCGGAGCAGACTTCCTGGCTGTGCTATGTACAACTGCTGAAACACCTACACTCACACCCGACGAACGGGCTCAGGTCCGTCGTCTGGTCATCGAACAAGTCCGTGGTCGCGTGCCGATCGTCATCGGCTGTGGCGGTAACAACACGATGGCCATTGTCAACGAACTGAAGAACGGCGATTGGAAAGGCGTCGATGCCATCCTCTCGGTAGTGCCCTACTACAACAAACCTTCGCAGGAAGGACTCTACCAGCATTTTATGGCCATTGCCAATGCATCGCCAATTCCGGTAATCCTCTACAACGTTCCTGGTCGCGTCGGTGTGAACATGACGGCCGCAACGACCCTTCGTCTGGCCAACGACAATCCGAACATCATTGCCATCAAGGAGGCATCGGGTAACTTCGACCAGATTGACGACATCATCAAGAACAAGCCAGCCGACTTCACCGTGCTGAGCGGTGACGACGGCATTACCTTCCCGCTGATCACGCTGGGTGCCGAGGGTGTTATCTCGGTAATCGGAAACGCATTCCCTCGCGAGTTTGCCCGCATGGTGCGTCTGGCCCTTAACGGCGACTACCAGAACGCCCTGACCATTCATCATCGCTTCAAGGAGCTCTTCTCGCTGCTGTTTGTCGATGGCAATCCGGCCGGTGTGAAGGCCATGCTCAACGCCATGGGTTACTGCGAGAACGTATTGCGCCTGCCGCTGGTTCCGACTCGCATCACCACCTTCGAAAAGATTCAGGCAATCCTCCGTCAACTGTAACAATCGTCTATGCAAGCATTCAAACAAGTTCCGGTCCTTCTGCTCACCGGTTATCTGGGCAGTGGTAAGACAACGCTGCTCAACCGTATCCTGACCAACCGTCAGGGCATTCGCTTTGCCGTGATCGTAAATGATATCGGCGAGGTGAACATCGATGCTGACCTGATCCAGAAGGGCGGAATCGTAGGCCAGGGCGACGACTCGCTTGTAGCCCTTCAGAATGGCTGTATCTGCTGTACGCTGAAGATGGACCTCGTCGAGCAGCTGACCGACCTTACGGCACAGCAGCGCTTCGACTACATAGTCATCGAGGCTTCGGGTGTGTGCGAACCTGGTCCTATCGCCCAGACCATCTGCTCTATCCCAAGTCTGGTGACCGAGGATAAACTGGTGAGCGGCATTCCGTACGTCGACTGCATCACTACCGTGGTCGATGCCCTGCGACTGAAGGACGAGTTCGGCTGTGGTGCAGACCTTACCCGCAAGAACCTGGACGAGGAAGATATCGAGAACCTCGTGATCCAGCAGATCGAGTTCTGCAACATCATCCTGCTGAACAAGGCTTCGGAGGTGACGGCCGAGGAACTGGGTCGCATTCGTGCCATCATTCGCACGCTCCAGCCTAAAGCGCTGATCATCGATTGTGACTATTGCGACGTCAACCTCGATCGTCTGGTCAATACTCGTATGTTCGACTTCGATGCCGTTGCTACTTCGGCTACCTGGATTCAGAAGGTAGAAGGAGACATCGAGGAAGAAGAGGAGGAAGAACATCATCACCATCATGACGATGATGACGACGACGAGCACGAATGCCATTGCCACCACCATCACGACGATGATGATGACGACGAGCACGAATGCCATCATCACCATCATGACGATGATGACGACGACGAGCACGAATGCCATTGCCACCACCATCATGACGATGATGATGACGACGACGAACACGAGCACCATCACCATCATCACGAGCATGGCCATGAGCATCATCCCGAGGGTTGTACCTGTGGTCATTGCCATCACCACCATCACCACGACGGTGGCGAGGTCGAGGAGTACGGCATCGGAACCTATGTCTACTTCGCTCGCCGTCCGATGAAGCTTGGCCTCTTCGACGACTTCGTTGCCCGTCGCTGGCCAAAGAACATCATCCGTGCCAAGGGTATCTGCTACTTCGACGATGAGCAGGACGTCTGCTACGTCTTCGAGCAGGCAGGCCGTCAGACTACCGTCCGCAATGCCGGTAACTGGTTTGCCACGATGCCAAAGCGCGAACTCGAAATGATGATGGAGCGCGATGCCAATCTCCGCCGCGACTGGGACGAACAGTATGGCGATCGTATGCAGAAGCTCGTCTTCATCGGTCAGCGTCTCGACAAGGAACTGATCAAGCGCGAACTCGATGCCTGTCTGTCTTAAGGTTAGGGCAGGGCAGAATCTCATTTCTTAATTTTACCCTTCAATGCGAACCGTTCTTGTCATCATCAACCCTATCGCTGGAGTCCGTCCGAAAGATGAGATTCCGGATCTGGTACGCACGGTGATGCCTCGCACCGAAGGGTTCGATCTGGAGATTCGCTTCACCGAACGAGCCGGTCATGCCAGCGAGATGGCCTTGGATGCTGTCTGCCGTGGTGTTGATACCGTAGTGGCCATCGGTGGGGATGGCACGATCAACGAGACGGCCCGTTCGCTGGTAGGTTCGGATGTAAAGTTCGGCATCGTCCCGATGGGCAGTGGCAATGGCCTGGCACGTCACATGCAGATTCCGCTCGACCTTCGCAAGGCGCTTGAATGCATTCGCGATGGCTACAGCACGGCAGTGGATTATGGCACGGTGAACGACCACATCTTTTTCTGCACGGCCGGCATCGGATTCGACGCACAGGTTTCAGCACGCTTTGCCGAGGTCGGTACGCGAGGCCCTATCACCTATCTGCGCAGCTTCGTCGAACTTGTTGGCGACTATAAGCCCTCGACCTATGTGATCTACACCGATGACGGCCGTGTCCGCGAGAAGGCCTTCATGATTGCCATCGGCAATGCTTCGCAATGGGGTAACAATGCTTATATCACGCCCCATGCCTCAATGTCGGACGGATTGTTGGACGTGACGCTAGTCAAGCCGATGCCACTCTACGAGATTCCTCGGATGGCCCTACAGTTGTTCTCGCGCGAGCTGGATAAGAATCCGAATACCGAATATTTCCGTTCGTCGAGCCTGCGCATCTTCATGCCTCATCCCGATGTGGTGCATGTCGATGGCGAACCGATCCAGATGGAAGGCGTACTGGACGTGAAGGTTCACGAGGGGGCCATTCGCATCATCACGCCCGAGAATCCTGTCGACGATCCGCTCGAACCGATCCGTTACGCCTTCGAGGACATACATTACTCGATATTGGGCAATCTGAAGAAGGGCGTACGACAACTGGAAGAGCTGAACCGTCGTGGTGTCCGTCAGCTGGAAGTTTTGAATCGCCGAGGAGTTCGCCAGCTGGAGGAACTGAACAGACCTGTGCTACAGGCGGCCGAGAATCTGGCTAAGCCAGTGATCAAGGCTCGCGAGCAGTTTCTTGATCCGCTGTTGCACCGCTCGCGTCCCGTACGCGACAGCGAGGAAGATCCGACGGACGAGCCGATGGAAGAACCTTGATACATATAAATTCTAAATAACATAGCTATTATGGCAGAACAGATTGAAAACAGCATCTACGACGACGAGGAGGCTGTACGTTATATCCAGTCACATCTCCCGCAGGAGGTCCAGGGCAAGTATACGGACGATGATATCGTGCTGATGACCGACCTGATGGTCGAGTTCTACGATCGTAACGGTTGGCTCGATGCCGATGCTGAGGAGGAGATCGATATTGACGTCGAGGAGATCGTAAACTATGTTGCGACCGCCTGCAAGAAGGATAAGGATTGTCATTTCGACACCAACCCCGAACTGATTCGTTGGGTGGTCGAGGCCGAATTGGACTATGAAGAGAGCCTTTCTTAATTCGTGGCTGACAACGGCATTGCTGGCGTTGTTGTGCCTCGGCAACCTGAATGCGCAGAACTATGAGCGCATGACGGAGGTCGAGGCCGAGACGTTCGGCGATTATGCCATCGTCAGCACGAGTGATTATCAGACCGTCAAGAATCTGCGACGCTACTGGTCGCAGGAAGCACAGCGTCTGCGTCAGATGCGTCAGCTTGAGTTCCTGATGACTGGCGGCAACGAATCTATCCTGAAGGTTACGATTCCGGCCCGTCTGCTGTTTGCGCAGAACGATAGCACGATGCTGCAGTCGGCCGACAACATCCTGCATCCCTTCGTCCGTCTTGTTGCCGGCAAGGATGCGCTGGCTACGCTCATCGTGGCTGGCTATACGGACAACAACGGCTCAGATCGCTACATGCGACAGATGTCGGGGGCACGTTCGCGTCAGGTGCACAGGTGGTTCGCGCGTCAGGGCGTAGGTCCGTCCGATATCCACAGCTATGGCTTTGCCAATCGCGTCCCACGCACCGAGAATGCTTCGATCGCCCAGCGCGAGAAGAATCGTCGCATCTCGCTCTTCTTCGTACCTAACAAGAAGATGATCCGTGCGGCCAAGAAGGGTAGCCTCTGATACTCGTCTGAAGAACAGAACAAGGATTGAATACTCAAATTCGATATACATTATTTATTATATAATACAATGGCAAAAGAACTTAATAAAATGACCAAGCGGTCGGACGACTACTCGAAGTGGTACAACGACCTCGTGGTAAATGCCGATCTTGCTGAACAGTCGGCTGTACGTGGTTGTATGGTGATCAAGCCATACGGTTATGCAATCTGGGAGAAGATGCAGCGCGTCCTCGATGATATGTTCAAGCAGCAGGGCGTACAGAACGCCTACTTCCCATTGCTCATCCCTAAGTCGTATCTCTGCCGCGAGGCCGAGCACGTCGAGGGTTTTGCCAAGGAGTGTGCCGTCGTGACTCACTACCGCCTGAAGGCCGATGCTGAGAAGGGCGTCGTAGTCGATCCTGAGGCTCGCCTGGAGGAGGAGCTTATCGTACGACCAACCTCTGAGACCATCATTTGGTCGACCTATAAGAACTGGATCACTTCGCATCGCGATCTTCCAATCCTCTGCAATCAGTGGTGTAACGTCATGCGTTGGGAGATGCGTACCCGCATGTTCCTTCGTACTTCGGAGTTCCTTTGGCAGGAAGGCCATACTGCACACGCTACCAAGGAGGAGGCTGGTCAGATGGCAATGAAGATGATCAACGTCTATGGCAATTTTGCTGAGAAGTGGATGGCAGTTCCTGTCATCAAGGGTCCAAAGTCGCCTAACGAGCGCTTTGCCGGTGCCCTCGACACCTTCACCATCGAAGCCATGATGCAGGATGGCAAGGCTCTGCAGGCAGGTACTTCGCACTTCCTGGGCCAGAACTTCGCCAAGGCTTTCGACGTAACCTTTACCAACAAGGAGAACAAGCAGGAGTATGTATGGGCTACTTCGTGGGGAGTTTCTACGCGTCTGATGGGTGCCTTGATCATGACTCACTCGGACGACAACGGCCTCGTGCTTCCTCCAAAACTTGCGCCTATTCAGGTTGTCATCGTACCTATCTACAAGAAGCCAGAAGAGCTGCAGCTGCTCAGCGAGCGTGTACAACCATGGATCGATGCATTGCGTGCCAAGGGTATTTCGGTCAAGTACGACGATGCCGACAACAAGCGTCCAGGCTTCAAGTTCTCTGAGTACGAGCTCAAGGGTGTACCTGTTCGTATTGCCCTCGGTAGCCGCGACCTCGAGAACGGTACCCTCGAACTGGTTCGTCGCGATACGCTCGAGAAGTCTGTCCTCCCACAGGAAGGCATCGTAGAGTACGTCGAGAAGCTGCTCGACGAGATTCAGGACAACATCTTCGCCAAGGCTAAGGCTATGCGCGATGGCTACATCCGTCGTGTCGATACCTGGGAGCAGTTCAAGGAGGAGATCGAGAAGGGTGGCTTCCTGCTCTGCCACTGGGACGGCACTACCGAGACCGAGGAGTACATCAAAGCCGAGACGAAGGCCACGATCCGTTGTATCCCGTTCGAGGCACACGATCCAGCCGACCTCGAGCCAGGCGTGGATATGGTAACCGGCAAGCCATCGGCTCGTCGCGTACTGTTCGCCCGTTCTTACTAATATCCAATTCTTTTGAATGAGAAACCGTTATATCAAGCTGTTAGGCTTGACCTTCAAGAGCCTCAACTGGTTTGAGATCATGCTGCTGCTGGCGATACTTTCGCTGGCAGTGGCATCGTTTGTCATCAAGGGAAACTTCTCGCCCAATAGCATCATCGCGGCCATTGCGGCCATCCTGGGAGTCTTCTGTGTGGTACTTGGAGCCAAAGGATCGATGGCCAATTGGATCTTTGGCATTGTCGAGGCATTCCTACATATCTACATCTGTTTCTGTACTCATATCTACGGTGATTTCCTGCAGCGATTGTTCTACAATCTGCCTATGCAGTTCATCGGATGGAAGAATTGGGGCAAGCGCAAACGACACGATAATACTGGTACTATCCACACCCGTTACATGACGTGGATGCAGCGTGGCTATACGTTGCTGGCTGTCGTGCTTGGAACTTGGGCCTTAGGCGAGTTCCTGATCTATTTTGGCCCATGGATGATCGAACAGATCACCGTATTGTTCAGCAATATGGGATGGGGCGAGGTAGCTTTCAAGACGCTCAAGACCGAATACGACACAACGGCACAGCTTTGGCTCGATTCGTTCACTACCGTGATGTCGATCGTCACCATGTGGGTTTCGGTCAAGGCCTTTGTCGAACAATGGTACATGTGGCTGTTCATCAACGTGGCTTACATTGCCATGTGGCTGATGTCCGATTCGGAGTTCTCGTTCATGACTGTTGCCAAGTACAGCGTCTACCTGATCAACTCGTTCTACGGCATCTGGATGTGGAACAAGTTGAGCAAGAACTAAAAGTAAAACATAAATAGTCCAATTGTCCATGACAAAGTGCCTCTTCATCGATCGCGATGGCACCCTGGTCGTCGAACCGCCTATCACCGAACAGGTCGATAAGTTCGAACAGATCGAATTCCTTCCTCGCGTCATCCAGAATCTTTCGTTCATCCGCCATACGCTCGATTACGATTTTGTAATCGTCAGCAATCAGGACGGCCTCGGGACGAAGGATTATCCGACGTCGCGTTTCAAGAAGATCAATGATCTTATCTTCAGTGTCTTCCATACCGAGGGCGTAGACTTCGAGGATATGTATTTCGATCCTCATTTCCCTGAGGATAACCATCCGAACCGCAAACCTGGTACTGGTATGCTGCAGAAGTATATCGATGGCAGCCATCCGGGAGCGGAAGGAGAGGAGCCGCTCTACGATCTGGCTAACAGCTTTGTGATCGGTGATCGTCTATCCGATATCCAGCTGGCGCATAATCTGGGTTGTAAGGGCATCTTGTTGGCACAGAACGGACCTGTCGACGACTGTCGCCAGTGGTTGCTCGAAGCTACTAACCGTGATGGCGGTTGCCTGCTGGACGATTGCGCCCTGATTGCCGAGGATTGGGATGCCATTGCGGCCTTCCTGTTTGCCGGCGAGCGTCGCGCTGAGGTAACGCGTACCACGAAGGAGACCGATATCCATATTGCCATCGATCTGGACGGCACTGGTCGTACGCAGATCTCAACGGGTCTCGGATTCTTCGACCACATGCTCGAGCAGATCGGCAAGCATTCGGGCATGGATCTTTCCATCCAGGTCAAGGGTGATCTGAATGTCGACGAACACCATACGATCGAGGACACCGGTATTGCCCTCGGTGAATGCATCGCCAAAGCTTTGGGCAACAAGCGCGGCATCGGCCGTTACGGTTTCTGCCTCCCGATGGACGATTGTCTCTGTACTGTCGAGACCGACTTTGGCCATGCTTCAGAAGCCAGCACGCAGGTTGCTCTCGACTTCGGTGGCCGTCCATGGCTGGTGTGGGATGCCGAGTTCCATCGCGAACGTGTAGGCGATATGCCAACCGAGATGTTCCTCCACTTCTTCAAGTCGTTCAGCGACAGTGCGCGCATCAATCTCAACATCAAGGCAGAAGGCGACAACGAGCATCACAAGATCGAAGGCATCTTCAAGGCCCTTGCCCGCTCATTACAGATGGCTATTCGCCGCGATATCCACCATTTTCAGCTTCCTTCATCGAAGGGCGTACTCTAAGACACAATACTAAAAATCTATTACATTATGATTACCCGATACGAAATTCAACAGCTCCTGAAACTCCTGCGTCGCGAAGTTCATCCTTCGGTAGGATGTACCGAACCTATGATGGTGGCACTGGCCTGTGCCAAGGCGCGTACATTGCTTGGCCGTGTACCTCAGAAGGTAACAGCTCGCCTGAGCGGTCATGTCACCAAATATGCGATGGGTGTTGGCATTCCGTCATCGGGCGGTATGGTGGGCATTTCTTCGGCCATGGCCCTTGGTACGCTGGCCGGAAATGCTGAACTTGGCCTCGACGTGCTGAAAGACCTTGCGCCAGAACAATGCGACGAGGCTCGTCAGTTTGTCAGCGAGAAGCGATGCGAGGTCCGTCTGGAGCGAAATACCTTCGAGATTATCTATGTCGACGTCGAAGCCCGTGATGGCGACGATGTGGCCAAGGTCGTCATTGCCAAGGAGCCTACGAATTATGTACTGCTGAAGCTCAACGATCAGATCTTGCTCGACGAGCGTCAGACGCTAGCCAAGGAGCACGACCGTAATCACGAGTCGGAGCTCACCATGGCTAAGATCTACGACTTTGCTACGAAATGTCCGCTCGACGAGCTTCAGTTCCTGCTCAAGGGTGCGCTTATGAACAAGGAGGTTGCTAACAAAGCATTCTTGCCAGAGTCGAACTATGGCCTCAACCTGGGTAAGATGTTGCGTGGCAGCTTCGAGGAGCGTATGCTTGGCCAGAATGCCATGCCGCGAATCGTATGCTTTACGACAGCTGCAGCCGACGTTCGCATGAGCGGTGAGCCTGTGCCTGTAATGACCAATTCCGGCTCGGGTAATCAGGGCATCATGGCCACGATGCCGGTGCTGACCTTTGCCGAGGAGACACAGTGTACCGAGGCCAAGCTGATGCGTGCGCTGGCCCTCAGCCATCTGACCAACATCTACATCAAGCAGCTGTTAGGCAAGTTATCGGCACACTGCAGCTGTGTGCTGGCAGCTACTGGTGCCGCATGTGGTATTACCTATCTGATGGGTGGCGATTACGAACAGGTTTGCTATGCTACCAAGAACCAGATTGCTGGTGCAACCGGCATGATCTGTGACGGCTGCAAGCCTTCGTGTGTACTCAAGCTGGCTTCTGCCGCCAGTCAGGCTTTCCAGAGTGCGCTGATGGCCATGGAGGGCATCCATGTAGCGTCGACCGATGGTATTATCGAGGACGACGTGGACAAGAGTCTCGATAACCTGGCAAGCCTGGGGCGCGATGCCATGCTCGAGGTCGACAACGTCCTGATCAATATTATGACCGATAAGAATATCGATTAATCTTTCTATCCATACCATGTACGAATTGTTGATGCAGCTCCCTGTCTTTCAGGGCATCACCCAGGATCAGATGACGCACATTCTTGAGGTCATCCCATTCGATTTCCGTACCTATCACGAAGGTGACGTGATCTCGAAGAGCGGAGATATGTGCCAGGGTGTTACTTTTCTGCTCTCAGGCAACTTGCGGCTCGTTACGCCCATCTTCAACCATCGTGTCACCATTACACAGCTGTTCGAGGCTCCTCATACCTTCTCGCTTCATCATCTGTTCGGCGCCGATATGACGGCGCATAGCACCATCGAGGCGGCCAGCGAAAGGGTAGGCATCATGATCCTGCAGAAGTCGCACTTCCTTCGCATTTTGCAGGAGAACGATATCGCCCTCATCAATGCGCTTAACATGCTGTGTACGCGTGCACAGAAGCAGCACAAGGCCATCGACTTCTCGGGCGAGACCGATCCCATCCTGCGTCTGGCGTCGTGGATTCTGGCATTCACCGAACGATCGGCCACAGAAGTTACGTTCGATGCAAAGGAGGAAGATTGGTGCGATATGCTCATGCTCGACAAGCCCGCACTCTGGCGCTGTGTAGCCTCGCTCGAAGGACAGCATCTGATCGAGAGTTATGGCGGACGCCTCAAATTGTTAGATAGATATGGCCTTCGCAGCCTTGTTGCCAATAAATCGACGCAAAAAGCATAATTTTGCGTCGATTTATTTGTCTTATTCATAAATTATGAGTAAATTTGCCGCGCATTTTATAGAATTATAACAATAAAACAATACAAATGGTAAATCTTGAACTTAGTGAGCAGGAGCTCATTCGTCGTAATTCGCTCGATGAGATGCGAAAGTTAGGCATTGAGCCCTATCCTGCAGCCGAATATGTCGTAACCGGCTATAGTGACGAAATCCGTCAGAATTTCGTCGATCTTCCTACAATGTTGAACGAGGCAGGCGAGGAGGTTCCAACTCCTGCAACCGCCGAGAATTCACGTGTCGTCAGTGTTGCTGGTCGTATCATGACCCGTCGTATCATGGGCAAGGCTGCGTTCATGGAGGTTCAGGATAGTAAAGGTCGTGTTCAGGTTTACGTCAGCCGTGATGCACTGTGCCCTGATCCGGAGCACACCGAGATGTACAATACCGTGTTCAAGAAGTTGCTCGACATCGGTGACTTTGTAGGCGTCAAGGGTTACGTCTTCCGTACCCAGACAGGCGAGATTTCTGTACACTGCCAGGAGCTCACCGTCCTCTCGAAGTCGATTCGTCCGTTGCCGATCGTCAAGTATAAGGACGGTGTCGCTTACGATGGCTTCAACGATCCTGAGCTTCGTTACCGTCAGCGTTATCTCGACCTTGTAGTCAACGATGGCGTACGTACCGTCTTCGAGAAGCGTGCCACCATTCTTCGCACCATGCGCCAGGTATTCGATGAGGCTGGCTATACCGAGGTCGAGACCCCAATCCTCCAGCAGATTGCCGGTGGTGCTTCGGCACGTCCATTCATCACGCATCACAATGCCCTCGACGTCGACCTCTATCTTCGTATCGCTACCGAGCTTTACCTGAAGCGCCTCATCGTTGGTGGCTTCGAGGGTGTATACGAGATTGGTCGTAACTTCCGCAACGAAGGCATGGACCGCTCGCACAATCCAGAGTTCACCTGTATGGAGCTCTACGTCTCGTACAAGGACTACAACTGGATGATGACCTTCACCGAGAACCTGCTCGAGAAGATCTGTCTGGCCGTCAACGGTACTACCGAGGTCAAGATTGGCGACAACATCGTGTCATTCAAGGCTCCATTCCGCCGTCTGCCTATCCTCGATGCTATCAAGGAGAAGACCGGCCATGACCTTTCCAACATGACCGAGGATGAGATGCGCGTTATTGCCAAGGGTCTTGGAGTCGAGGATACCGAGTGCATGGGCAAGGGCAAGCTGATCGACGAGATTTTCGGCGAGACTTGCGAGGGCTCGTTCATCCAGCCAACCTTCATCACCGATTATCCGGTCGAGATGTCTCCACTTACCAAGATGCACCGCTCAAAGCCAGGCCTGACCGAGCGCATCGAGCTGATGGTCACCGGCAAGGAGCTGGCCAATGCCTACTCAGAGCTCAACGATCCAATCGACCAGTATAACCGCTTTGTCGACCAGATGAAGCTCGCCGCCAAGGGCGACGACGAGGCTATGATCATCGATCACGACTTTGTACGTGCTCTCGAGTACGGTATGCCTCCTACATCGGGCATCGGCATCGGCATCGATCGTCTCTGCATTCTCATGACCGGTCAGCCAACCATTCAGGAGGTTCTGCTCTTCCCAACCATGAAGCCCGAGAAGGTAGAGCGTAAGGATTCGGTCGAGAGTTTCCTGGCCCTTGGCGTTCCATGCGAGGATTGGGTGGCTGTCCTCTATAAGGCTGGTTACCTCACCGTCGATTCGTTGGCCAACGAGAAGCCAGGCAAGCTGTATCAGCAGATGATCGACATCAAGAAGAAGTATAAGGCCCTGATTGGCGATCTGCAGAATCCTACGCAGGACGACGTCAAGGCTTGGATCGAGAAAGCTGCCGCTATCAACGCCTGATTGTGTTCACGATCAGTTGTTAATTGTTCACTGTTAACAATCACAGAGAAATGAATATCCCTGGCAAAGTAGCGATTCTGGGCAGTGGCTCGTGGAGTACGGCTATCGCCAAGATCGTGCAGCAGAACGGTGCCGAGATTTGGTGGTATCTGCGCAATCCGCAGCGTATTGCCGAGTTCAAGGCTCAGGGCCACAATCCTGCCTACCTCTCGAGCGTACGTTTTGATTGCTCGCACATCCATTTCACCAGCGACATCAACGAGGCTGTCCGCTTCTCCGATACAATCATCTTCGGTATGCCGTCGCCTTATCTGCGCAAGGAGGTCGAGAAGATCACCGAATCGTTCGAGGGTAAGGTCGTAATTTCGATCATCAAGGGTATCGTCGCTGATTACAACATCACCATCAGCGACTACCTCACCTCGATGTTCTCGCTCCAGCCTAACCAGTTTGCTACGCTTTCTGGTCCTTCTCATGCCGAGGAGGTTGCCTACGAACGTCTGACGTACCTCACCGTAGGCTGTCAGGACGAAGTGGTAGGTTGTGAGCTGGCCGAATTCTTCCACAACCATTTCGTTCATACCACCGTCAGCAAGGACATCGTCGGCATCCAGTATGCCGGTGTGCTCAAGAATATCTACGCTATTGCTTCAGGCATCTGTTCAGGCCTGAAGTATGGCGACAACTTCCAGGCAGTCCTCGTGGCCAATGCCATGCGCGAGATGAAGCGCTTCATCAACGGCATCAATCCTGAAGGCAAGATGGGGCGTCACATCTCCGAATCGGTCTATACCGGCGACCTCCTGGTAACCAGCTACAGCCGCTTCTCGCGCAACCACATGTTTGGTACGATGATCGGCAAGGGCTACAGTGTCAAGTCGGCACAGCTCGAGATGGAGATGGTGGCCGAAGGCTATTATGGTACCAAGTGTATCAAGGAGATAAACCAGAAGTATGGTATCTCGATTCCAATCGTCGACTGTGTCTACAATATTCTTTACAAGCGCATGTCTCCATTCGTCGAGATCAAGCTGCTGAGCGATATGCTTCGATAAGATCGTGCTGCTCGACATACACTAATAAATAGAATCACACAAAAACTAAAATACTACTAACATGAAACTTTCTCTTGAAAAAGCACAGGGCTTCGTGCCCGAAGGCTCTCTGGCAGCTGTAGCCGCTCAGACCGCCCCATGTAACGAACTTCTCGAGTCAGGCAAGGGTCCTGGCAACGACTTCCTCGGTTGGGTACACCTTCCTAGCAGCATCACCGACGAGTTCCTCAACGAGGTTATCGCTACTGCCGAACTTCTCCGCTCAAAGGCTGAGATCATCGTCGTAGCTGGTATCGGTGGCTCTTACCTTGGCCCACGTGCCGTCAACGAGGCTCTCGATCATACTTTCGGCCTCAATGGCAACAACCCACGCGTCGTATATGCTGGCAACAACATTGGCGAGGATTACCTGGCCGAGCTGATGGAGCTGCTCGATGGCAAGACCTTCGCTGTTATCAATATCTCTAAGTCTGGTACTACCACCGAGACTGCTCTGGCATTCCGTCTGCTGAAGACCAAGCTCGAGGCACAGGTCGGCAAGGAGGCTGCTAAGGACCTCATCGTTGCTGTTACCGACAAGGAGCGTGGTGCTGCCCGTAAGCTCGCTACCAAGGAGGGTTACAAGACCTTCGTCATCCCTGACAATGTAGGCGGTCGCTTCTCAGTCCTCACTCCTGTAGGTCTGCTGGCTATTGCTTGCGCTGGCCACGACATCAAGGCTCTCGTCAAGGGTGCTCAGGATATGGAGAAGGCAACTGGCGTCGACGTTCCTTACGAGCAGAACCCAGCCGCACAGTACGCTGCTATGCGTAACGCCCTCTATCAGTATGGCAAGAAGACCGAGATCCTGGTCAACTATCAGCCAAAGCTCCACTACATGATGGAGTGGTGGAAGCAGCTCTTCGGCGAGTCAGAGGGCAAGGATCACAAGGGCATCTATCCAGCATCTGTTGACTTCACCACCGACCTTCACTCAATGGGCCAGTGGATCCAGGAGGGTGAGCGCACCATCTTCGAGACCGTCGTATCTGTCGAGAAGCCTAACAAGACCGTTCTCTTCCCATTCGACGAGGAGAACCTCGATGGCCTGAACTTCCTCGCTGGCAAGCGTGTCGACGACGTCAACAAGATGGCTGAGCTTGGTACCCAGATTGCTCACGTCGATGGCGGTGTACCTAACATCAAGGTTACCATCCCTGTACTCGACGAGTACAACCTCGGTCAGCTCATCTACTTCTTCGAGCGTGCCTGCGGTATCTCTGGCTACATCCTCGGTGTCAACCCATTCAACCAGCCAGGTGTCGAGGCTTACAAGAAGAACATGTTCGCTCTGCTCGAGAAGCCAGGTTACGAGGAGGCAACCAAGGCCATCAAGGCCCGTTTGGCTGAGTAATTCAGTTTGCCAGACATTGTAATTAGTAATTCGTAATTTGTAATTATAAAATTGCTGAAAGCATTTTTATTCGATATGGACGGCGTGCTCTTCGACAGCATGCCAAATCATGCCGAAGCTTGGTATCAGGTCATGGGCGAACACTATGGGTTCGCCTGTGACCGTACTATATTTTATATGTACGAAGGTTCGACTGGAGCACAGACCATCGATGCGTTCTTCGTCGAACAGCGTGGCCGACATGCTACCCCCGAAGAGATTCACGACATCTATGCCGAAAAGTCGAACCTCTTCACCCAACTGGGGCCTGCTCTACCAATGGCCGGTGCTGCCGATGTATTGCGCAAAGTAGGCGAGAGGGGGCTTCTTCGCATCCTCGTAACAGGCAGTGGTCAGCCCTCGTTGCTCAACAAGCTCGATCGTACCTATCCCGGTGTCTTCTCGCCTGAGCATATGGTTTCGGGTAAGGATTGTCCGTTGGGAAAAGGCAAGCCGCATCCTTATCCCTATCTGATGGGGCTCCAGAAGGCCGGTAATCTCTTGCCTGAACAGGCAATCGTTGTCGAGAATGCCCCTCTTGGCGTACGTGCAGGCAAGGCTGCCGGCTGTTTCACCATCGGTGTGAATACAGGTCCGCTCGATCCTGACGTATTGCGCCAGGCCGGTGCAGACATCGTACTCGACAGTATGCACGAGCTTGCCAATCGCCTCGACGAGGTCATTGCTATGGCTACAACTCGCTAATCATCATCAAACAAAATATCATCATCATGAAGTCTTCTCTTCTGTCTGTTGCTACCGCTGCCCTCATGCTGACGGCTTGCGCTGGCAACAACACCTCGTACACCATCACCGGTTCGCTGGACGTCGCTGATGGCAGTGTCGTATATCTTACTCACGAGAAGGAAATCGTCGACTCGGCTCTTGTTCAGGCCGGAAAGTTCACCTTCCAGGGGACTGCACAGGAAGTCAAGGACGTTGTGCTCAAGACCCAGAATGTCCGTCCTGT
The DNA here is from genome assembly GCA_045640225.1 of Bacteroidales bacterium. Classification (GTDB taxonomy): domain Bacteria; phylum Bacteroidota; class Bacteroidia; order Bacteroidales; family UBA3663; genus Liminaster. Next base: position 1,080 of record JAZUEP010000160.1, on the reverse strand, counting down.
TGCTCTGTTCCTCGAGCCTGGCAACATCACCGTCGATCTGGCCAATGGCGAGGTAAAGGGCACAAATCTCAACGATGCCTCGACCGCCTTCAGCCTCTATACCGCCGATCTGAACCGCCAGCTTCAGGCTGGAGCTGACGAGGATAGCCTCACCGATCTCTATCTGGCCCATGTCAAGGAGCTTGCTACCGAACACCAGGGCAATCTGTTTGGCCTTATCATGGTCAAGGAAATGGCTTATTATATGTCTGCCGAGGAGCTCGACAGCATCATGAGCCTGAGTCCGCTCTATGCCAACGACCCACAGCTTGCAAGCTATGTCGAGTCGAAGAAAGCCGAGGCAGCTACGGCTGTCGGCAGCAAGTATATCGATGTGAAGGGCGTAAATCCAACAACAGGCGAAGAACTCGCGCTGTCCGATATCCTCAAGCAGGGCCTGCCTGTAATCGTCGACTTCTGGGCCTCATGGTGTGGTCCATGCCGTCGCGAGATCACCAATTATCTGGCCGATTATGCCAAGATCTATTACGGCCGCTGCAACTTCGTAGGTGTCGCTGTCTGGGAGAACGCGATGGCCGATACCCAGAAAGCTATGGGCGAACTGCCAATTTCGTGGCCCGTCATCTTTGCAGGCGATCGCGAGAACAGTCCTGCTTTGCAATACGGCATTACAGGCATTCCTCACATCATGCTGCTGGCTCCTGATGGTACCATCGTGGCACGCGATCTTCGTGGCCCGGCTATTGCCGATGCCATCGATAAGGTTGCGCCTTGATCCGATAATAAGGTACGAGGCTGTGTCAAAAGCCACAGCAAATAATAAAAATTAACGAGTAACTACCCCCGCTACAGTGCTTTGTAACGGGGGTAGCTTGTTCACGAGAAGGTTGAAGTCACCATGTATGTCACCCGAAACAACTATGTTCTTTGCTTCGGGGGAATGTAGTGTAAATATGTCGTTAGGATTCTGCATGCGACAAATTATCCCAATATGGTTGTAGACACTCTTGAATATAAGTTACTACTTCGGCAAATGTAAGTTCGGTTTTCTTTGTTATCTTCTTGACGAAAGCCTGCCAT
>JAZUEP010000159.1:0-20791 GCA_045640225.1 Bacteroidales bacterium | reverse complement strand
TGCCCGTGGATGAGGTGTGGGGGATAGGATGGAGGAGTCAGGACAAGTGTAACTACTATGGAATCAAGAGCGCCTGGGATTATGCCAATCGTTCGGCTTCCTGGATCAGGACACAGTTCACGGTCACAGGTCTCAGGACATGGAATGAACTTCATGGTCAATCCAGCATTGATACGGTGACGACAGGCGACAAACAGACGATTTGTACTAGCCGGAGTTTCGATGGTATGGAACATGACTTGAGCCGGCTGGAGATGTTTGTGAGCAACTATGCTGCTCACTGCGCTCAGAAATTACGTGCACAGCAGAGTGTCTGCAGCATGGTCATGTGCTTCATCCAAACCAACCATCATCGGGAAGACTTGCCACAGTTCGACAACTCCATCACGGTGACATTGCCTACGCCAGCCAGTTCTACTACCGAAGTGGTGAAAGCCGCTCTCCGCGCATTAAAAGCATGCTATCGAAGAGGCTTTGAATACAAGCGGGCTGGAGTGATTGTGAGCGGAATCGTTTCGAATAAGGCTATTCAGCAGGATCTTTTTGATGAGGTGACGCCCGAACAGCGGAAGAAACTCAATAAGTTGTCTAAAGTGATGGATACGATCAACCAACGGATGGGAAATGATACGATGATACTGGGTGTGCAGCAGTTCCCGAAAGATGCTCAATCGGGAGAGATACAGTCGTTCAAGAACCTGATTCGACATGATTATCGCTCGAAGTGCTATTCTACTGATATTAATGAACTGATTGAAGTGAAATGAAAAAAGGCTGGATAATGTCTTTAAAAACGTACGAAAAATTTGGAAGTATCATTTTAAAGCAGTATCTTTGCACCCAAATTTGACTTACTACTATGGTATTTTTCGACAAATTCTTTAAGAAAGAAAAGAAAGAGACGCTCGACCAGGGTATGCAGAAGACCAAACAGGGTCTGTTTGATAAAATTGCAAGAGCCGTGGCCGGACGTAGCGCCGTGGATGATGATGTGCTCGACAACCTGGAGGAGGTGCTTGTGACGAGTGATGTAGGTGTAGAGACAACGTTGCGTGTCATTGAGCGCATTCAGGCACGCGTGGCTCGCGACAAATATGTCGGAACTGATGAACTGAATGAAATTCTGCGTCAGGAGATCACGGCTCTTCTGTCACAGAATGAACGTGAGGAGTTGGACGGGTTTACTGTGCGTGATGGCGTGAAACGTCCTTACGTCATCCTGGTAGTAGGTGTCAACGGTGTGGGCAAAACCACAACTATCGGCAAGTTGGCCTATCAGTTCAAGAAGGCAGGCAATAAGGTTGTCTTGGGCGCTGCCGATACTTTCCGAGCAGCAGCGATTGATCAGCTGCAGATCTGGGGCGACCGTGTAGGCGTGCCCGTGGTGAAGCAGCAGATGGGATCGGATCCGGCTTCGGTGGCCTTCGATGCGGTACAGCACGCCGTGAAGGAGCAGGCCGACGTGGTGATCATCGACACGGCCGGACGCCTGCACAACAAGGTAGGCCTGATGAACGAGCTGGGCAAGATCCGCAAGGTGATACAGAAGGTAGTGCCCGACAACGTGCCCGAGGTGCTGCTGGTGCTCGACGGATCGACCGGCCAGAACGCCTACGAACAGGCCAAGCAGTTCGCGGCCGTGACCGACGTGACCGCACTGGCCATCACCAAGCTGGACGGCACGGCCAAGGGCGGCGTAGTGATAGGCATCAGCGACCAGCTGCAGACACCGGTACGCTACATCGGCCTGGGCGAGGGCATGGAGGACCTGCAGATCTTCAACAACCGCGCCTTCGTGGACAGCCTCTTCGGCAAATAATCAACACACACACCATAAACGACAAAATGAAAAAGCTTGTAGCCCTTGCTGCCTGTGCCACCGCTCTCACCGCACAGGCACAACTCACCACCAATGCTGGCCTTCCGTACCTGCTGTCACAGTCGGTCGACATGAGCCAGCAGTTCATCGATCCTACGAATACCGTCTTCTGTGCCGACTCGCTGGTAAGCTTCGACACGGCCACGGGACGCGGCATCCTGCAGTGGAGCCGCAACGAGATGCATCCACGCCAGGCCTTCAACGCCAACGGCTACTGGATCAAGTCGCTCGAGAACCTGGACTTCCCCGGCCCAGCCTACGACCAGTCGCCACGCCTGGAGTTCCGCGTCGAGCCCGTCAACGAACGTACGCTCCGCATCCGCGTCTTCACCAGCCCTATCCTGCCACAGGACGATCCGGACGAACTGATGCTCGTCGAGCAGCCTAAGGTGGACCTGAGCCAATGGAAGGTAAGCGAGAGCAACGGCAACGTATGCTACACGTCGCCCGAAGGAAGCCTCGAGATACAGCAGTACCCATGGCGCATCATCCTGCGCGACAAGAACGGCCGCGAGCTGACCCGCACCCGCCATCTGGCCGACAACGATTCGACCCAGGTCAAGACCCAGCCATTCATGTTCATCAAGCGCGGCTCGGACAACTCGCGCAGCATCGAGCCCGTATTCAGCCTGAAGCCAGGCGAGAAGATCTACGGCTGCGGCGAATCGGCCACCAGCCTGAACAAGGCCGGCCAGAAGCTCAACCTGTTCGTGACCGACCCACAGGGCCCCGAGACGCCCGACATGTACAAGCCAATCCCCTTCTACTTCTCGAACCGCGGCTATGGCGTCTTCATGCACACGTCGGCACCGGTGACCGTCGACTTCGGCAACTCGTACATCGGCTCGACCCGCCTGTTCATGGCCGACGAGGTGTGCGACCTGTTCGTCATGCTCGGTACGCCACGCGAGATCCTGGGCGAATACACCTCGCTGGTAGGACGCCCTGACTGCCCTCCGCTCTGGAGCTTCGGCCTGTGGCAAAGCCGCATCTCGTACTTCACCGAGGACGAGGGCCGCATGGTGGCCAACAAGTTGCGCGAGCTGCGCATCCCATCGGACGTGATTCACTTCGATACCGGATGGTTCGAGGTAGACTGGCAGTGCGACTACCAGTTCAGCCACAACTTCAAGGACGCCCAGAAGATGCTGTCCGACCTCAAGGAGCAGGGCTTCCGTACCTGCCTGTGGCAGCTGCCATACTTCACCCCGAAGAACCGCTACTTCAACTATCTGGTCGAGAACGACATGGCCGTGAAGAGCCCACGCGGCGGCCTGCCCTACGAGGATGCCGTACTCGACTTCTCGAACCCGAAGACCGTCGACTGGTATCAGCAGCAGCTGGCCGGATTGCTGAAGCAGGGCGTTGCCGTGATCAAGGTTGACTTCGGCGAGGCCGCACCGCTGAACAACGGCCTGTACCACAGCGGCAAGACCGGCCTGTACGAGCACAACCTCTATCCATTGCGCTACAACAAGGCCGCCTACGACATCATCAAGAAGACCAACAACGGCGAAGGCATCATCTGGGCACGTTCGGCATGGGCCGGCAGCCAGCGCTATCCGCTGCACTGGGGCGGCGATGCCTGCACCACCAACACCGGCCTGCTGGGCACCATCCGCGAGGCCCTGTCGTTCGGCCTGTCGGGCTTCAGCTTCACGAGCGGCGACATCGGCGGCTTCGTAACCAAGAGCCCTGAGGAGCTGTACCGTCGCTGGATGGCCTATGGCATGCTGACCAGCCACAGCCGCGTGCATGGCGTCGAGACCGAGCCATGGCTGTACGACGACGACTTCATCGACTACTTCCGCGAGTGTTCGGAGATGAAGTACAAGCTGATGCCATACGTCTACGAGCAGGCCCAGAAGTGTGCTGCCGCCGGCTTGCCGATGCAGCGTGCCCTGCTGGTGGATTATCCTGAGGACATGACCGCCTGGACGATCGAGGATCAGTACCTCTTCGGCGACGACATCCTCGTGGCTCCGATGCTCGAGGCAGGCGAAGGCCGCCAGGTGTACCTGCCAGGCAAGGACCGCTGGGTAGACTATCAGACCGGCAAGACCTACAATGCCGGCTGGAACTACATCACCACGGGCAAGCTCCCGATCGTAGTGCTCGTCAAGAAGGGCGCTACCATCCCTACCGTACCAGTCTCCCAGTGCACCGATCAGATCGACTGGAAGAAGGTAAAGAACGTCAAGTACTAAAGCCCCTCACACGGCATCCCCTATGATCAAACATCGAATTGACCTTATCACCCTCGGGTGTAGCAAGAACTTAGTCGATAGCGAGCGGTTGATGGTTCAGCTGGCCGCTGTCGGCTACAAACTGCATCATGACCCCGAGGATCCGAAAGGCGAAATCGTAATCGTCAACACCTGTGGCTTCATAGGCGATGCCAAGGAGGAATCGATCAACACCATCCTGGGCCTCACCGAGCTGAAGCGACGTCGCAAGATAGGCCAGATCTTCGTGATGGGCTGCCTGTCCGAACGATACCGCCAGGAGCTGCAAGACGAGATTCCGGAGATTGACCGCATCTACGGCAAGTTCGACTGGAAGAACGTCCTTTCAGACCTCGGCTACAACTGGGACGAGAACCTGCGCAGCCGCCTGCAGACAACGCCTCGCCATTACGCGTATATTAAAATAGGTGAGGGGTGCAACCGCATGTGTGCCTATTGCGCCATCCCGATCATCACGGGTCGGTACCAGAGCCGCCCCATGGAGGACATCGTGGCCGAGGTGAAAGCCCTGGCCGACGAAGGCGTTCGCGAGTTCCAGCTCATCGCTCAGGACCTGACCGGCTATGGCCACGACCTGTACGGGCGGTACAACATCGCCGAACTGGTCGACCGGATAGCCGACGTCCCGGGCGTAGAATGGATACGCCTGCACTATGCCTATCCGAACGACTTCCCGCTCGACCTGCTGGACGTCATGGCGCGTCGCGACAACGTCTGCAAGTACCTCGACATTGCCCTGCAGCACGCCTCGGATCATGTGCTGACGCGAATGCTTCGCCGCATCACCAAGGCCGAAACCGAACAGCTGCTGGCCGAGATCCGTCGTCGCGTGCCGGGCATCCACCTGCGCACCACGATGATGGTAGGCTTCCCGGGCGAAACGGACGAGGACTTTGCCGAACTGCTGCAGTTCGTGCGCGACCAGCGTTTCGAACGCCTGGGTGCCTTCGCCTTCTGCGAGGAGGAGGGGACCTATGCCGCCAAGAACTACGAGGACGACGTCACACCCGAAGTGAAGCAGCAGCGCCTCGACCAGGTGATGGAGCTTCAGCAACAGATCAGCCTCGAGTGCCAGCAGCAGAAGGTAGGCCGCGAGATGCGCATCATCGTCGACCGGCTGGAAGGCGAGTACTACGTCGGCCGTACCGAATTCGATTCGCCCGAGGTCGATCCGGAAGTGCTCATTGCCGTCGACAGCCTCCCGCTCGAGCCTTCGGGCTACGATGCCGACGTGCTGGTGCCGATGGCCCTCGAGGTCGGACAGTTCTACAACGTCCGCATCACCGAAGCAACCCCTTACGAACTGACGGCCGAAGTCGTCTGCTAACTTAATTGATAACCCCTATTCCGTACCACCGAAGTCATGAATTGTCAGCTCGAAGTATCAGATGTTTTGACCGTGATCGACCGCGCCAATCCCCAGCGGATCCTGAACCTCGATATGTCGCGTTTCTACTGTCGCCTGTTCGAAACCACTCGCGACCAGTGCCGCGATTACCTCGAGGAGATCATGCGCTGGGCCGATGGCGATATCGAGAACTACGAATACCTGTCCGAAAACCTCTTCCATCACACCACCGCACGTCGCCGCTATTACGGCTTTACACAATGAAGCATCGACTCATCGCATTCCTCACCACACTGCTGGTAGCCGTCAGTTCGCTCACGGCACAGATCAATACCGATCGCGTACTCGCCATCGGTAGGAATGCCTTGTACTTCGAGGACTATGTCCTGTCGATCCAATACTTCAACGAAGTGATTGCCGTCAAGCCCTATCTGGCCGATCCCTACCTCTATCGCAGCATCGCCAAGATCTACCTGGACGATTACATGGGCGCCGCACAGGATGCTACCGAATGCATCGAGCGCAACCCCTTCCTGGTCACTGCCTGGCAGGTGCGTGGCATCGCACGCCAGAACCTGAAGGAGTACGACGGAGCCATCAGCGACTTCCGTCAGGGCCTTACCGTGCAGCCCGAGAACAAGGTCTTCCTGCGAAGCCTGGCCGTGACCTACGCCCTCAAGAAGGACTACCAGCGTGCCGACAGCTGCTTCAACCACTTCGTCGAGCTGTTCCCCAACGAGCCACAGGCTTACCTCAACCGTGCACAGATGCGCATGGAACTGGGCGATAGCCTGCAGGCGCTGACCGACCTCAACCGCGTGCTCGAACTCGACAAGGGCAATGCCTACGCCTTCGGTGTGCGCGCCATGATCCTGTGTCAGAGCGACCGCTACACCGATGCACTCGAGGACATGAACAAGGCCATTCGCCTCGACCCCGAGCAGTCGGCCTTCTACAACAACCGCGCCATGATCCGTTACAACCTCAACGATCTGCGTGGCGCCATGAGCGACTACGACCAGGCACTCGAACTCAACCCTGACGAGGTGCTGTCGCTCTACAACCGAGGCATCCTGCGAGCACAGATAGGCGATCGCAACCGTGCCATCGCTGACTTTACACGCGTCCTCGAACAGGAACCCGACAATACCTTTGCCAGCTATAACCGCGCCATCCTGCGCGACGAGGTAGGCGACCTGCGAGGTGCCGTGGACGACTATCAGAAGGTCTTCGACCAGCACCCCAACTTCTTCCCGGCCCTCTATGCACGTGCCGAGGACCTGAAGAAACTGGGCCGGAACAAGGAAGCCGACCGCGACTTCAAGCAGGCCTTCACCGTCGAACAGCGCGTCAAGCGTGAGCGTGACCAACGTCAGCAGCGACGCGAACAGCTGCTGGCCGAAGGTGTACAGAATCCCGACAGCCTCCTGCTGGCCGAATCGGCCGCCATCGAAGATGCCGAACTGGACGACACCGAGCGCACCCGTCGCGAGGGCGACAATAACATCCGTAAGTTCAATCGCATCATGGCCGTCACGATGGATGGCGACGCCAGCAAGTACGAGAATGCCACGCGTGGCCGCATCCAGGACCGTCACTTCAGCGTCGAGATGCAACCGATGTTCATCCTCTCGTATTACGAGAAGAGCGATGGCGTGCGTCAGGGCATCTACTTCGAGAAGTCGTTGTCCGACTTCAACCGTGCCGGCCTCCTCAGCCGTCGTCTGAAGGTCGTCTGCCAGGAGCCGATGCTCGACGAGACGCAGGTACAGGCACATTTCGCCTCGATCGACGACTTCTCGCGCTTCATCGGATCGCAGGGCGGTACCGTCATCAGCTACTTCGGACGTTCGCTCGACTTCATGCTCGTCCAGGACTATCAGTCGGCCATCGAGGACCTCAATCAGGTGCTCTATCGCAAGGACAACTTCATCCTGGCGTACTTCAACCGTGCCGTCATCCGCTTCCGCCAGCTCGAGATCAACGAGCACAGCGGCAGCACGATAGCCTCCGGCCCTTCGGTCGACGAGGAGCTTCGCAGCTCGGCCCTTCGTCAGGGCAGTACCACGACGGGTACGTTGCACATCAACCAGAACTCCGCACTCACCAGCCAGGAGCAGCTACGTATCCAGGCGGAGCACCTGCAACGACAGCGTCGCGTAGAGTGCGAGATGTGCGTGCGCGACCTCGACAAGGTAATCGAGCTTTCGCCCAACTTCGTCTACGCCTACTACAACCGCGCCTTCATCTCGGCCAAGCTGTCGAACCTCGATGCAGCCCTTTCGGATCTGAACCGATGCATCGAACTCTATCCTAACTTTGCCGAAGCCTACTACAACCGCGGCCTGATCCACTTGCGCCAGGGTCGTAGCAAACAGGGCATTCAGGACCTCTCGAAGGCCGGTGAGCTCGGTCTCGTACAGGCCTACAGCGTACTGAAACGCGCTACGGCCGAATAACCAGCCGTGCCTCCTGATTCGTCAACAATACAACAGATCAATATAACAACAATACCAACATGCAACAGAAAATCATCATCCTGGATTTCGGTTCACAGACAACCCAGCTCATCGCTCGTCGTCTGCGCGAACTCGATACCTTCTGTGAGATTCTGCCTTACAACAAGTTCCCCCAGAACGACCCTGACGTGATCGGTGTCATCCTGGCCGGTTCGCCTTACAGCGTCTACGACCCTGAGGCATTCAAGGTAGATCTGTCACAGTTCATCGGTCGTCTGCCCGTGCTTGGCATCTGCTACGGTGCTCAGTTCATCGCCTACAACAACGGTGGTAACGTCGAGCCAGCCGGTAGTCGCGAGTACGGTCGTCAGAACCTCACCACCATCGACAAGGATTGTCCGCTCTTCCATGGCTTCGACGACAACAGCCAGGTGTGGATGAGCCATGGCGACACCATCACCGCCATCCCTACCGGTGCTCAGGTAGCTGCCAGCACGCCACAGGTGCAGAATGCAGCTTATTACCTGCCTTCGTTCCAGGGCGGCAAGCCCGTCTTCGGCGTACAGTTCCATCCTGAGGTGTTCCACAGCGTTCAGGGCACACTCCTGCTCAAGAACTTCGTGGTCGACGTCTGCGGTGGTCGTCAGGATTGGTCGGCAGCCAACTACATCGAGACCACCGTCAAGGAGCTGCGCGAGCAGATCGGCAGTGACCGTGTCATCCTCGGCCTTTCGGGTGGCGTCGACAGCTCGGTAGCTGCCGTATTGCTCAACCGTGCCATCGGTGACCAGCTCACCTGTATCTTCGTCGATCATGGCATGCTTCGCAAGAACGAGTTTGTCGATGTGATGAAGGACTACGAGTGCCTCGGCCTCCATGTGATAGGTGTCGATGCCAGCGAGAAGTTCCTTTCGGACCTCGATGGTGTGACCGAACCTGAGAAGAAGCGCAAGATCATCGGCCGCGACTTCGTGGAGGTATTCAATGCCGAAGCCAAGAAGATTACCGATGCCAAGTGGCTGGCTCAGGGTACGATCTATCCTGACCGTATCGAATCGCTCAACATCACCGGCAAGGTCATCAAGTCGCACCACAACGTGGGCGGACTGCCTGAGGAGATGCACCTCTCGCTTTGCGAACCGTTGAAGTGGCTGTTCAAGGACGAGGTTCGTCGTGTAGGCCGCGAACTTGGAATGCCCGAGCATCTTATCACCCGTCATCCTTTCCCTGGTCCTGGTCTGGCTGTACGTATCCTTGGTGCCATCACCCGCGAGAAGGTGCGTATCCTTCAGGATGCCGACGACATCTACATCCGTGGCCTTCGCGAGTACAAGGTCAAGCTCTCGGGCGAGGAAGCTCGTCGCGTGCTTGCTGCCGGTGTTCCTGCCAACATGGAGAACGGCGAGATCGAAGTCAGCCTCTACGACCAGATCTGGCAGGCTGGTACCATCCTGCTCAGCGAGGTTCGTAGCGTAGGCGTCATGGGCGACGAACGTACCTACGAGAATCCTGTGGCCCTGCGTGCCGTCACTTCGACCGATGCCATGACTGCCGACTGGGCTCACCTGCCTTACGACTTCATGGCCAAGGTCAGCACCGAGATCATCAACAAGGTCAAGGGCGTCAACCGCGTTTGCTACGACATCTCGTCAAAACCACCGTCAACCATCGAGTGGGAGTAATCTGTTACATTCACTAAAAACCTTATGGTTATGAGAACGCTTACCGTTCTGCTACTTGCCGCCTCATCGCTGGCAATGACATCGTGCTATCATGCCGAGGCCGAGCTGTCTTCGGCATCGATGGCCGAGGTGAAGTTCAACGTCGAGGTCGAAGGCCTGACTCATCAGCAACTTACCCGTGGTGCGTCGCTCCCCGATCTCAAGGCTCCGACCCATGTCCTTGTGCTGGACCGCTACAATGGCGAAGTGAAGAGCTACGAGAAGGAGACGCTCGAAGGCCTGAGCCTTTCGCTCTCGTATGGCATTCACGACCTCTACTTCGTGGCTGCTCCCGAGGCTTGGACAAGCTATAGTACTTCCGACCTCACCGTTACCTGGCCCAATACCGGGGCAATGAAGGCCGTCTGGGCTTATTACTATCAGCTCGATGTCGTCGAGGGTACCGAGTTCGAGGAAATTGAACTTCCACTGGCTGTGGCGGCTGTACGTCTGGCCACGCTCGACATGATTCCTTCTACGGCTCGTAAGGCTACCATCGAGGCTCCGGACATCAGTACGGTGCTCGACCTCGCCACCATGCAGGCTGTTAAGACGTCGACCGCTGGCTTCAATCGTCAGATCAATGTAGCAGGTGTTACAACGGCGTTTTCCACCTCGATCTTCACCTTCGTGCCGGCATCCGGAAACGTGGGCGACATCAAGATGGCGTTCTATTCCGATGACGCTATGACGACCGATCTGGCCGAACATACGTTCGAGAATGTGCCGGTCGCTGCTGGCTATGTCAGCAACTACACCGGATACTTCTTCAGCGATGGCCTTTCCATACCGGTCAGCTACTCTTCATCGTGGTTAGGATCGAACGACTATTCGTATTAATCCTATAAAAACTCCTCGCGAAACGGCATTATTTCCTTAATAGTGCCGTTTCGTGTTGTTTTTTGTTTAAAAATTACGAAAAAGTTTTGTGCTTTCGATAAAAAGCAGTATATTTGCCCCTCGAAATATATCGATTTATCACTGAAATGAATTTTTTCCGTCATATAGCCATCGTTGTACTGTGCCTCGTCATCAGTGCGATCTGCGGTACTATGTTGGCCCAGAACTTGAATCCAAGTAACCTTTCATCGTCGCCCTACAATCGTTATGGCTATGGCCGCATGGGCTCGGTGGGTAATACGGTGACCCGTTCGATGGGCGATGTCGGCATTGCCGTCCGCAGCAATCAGTATACTACGCTGGCCAATCCTGCTTCGCTCACGGCTATCGATACACTGACCATGATCTTCACCGTCGGCCTCGATGCGCAACTGGGTACCTACGTCGAGGATGGTAGTCGTAACAGCAAGTGGGATGCTGGATTCAGCGGTATGTCGTTCCAGGCTCCATTGTGGCGCAATTTTGCCATGTCGCTCTCGCTTTCGCCCTATAGCATGGTAGGCTATTACTATGGTTCGGCAGACAAGATGGAAGTACAGAACCCTACCCAGCCTCACGATACGCTGACGTACGGCAGCACGCATACCGGTGTGGGCGGTATCAATAATTTCATGTTCGGCCTTGGCTGGCGTCCTTTCCGCACCAAGATGCAGGAACTTAGCGTAGGTGCCAATGTAGGTTGGCTGTTCGGCCAGATTCAGCACGCATCGACGCTCAGCACTTCGGCTCAGGCCAACAATACTTTCGTCATGTACGATGCCTCGGTTCGTGCCCTCTACCTGCAGTTCGGTGCACAGTACACCTGCCGCTTCGATGCTACGCACAGCCTCACGCTGGGTGCTATCTATGCTCCTGAGCTCAATATGGATGTCAATGCCAGCACCGTGAAGTACAGCACCGACACCATCATGACTTCTGACAAGATTCGCGACGGTATCCGTCAACCAATGCGCTACGGCGTCGGTCTTACCTATAACATGGCTCGCAAGCTCACCATCACCGGCGAGTACGAGATGACCAAGTGGGGCAAGGTTGCAGGCCTCAATACCCAGATGTCCCTTCAGGATGGCGTCTTCAACGATGCCTATCGCATGGCCTTCGGTGTCGAATATCTGCCTAAGACGGCTACCAACAACTTCTTCAAGGCCTGTCGCTATCGCTTCGGTGCCAACTACAAGACCAGCTACCTGAAAGTCAACGGCAAGGAGCTGCGCGAGTTCGGTGCCACGCTCGGTATGAGCATGCCGGTCAACAAGCGTTCAGCCCTCGACCTGGGCGTCGGCTATCAGTCGCTCCTGCCAGAAGGAGGCTCGATGGTCAAGGAGAATTACCTGACCCTCAACCTCGGCATTACGTTCAACGAGATGATGTTCTTCCGCAATATGTTGCGCTAAATTAAACTTCGCGGACGTAACTCAGTCATAAAAGCAAAACAACACGTAACTTATAACATCAACACAATAACACTTAACGTACAATGAAAACCTCTTTCAAAACCCTCCTCGGTGCAGTCCTCTCGATGGGAGTAACCGCACTGTCTGCACAGACTCCCGAGATGCTCGAGATCATGTGCGCCAATGGTGAGAACGCGGGTACCAACAACTCGCTCTACAACGACTACTTCCCTAAGGGTGGTCAGGCCAAGCCATCTGAGGCTTACGAGCCATGGAAGGCACTCTATGATGCTGTGCCAAACTTCAACTCTGCTCTCTATATCAACGGTGAGAAGATCTTGAAGTCAAAGATTAACGATGCTGCCAAGGCTAAGGATGCTGAGACAGCCAAGAAGTTTGCCACCGAGCTCTGCGAGCTCTATGACAATCGTGCTAAGTATGAGTTCTTTTCAGCACAGGTTTCACGTGAGGTGCTTCAGCTCAAGAAGATCGACGTCCAGAAGCTCTACAAACTAGTCTCTCTAGATGAGACTTATAAGGCTTATACCGAGGTTCTCTCAACTTTCCGCGGTGGTGCTGAGCCATATTACATCGGCCAGTGGTGTGACCTTTCTCTTAACCTCGCAAAGAAGGGCTCGCAGGACAAGAATGCTTACATCGATGACTACATGCACTCTACTGAATACCTCGATGAAGCTCTCGATCGCTACGTCCTCCGTTATACCGACGACACTACCAAGCTCGTTGCAGCTCGTGGCGCAGGTCAGGACACAACCAAACTTTTCAAGGCTGCTACTACTACCAAGAATCTCATCACCATCAGCCGAAACATGAAGATGGGTCTTACCCAGAACTTCGCTCAGTCTGGTTATGCTGACGTCAACACCCTCGTCGACATCTTCACTCCTCAGGTCGAGGAGAAGAAGTCTGACCTCGCATTCCTCAACAACGTATCTAAGCTCCTCGGCCGTAGCGCTGAAGGCCGTGAGACCGACCTCTACACCCACGTAGCCGACTACTCTTATCAGATCCAGCCATCTATGGAAGCTGCCAAGGGTCTTGCCAAGGCTGCTCTGAAGGCTAAGGATTACGATCGTGCTATCAACTACTACGAGGAGGCTCTTGGTCATGCTATCCAGCCAGACGACAAGACCGAGATTCTGATGTACGAGGCTGCTATCTTCCAGCAGCAGGGTAATAAGAGCAAGGCTCGCGACGTACTGCGCAAGTCGCTCTCTATCGATCCTGATCAGGATACTCCTCACGTCATGATCGCCAACATGTATGCTACCTCGGCTAACGCCAGCGGTGCTGACAAGCCATCACTCAAGTCTATGGTATTCGTTGCTGCTTACAACGAGATGCAGCAGGCTGTGGCTCACGCTAGCAGCGACGAGAAGAAGGCTGCTTACCAGCATACTATGGCTTCGTACAAGCAGGCATTCCCGGAGAAGGGTGCCCTCTTTATGGAGGCCAGCAAGACTCCTGGTCAGTCTTACACCATCGGCGGTTGGATGAACGTAACCGTTACCATCCAGTGCCAGTAATTCTCCACGATTCCAATTAAATCACGACTGCTGTCACTTGTTCGTTCAGGTGGCAGCAGTTCTGCTTTTCAATGCTTATGCTTCATTTACGTCATTCCCTTCTTCTGGCATTCGCTGCCCTCTCGGGCACGATAGTGGCTTCGGCTCAGTCACTCAACGATGCTGTTGTCCCCTGCATGGCTCATCATGTCGTAACTGCCAGCCACGCGCCTTCAAAGGCTCCTGGACGTGCGCCACAGACTGCTATGCAGATTGGTGTCTCTGGTACGCTTACGGCCGACAAGGCCAGCTATGGCGCTTCAGAGACGATCAACTTCTCATTCGCTGGCGGACACATCTGTAACTACGGTAGCAGCGATTGTAAGGTAATTCTCGGCGTGCAGCTTACCGATAAAGCCAGCGGCCAGAAGCATTTCGTTCCTTGCCAGAAGACCACGCTCAAGGCTGGCTACGGCATTACGTCGTTATCTGCTTCAGCCAAGGATGTGATCGGTACTGGCAAGTTCGTTGCCGAGGTCGCTTATTCCGATCAGTCAATGTCTGAAGTAATTGTGGCCGATGCCCTCGATGGCGCTACCAATCAGGTCGACATCGAAGTTACAGCCAATGCCAGCACTCTGTTCATCACTGCTCCGTTGCAGGTCGCAAATTCAGTATCCGACCAGATGGTCATCGTTCGTGCGACGATACGCGCTACCGCTGCCTGCACCGACAAGAAGGTGACTGCCACCATTGCCGGAAAGGGCCTTAGCGAGTCGCTCCCTGTCACGATTACGCTGAATGCTGGCGAGGAGAAGACCTTCACCTTCGTCAAGGAGTCGAGCGCCATTCAGTCAGGCAATGCCTACTCTGTCATCTTCACTGCGTTACCACAGACGCTGTTCAATATCGCCTCGTTCGTCGCTAAGGATTCGTTCGGCGACGTCAATGCCGATGGTAAGGTCGATGCTACGGATATGGATCTTCTGCGCGAGTATATCCTCAATCCAGCCTCTCCGCTCCCCGATATGATCGAGGCTGACCTCACACGCGATTCAGATGTCAACGTAGGCGATGTCGTCAAGCTCTCGCCTGTCGTTCGTTGAGCGCTTATTTTTGCTATCCTTTATTAGTGATTATTCTATGCTGTGTTTTTCAGGACATGGCATAGTTTTTTTGATATGTGGTGCCGTAGAGAATACAATAGAATCAACATGGAAAGTATTGCGAAATTCTATGATTGATATAGTATTATAAGCTGATATTTGGTCATTTTTTGGCTTTATTCATGCTTTAAGGTACATTATTAATAATAATAAGACGATTTTGCACCGAAAATTTGGAAATATTGAAAATAACCTCTATTTTTGTAGCAGTTTTTACATTCATTTAGCAGTTTAATTCATAATTGGTATGCGGACGAAACATCTATTTCTGCTGATTGCTACGTCGATTCTTTGCAGCCATCATTTGTATGCAAATCCGGCGATGCCTGGCCTAAAGCGCCATATTGTACTGAATAATGGCCGACAGATCGAGGCTCTTGTACAGGGTGACGAACATTTTAACTACTTTGTTGACCCTCGTGATGGGCGTAAGTTCGTCGCTGATAAGAACAATGTTTGTCATGAGGTGTCGTTGACGGAACTGAAGACGTTGAATCAGGAATTGACTGTAGCATTTGCTAATACATCATCGCGTGCTCCGATGCGTGCCCCCTCTGGTGGCTTCTTTGCCGAAGGACAGACCGTGGGCCAGAAGCATGTATTGGTAATTCCGGTACAGTTCTCTGATGTAAAGTTCACCCTATGTAGCAAGTCAGAGTTGACCGATGTGTTCAGTACGAAGGGATACACTGGTAGCAAGGCTTCTGGTAGTGTTCGCGACTATTACTTTGAGCAGAGCAAGGGATTGTTCGATCCTATTTTCGATGTGGCCGATTTTGTGACGCTCTCTAAACCCGCTGCTTACTATGGAAAGAATAAGCCAGGTCGTACCAATGACGATGATTTGATCAACGAGTTCGTGAAGTCAGCCATCACTTTAGCCAATGCGTCGGTTGACTATTCGCGATACGATTGGGATGGCGATGGCGTCGCCGATCACATCTGCTTGATGTATGCAGGAGTAGGCGAGGCCGAAGGTGGTGTGCCTGACGAGACAATCTGGGCCCATAAGGGAGATGTCTCAAGTCTTGGTATCGGTATGATGGATGGCGTGACATTCTCGGACTATATGTGTTTCTCTGAGGCAAGATTGTCTGGCAAGACACCGATCTTCGCCGGTATTGGTACCTTCTGCCATGAGTTTGGCCATTGTCTGGGCTTGCCGGACCTGTACGATACCAGTTATGGCGGTGGTTATGGTTTGTCGATGTACGATGTGATGTCGTCAGGTAACCATAATGATCAGGGCAAGACCCCTGCCGGTATGTCTGGTTTCGACCGCATGATGTTAGGTTGGCAGTTCCCAGTGGAGCTGACAGCGTCTACTTCGGTCAGCAATATCAAACCGCTGAATCAGGCCGGAGGTAACTTCTACCTGATTCGTAACGATGGCCATTATGACGAGTATTATTTGTTGGAGAACCGCCAGAATGTAGGCTTCGATAAGGCAATCGTGGGCCATGGCATGCTGATCTACCATGTAGATGCTGACGTAGCTGCGCTCAATCGTGGTAGTATCAATTCAATGGAGAATCCGCATGAGTATTATAAGCTCATTCTGGCCGATAACGACCCGACGGTGTCTTCCGATTATTACGAATATCTCGATGATCATCAGGGCGACTTCTATCCTTACAAAACCAATAATCAGCTGACTAATACGTCGACTCCTGCAGCAACGCTTTACTACAAGAATGCTGATGGAACCTACACCTTGAACAAGGAGGTAACGCAGATTACACAGAACTCTGATGGTACGATGAGTTTCAAGTTCACCGACCTTATGTCCTCGGGCGTAGATTATAAACTCGTAGGTAATGGTTTCAAAGCCGACTTGCTGAGTTCGAAGACAATGGAAGTGAGTGCCGAAATACAGAATCCATCACGCGCCTATTCTGGCCCTGTCACGCTTCGTGTTTACGGTATCAATGGCTCGGTACGTACCCTTGTGGTCGAAAAGCAGACCAAGGTTAGCATTGCCAGCAGTGCTACTTATGCTTTGAAAGAGACGATACATAATTTACCTAACGCAGGCTACAAGCAGTTCGAGGTATTGGTTCAGTACAATGCTAGTTCTACCAAGGAACGTACGCTGGGTAATGCGATTGTAGAGGCCGACAGCTATAACCTAATGACCTTCTCGGCAAACTTGTCTTTGGACAAGGCCAGTGGTAATTATGGCGCTGGAGAAACCATAATTGTCAACGGCGGAAGCTTCTGGAATTCTGGCAATCGTCCATTGACCTATGCCATCGGCGTTAAGCTTACCTATGCTAATGATGCCAGTCGTGTGCAGTTTGTACCATATACCCACGGCGTTCTACTGGAAGGTTATCAATACGATAAAATAAAAATTCAGACCAACAACATTGCCGGTACCGGAGAATACTGGCTGGAGCCTGCATACTACGACGATGTTGACGATGAGATTGTAGTTATGAAGGCCGGTGCTGGCGTGACGACCAAGAAGGTCAAGATCAATCTGACTAGCAGTGCCAATTCTCTGTTCGTTGTAAAGCCAATGAAGGTGGCCAGCAGTTTGAACGAACGTAAGGTGCGTGTGGCTGCTACCATCAAGGCAACAAAGGCTTATACTAATCAGGAAATCACAGCTTACGTTTTCGAGAATGGTTCGGCTAAGAATTCATCGAAAGTAACTGCTACATTGGCGGCCAATGTTGAAAAGGAGTTAGTCTTCGATTTTGATGCCAGTGCTTACAGTAAGGGCAATAGCTATGTAGTTCAGGTGTATATCTACAACGGAGGTTGGGTAACTTTGGGTGGAAATGCTAATCGTTCATTCAGCCTGAAAGACAACTTCGGCGACGTAGACAACGATGGCGATGTAGATAAGGCCGACAAGACGATGCTGACTGAGTATTTGCTCGATCCAACATGGAATATGCCGAACATGCTTGAAGGCGATATGAATGCCGATGGCAGCATCAACGTGGGCGACATCGTGAAGCTAACGAAGATCGTGCCATAAGCCGGCGAAGAAACTTGCCTGACCTATCCAACAACACTCCACTTTTGTGCATGCCTATCAACAAGGCGCACAAAAGTGGAGTGTTTTATCATTAATCACCAATCATCAATCAATAATCATCAATCACCAATCACCCTTCCACCACAGGCCAGTTGTCAATTTCGTGGCCGATGGGGGAGCCGAGCCAGAGGGGGATGTCGTAAGGTTCGACTATCTGGCGGAAGTTGTCCCACAGCTTGACGGGCATGGTTGGGTCTTCGTCGCATCCGGTGAAGTGTCCGCATACCAGGCCACGAACCTCGCTCAGAATGCCACAGTAACGCAGCTGCTGCAACATGCGGTCAATCTTGTATGGACTTTCGGCAATGTCTTCGATGAAGAGGATCTTGTCCTTGTAGTCGAAGTCGTAGGGGGTGCCATGCAAAGCGCTCAGGACGGCCAGATTGCCGCCTACCATCGGTGCAGGATGCGTCATCAGTTCGTCCAGCAAGGCTTCGGTTGCTTCAGGCTGCAGGTCTTCGTTGCTCCATCCCTGATGCGGTGCTACGAACAGACGAGCCTTCTTCAGGAACAGCAGATTGTGCTTCGGAGGCCATGCACGATGAGCTGCATAGTACTCCAGCAGCTCGCGTAGCGTCTGTGTGGTACGATGTCCCGGTTCGTCGCTCAGATGCTTCATCATGGGTGCATGCAGGCTACGAACGCCTGCTTTCTGCCATAGGGCATGCAGGGCCGTGATGTCGCTGTAACCTACGATTGGCTTGCCTGTACGGCTGATCAGTTCGATGGGAATCTGGTCGAGCAGCTGCATGCAGCCGTAGCCGCCACGTGCGCACCACAGAAGGTCGACGGTTGTATCCTCCAGCGCTTCGATGATGTCCTGTGCACGTTCGTCAGGTGTGCCTGCAAAACGTCCATATTGGCCCTTTGCATGAGGAGCGATAGATACACGATGTCCCCACGAACGTAGGGTTTCAGCGCCTGTGTCGATGAGGCGTGGCTTGATGCTGCCAGCGGGTGCGATGATGCGGATATGCATGGTTACGATGGATAGATGGATTGTTTTACGTTGTAGAAAGAATTATGCCAGTTTGCGCTTCGGTCTGAACCTTCGGTTCTGGCGGATGCGGGCAATCACGGCCGAAACCTGTCGGTGCTCGAAGACGAAGAACATCTCGATGTAGATCAGCAGGCAAACCAGCTTGAACATGAAGGTCCAGCCGTCACCAAGGCTCGGACAGATACGCATGGCTGCGTAGATTACGGCTCCGAGGAAGACGTAGCGATAGCCGCTGAAGTGGAACTGATACTGGCTCTTGAAGCGGCTTACTGCCACTGTGAGTAACAATCTTACCAGACAGCCGGCAAAGATCGACCACGCGCAGGCTATGTAGCCATATTGCGGTACGAACAATATGTTGCCCAGCACGATTACCACCAGCGTGATGGCTGCGAACATCGTACCATACGACGGACGGTCCGTCAGCTTGTACCAGAACGACATGTAGAACTGCAGGCCCACCAGCATCTCCGAGCACATCAGGATTGGGATGATGCGTATGCCTTCCCAATATTCGGCGTCGAGCAGCAGGTTGCGCTGTATGTACTCCATACACGTCTCGACGGTCAGGAAGATGATCATGCTGCAGATGATGAAGTATTTGATGATCAGTGCGCCTGTGCGTTCCGTAGCGCGACGCGAGCGTGCCAGGCGGAATAGGGTAGGTTCGCTGATGTCGCGCAGTACCTGTGTAGCCAGGGCCATGATCATGCCGATGCGGAAACAGGCACCATAGATGCCCAGCTGTCGCATGCCTTCCTCGCCGGGTATCAGCCACAGGTAGAGGATACGGTCGATGGTCTGTATGCCGATGTCGATCAGGCTTGCTCCGAGGATAGGCAGGGCATAGAACATCATCTGGCGGAAGATCTTCTTGTCGAAGACGTAGTGGAACTTGTATACCTTGTCCCATGCCGAATGGAAGTGTCCGAAGGGTTTCCATTCCTCGATCAGCACGTATAGCATGATCAGACAGGTGACCATGTTACAGCCCAGGATGTAGTTCAGGCTGTTGTGCGGCAGATAGAACTCCCACAGGATGCCTTCAGGCCATCTCTGTTGCAGGATAGGGCAGACGAATAACACCACGAAGCACAGCAACGCATTGATCACCGCGTAAAGGGCCTTGCAGATGGCGTATTTGCTGATCTGATGCCGATAGCGCAGATAGCAGAAAGGAAGCACCAGCAGCACGTCGCCGCAGATGATGCCGCCGGTCAGTCGTACCTCTGCAACGTGCATTGGGTAGCCTAATACCTCGGCCAGCATGGGCGCACACAGCAACATTATCGTTCCGAACACCACCACGAGTCCCAGTATCGTGATAAAGGCCGTGCTGTAGACGTGTGCCGGATTGACGTCGCGATCCTCCTTGTTGGCAATGCGCATGAAGGTCGTCTCGAGTCCCATCGACAGGATTACCGTCAGCAGCGATGCCCATCCGTACAGGCTCGTCATCATACCGTATTCGCCGTCGTGCGGTGGCATCACGGCCGTATACAACGGCAACAGCAGGACGTTGAACAGACGTCCTACTATGCTACTTACCGAGTAGTAGGTAGCTTCCTTGATCAGGCTATGCAATTGTGTCGCCATCCTTACGGGCTACGGTGTGTATGTGGTGTCAGTCGTTTTCGCGACGCATGTAGGTCAGTGCCACGAGAATCAGCAGGCCGATGATCGTGACCGCAATCACCGACATGCGTACCTTCAGGGCTGTCAGAGCCTCGGTCACGTCTTCGGCCGGACAGGTCATCTGTATGGTCCATCCGGTATGCGGTTCCGGCATGTGGTAGAAGAAGACGTCGTGTGTGTCGTTGAAGCCACCCTGTCGGATGTGGTGACGCGCATTCTGATGGTTGGCTACACTCTGTCGTATCGACGTCTCGAGGTGCAATCCCTGCTTGGCCAGCATCGAGTTCATGCTCTCGGTCAGTACCATCTCGCGATCTTCTGACATCAGGATGGTCAGTTCCTTGTCGTCGCTGATCACGAGCGGCATGGCATTCGGATACGAACGAATCGAGCACACTTCCTTCGACAGCATGTCGAGCGAGAAGTCGACCTCCAGTACGCCGATGAAGTGTCCCTTCGCATCGTGCA
>JAZUEP010000158.1:0-15899 GCA_045640225.1 Bacteroidales bacterium | reverse complement strand
CTCGTTCATGAGGCCCACCTTGTTGTGCAGACGGCCGGCGGTGTCGATGATCACCACGTCGGCGCTCTCCTTAACGGCATGGCTCACAGCGTCATAGGCCACAGCGGCAGGGTCCGATCCCATCTGCTGCTTCACCACAGGCACACCCACGCGGTCGCCCCAGATCTGCAGCTGGTCGATGGCTGCCGCGCGGAACGTGTCGGCCGCACCCAGCACCACCTTGTTGCCGGCCTTCTTGAACTGGTAAGCCAGCTTGCCGATGGTCGTGGTCTTGCCTACGCCGTTCACGCCTACCACCAGCATCACGTACGGACGCGGTGCGCCCTCGCGTACGGTGAATCCGTCGAGCTCCTCGCGTTCGTTCTTTACCAGCAGGGCGGTAATCTCCTGGCGCAATATCTCGTTCAGCTCGCCGGTGCCTACATACTTGTCCTGTGCCACGCGCTTCTGGATGCGCTCGATGATGCGCAACGTGGTTTCTACGCCTACGTCGCTCGTCACCAGCACCTCCTCCAGGTTGTCCAGCACGTCATCGTCCACGGTGCTGCGGCCGGCTACGGCACGCGCTATCTTGTCGAACAGGCCCTGCTTCGTCTTCTGCATGCCCTGGTCGAGTGTTTCTTTCTTTTCTTTTTTGAAGAATTTGTCAAAGAATCCCATAACTTTATACGTTGTTCTTAGGAAAAAATCGGTGCAAAGATACCACTTTAAAACGAGACTACCAAATTTTTTGAGGAAAATTGACTATTATTTAAAAATAATCAGTATCTTTGCAGCCCAAATCAACGACAAATAATGCCGGACAATAAATCGACATGACTACAAATCCTCTGAACGATCATACATCGACCCCTCGCGACCTCGCTGCCGACTATGCCCAGACGCTGCAATGGCTCTATGCCCAGCTGCCTGTCTTCGAGAGCCAGGGAGCCCATGCCTACAAGCCGGGCCTTGAGCGCTGCGAGGCCATGGACAGCCTGCTCGGCCACCCTCACCGCCAGTTCCGCACCATCCACGTAGCGGGCACCAACGGCAAGGGCTCTACCTCGCATCTGCTGGCCTCCATCCTGCAGTGTGCGGGCTATCGGGTGGGCCTCTTCACGTCGCCTCATCTCGTCGACTTCAGCGAGCGCATCCGTGTCGACGGCCACGAGATCGACCATCAGTTCGTCGTCGACTGGACGGCCCGATGGATGCCTCGTCTCGCCTCGCAGCAGCCCTCGTTCTTCGAGCTGGCCACGATGATGGCCTTCTCGTACTTCGCCCATCGGCAGGTCGACATTGCCGTCATCGAGGTGGGCCTGGGCGGACGTCTCGATTCCACCAACATCATCCGCCCGATACTCTCGGTAATCACCAATATCTCGCTCGACCACACACAGTTCCTGGGCGACACGCTGCCCCAGATCGCGGCCGAGAAGGCCGGCATCATGAAGCCCGGAGTGCCCTGCGTCATAGGCGAGTGCGAGGACGATCGCGTACGCTTCACCTTCGAGCAGAATGCCCAGCTCCACGAGGTCGAGATGCTCGACTTTGCCTGCGACCGTCCGCAGATCCCTTGGGTGCGGCACGAGACGTTCCGCATGGTCTACGAGACGGCCGAGGACCTCACCCTCGAGTGCCCCCTCTGTGGCGACTGCCAGCCGCGCAATGCCAACACCGTCATCACGGCCGTCCATCAGTTGCGTCGCCTTGGCCTCGACATCCCGCACCAGGCGCTGGCCGACGGCTTCCGTCGTGTCGTCGAGCTCACCCATCTTCGCGGCCGCTGGGAGGTGCTCAGCCGCACGGCCGACGGTCAGCCGCGCGTCATCTGCGACACCGGCCACAACACCGGCTGCTTTGCCTACCTGGCGCCTCAGATGCAGTCGTTGCTCGATGCCGGTCAGCCGCTCCACGTCGTCTTCGGCATGGTCAGCGACAAGGACGTAGCCGCCGTCCTCGCCATGTTGCCACGGGCGGCCAGCTACTACTGGTGCAACGCCCCTACCCCACGCGCCCTGCCGGCCTCCGACCTCGCCCAGATGGCCCTCCAGGCCGGCCTCCACGGCACCGTCTACCCCACGGTCGATGCCGCCCTCGATGCCGCCCTCAGCCAGCCCGGAATCACCTTCGTCGGCGGCTCAAACTACATTGTTTGCGACGCCATCCGGAGGTTTAATTCATAATTGAGAATTCATAATTCATAATTGCCGAAGCCCCGTAATTTGTAATTCGTAATTCGTAATTTGTAATTGCTCAAGCTTTTGCTCTAGCCCCGTAATTCGTAATTCGTAATTTGTAATTTGTAAAATTACCACATCATGTACACCATCGAAGACGTCAAGTCCGACCAGCGATACCTCGAACTTCTGGCCGAGAAGTTCCCCACGGTCAGCGCTGCTGCTACCGAGATCATCAACCTGCAGGCAATCCTCTCGTTGCCCAAGGGTACCGAACACTTCCTCAGCGACATCCATGGCGAGGCCAATGCCTTCATCCACGTGTTGCGCAATGCCTCCGGACAGATCCGTCGCAAGGTCGACGACATCTTCGGCATGTCCATGCGCGAGAGCGACAAGCGCGAGCTCTGCGCCCTGATCTACTACCCCGAGGAGAAGCTCGCCCTGATGCGCCAGCAGGCCGACGAGGACCTCGACGACTGGTACCGCATGACCCTCCACCAGGTGGTCGAGGTGGCACGCTTCGTCACCGTCAAGTACACCCGCTCGAAGGTGCGCAAGCTGCTGCCTACCGACTTTGCCTACGTCATCAACGAGCTGCTGCACGAGTCGAAGTCCGAGCCCGATCGCCAGAACTACTACAACGCCATCATCAACTCCATCGTCGAGATTGGCCGCTCCGAGGACCTGATCGTCGCCATCTGCACCCTCATCCACCGCCTTATCATCGACTCGCTCCACATCGTGGGCGACATCTTCGACCGCGGCCCCGGTGCCTGGCGCATCATGGACACCCTCAGCAACTACCACAACTTCGACATCCAGTGGGGCAACCACGACATCGAGTGGATGGGCGCTGCGGCCGGAAATCTTGCCCTGATCGCCTCTGTGCTACGCATTTCCATCCGTTACGCCAATGTCGAGACCCTCGAGGAGGGCTACGGCATCAACCTCCTGCCGCTGGCCAACATGGCCATGGAGGTCTATGGCAACGACCCCTGCCTGCTGTGGCAGACCAAGGACTTCGAGAACAACCCCCGCCTGAAGCGTTCGGCACAGCTCATGGCCAAGATGCACAAGGCCATCTCCATCATCGAGTTCAAACTCGAAGGCCAGATCATCAGGCGCCACCCCGAGTATCAGATGGACGACCGCCTCATGCTCCACCTCATCGACAAGGAGCGTGGCGTCATCACCATCGACGGCCACGAGTACGAGCTGCTCGACAAGCACCTCCCCTCGCTCAACCCCGACGATCCCTACGCCCTCTGCCAGCGCGAGCAGGAGGTCATGGAGCAGCTGGCACACTCGTTCCGCCGTTCCAGCGAGATGCAGAAGCACCTGCGCCTCCTCTACCAGAAGGGCTCGCTCTTCCTGGTGCGCGACGGCAACCTCATGTTCCATGCCGCCATCCCGATGACCGACAATGGCACCTTCGAGGAGGTCGAGGTCGATGGCCAGATGGTCAAGGGTCGCGCCCTGATGGAGCGTGTCGACCGCGTCATCCGCAATGCCTATTTCGCCCCTCAGGGATCGAAGAAGCAGCAGGATGCCCTCGACTACATGCTCTACCTCTGGTGCGGTCCTAAGTCGCCGCTGTTCAACAAGGACAAGATGACCACGTTCGAGCGCTATTTCATTGCCGATCAGTCGCTTTACGCCGAAAAGAAAGGCGCCTTCTTCGTCCTGGCCAACCAGCGCCAGACGTGCGAATACATCCTGCGCGAATTCGGCCTCGACCCGCATACCGCCCACATCATCAATGGCCACGTGCCCGTACGCACCAACAAGGGCGAGTCGCCACTCCGTGCCGAAGGCATCCGTCTGGTCATCGACGGCGGCTTCTCCAAGCCTTACCACGAGACCACCGGCATCTCGGGCTACACCCTCATCTACAACAGCCACGGCCTCCAGCTCGTCGAGCACGAGCACTTCGAGTCGAAGGACAAGGCCATCCGCACCGGTGCCGACGTCCATTCGCGCGTCCAGCTCGAGGACTTCAAGTACCATCGCATGCGCGTCCGCGACACCGACCGTGGCCACGAGCTGCAGGAGCAGATCCAGAACCTCCAGAAGCTCCTCGTCGCCTACCGCCACGGAGTGATCAAGGAGAGGTAGATTGGTCAAAGGGATTTTAGGGACTTTAGGGATTTTGGGGATTTTAGGGACGATAGTTTCGGTTGACGAACCCCGAATCCGACCGGCGTAGGTAACGTCCCTAATATCCCTAATATCCCTAATATCCCCAATATCCCTAAAATCATCCCTATTATCCCTAAATTACCCCCCATGAAACCCTTGTTCTTATTACCCTTCTTACTCCCCCTCTTCACTCCCCTCAGTGCAACCCCGGCCGCCGAGGCCGTACCCACCGACCTCGACCGCATGGCCGACCGCCTGCGCTACGAACTGAAGCGCGAATCCGATCAGCGCAAGGCCCAGTTCTACACCCATCCCCAGATGCCCGGCGCCAAGCCCGGCGAGGCACAACCCGCCGCCTACCTGCCTGCCGCCCCGCAGCATACCGCCCCTCAGCGCGCAATGGCCGACCAGCCTGCCTACAAGGAGCGCCTCGACAGCATCGTAAGCCTGCAGGACACCAAGCAGCTCTTCACCTACGACGACCGCGGCAACATCCTCACCCACGAGCAGCTGAAGTGGGACACCCTGGCCTGGCTCCCACAGTCGCGCGAGGTGACGACTTACAACGACGACAACCTGGTCACCTCCATCATCAGCTACGCCTATGCCGATACCGACTACGTGCCCATCACAGCCGTCTACCAAGGCTATTACGACCCCGCCCGCAATCAGATAATCACCGGCAGTGCCACCTGGGACGCCGAGCACCACGACTGGCGCTTCCGGGGGGGCGTCGCCATCAGCGAGGTCGACGAGCAGGGACGCGAAGTATCGTACACCCTCTACCTGGGTTGGGACGACGACAGCTGGCAACCCTCCGATCCCTACGAGCACTACGAAGTTGATTATCTGGACGATGACGTGATTCAGACCACCTGGTACGAAGTCCGGTTCAGCGAGCCCGTACCCCTCCGCCGTCGCCACGTCAGGAACGACCTCCAGCATCGCTACACCATGATGTACGAGAACTTCACCTACCACGACGGCCAGTGGATATCCACCGAGTTCAACGAGGAGCACCGCTGGTTCTATGGCGACAACATCTGGGAGTACCGGACCACCTACCACGAGTATCGTGTCAGCTACTCGCTCAACGGCCTGTACGACTACGGCTACAAGTCGGCATCCGAGTACGACGAGCACCACACCGAGGTCATGAGCGAGTACTACAACTGGAATTCCGCCACCCAGCGCTGGAAAGGCAGCCACCATAGCGAGGACGTCTACCGTTACTATCCGTCCGAGTGGGGCGACGTGGCCATGGTACTCCGCAGCGTCTCGCTCGACGATTGGAACGACACCTACGACACCTGGTCGTGGGGCCACCTCATCGAGCACGACTACGACGAGAACTGCGAATGGACCTACAGCGCACAGGCCACATGGTCGGCCGAGGCCAACGACTGGATCTATTCGTACAAGGAGAAGATCGACCGCCAGTACGACGAGCAGGGCCGCATCGTGTCGCAGGAGCAGGTCGCCTGGGATACCGACACCCAGCAGTGGCAGCACCCCTTCTACCATACCGACTACACGTATGCCGACGACGGCACGGTCACCCAGACGCAATACGAGCAATGGGACAGCGACCAGCAGCAATGGCAGGAAGGCTGGCTGATCCTGACGCGCAAGGACGACCACGGCAGCATCGTCTACGAGGACTACAGCCGCTGGGACGCCTCGCAGCAGCGTTTCATCCCCACGCACATCAAGGAGTCAGGCTTCATCTACGACGAAGGCTGCTCCGAGGGCTTCATGTTCGATGGCGTAGCCGAGGTCTTCACCCTCGAACTCGAGAACTGGGACGACGAGAGCGGCACCTGGAGCTATGGCCGTAAGATCCAGCACGAATTCGACGAGTCGTATCGCCTCGTTCGCCGCCTTACCAGCTACTGGATTCCCGAGGTCCAGGACTTCTTCCTCGCAGAGGATCTCCAGCAGGAGTTCGACGAGACGGGCCAGATGATCGAGTACCAGCTCGACACCTATTCCGAGGATGGCAACCCGTACTTCTCGTACCACGAGAAGTGGTCGAAGCGCTACGATGCCCATTCGAACGTCATCGAATCGCGCACCTACGATTACGACTTCACCCGGGGCGAGTTCTGGATGACCACACGCCAGGCCTATGCCTACGACCTCGACACCATGGCTCCCGACGTGATGGGCCTGACCTCGCTCGGATACTACAACGACAAGCCGCTGAGCTACGAATATCAGGAGTTCGACCCGTCAGGCGCCGAGACCCGGCACGAGGAGCGCTACTTCTATTATTCCGCCGTCGATGCCGGCACCGAAGGCCTCACGCAGCCCGTGGCTCCCGCTACGCTCGACGTTGTGGATGGCACGCTCACCTTCAGCAGCCCATCGCCCTCCTCGCTCACCATCTGCACCCTCGATGGCAAGCACGTCGCCTCGCAGACGCAGGTCCGCACCTTCAGCCTTCACCTCCCCTCCGGCACCTACGTCGTCACGGTGAATGGCCACGCCAGCGTGTTGAGAATTAAAAATTAAAAATGAAAAATTAAAAATGGGCTTCTCGCCGCCGGTCTTGCTTGCCCCGCTTGCTTCCCCATTTGCCGCGGTTTAGCTTCCCCGCTCGCACCGCCGGTTTAGCTTGCCCCGCTTGCGCTGCCGGTTTTGCTTGTCCCGCTCCCGCCGCTATTCAGCGGCCATGTTCCAGTGTAGCGCAATACATTGCGCTACTCCCTCCCCTCACCCCGAGCGCCCCCATTTCTCTCCCCAACTACTCTTCCCCGCCCCGAGGAAGAGTATTTTTGTTCCAGAATACCCTTCCTCAAAACGAGCATGCCCATTTTTCTTGCAGACTACCCTTCCTCAAAACGAGGAAGCGCAATCTTCTGGCGAAAAAGTGTCCATCAAAACGAGCAAGCGCAATTTGCTGGCGAAACGCCCTTCCTCAAAACGAGGAAGAGCAATTTGCTGCCCGAAAAGCCTTCCCCGCAGCGAAGATGTATATTTCTGTCATCCTCCACTAATTGGCTTCCTCCCAGGCTGTATCGCGAAGCAAATGTGCCGCATCGCAAATGCCCCTGGGGTAAGAGGGCGAAGGGAGAGTCCCAGCAAGGTATTTGTGGTACGCTTCGGGTGTCGATTCCCAGAGCTGTTGCAGAGGGGTTACGGTCTTCGGACCGACTGAGGGTTTCTTTATCTTCTTCATTATTAATTATTTATAAGTTTATCGATGCTGCTTTTTGAGGCATAGGCGTAACCCGTAACCCGTAACTCGCGATTTTTAGCACATACCTTCACTCTAAGCTTTCTTATAATATTTATACTAATAATTGTATATTTATAATTTGCTTTAAATTATAGTATATATAAATATGGTACGCTAAGGAGAAGGAGAGTGGCGAAGGCCGTGTTTGTGTGACCTTAAAAATGCGAGTTACGGGTTACGGGTTACGCTTCGACCTTCGCTTTGTCCGCTTAACTTCTTCTCTTATAAGCCTTTTCTCTTCAGCTATGTCTGCTGTAAGGCGTAACTCCAGGTGGAGCTCCTGCAGCGGCGGATGTATATAATAAGGGGTTTTGCGGAGATATGCAAATTTTTCGGCGAAAATATTTGGCGGTTTCGCTGCTTTTCGCTATCTTTGCAGCGCAAAAATGTGAAGTTCGACCCATGTTATTCCGCGACATTACCGGCCAGCAGGAAGCCGCACAACGCCTGCGCGAAGCCATAGACAACAACCGTATGCCTCACGCCCTGATGATATCGGGACGCGAAGGATCGGGTGCCCTGTCGCTGGCGCTCACCGCCGCACAATACATTCTGTGCGAGACACATACGCCCGAGGGCGAGGCGTGCGAGCAGTGTCCGCATTGCCGACAGATTCACCGCCTGCAGCATCCCGACCTGCACTTCGTCTTCCCGGTAGTGAACCGCAAGGGCCAGTCGGGCGACGACGCGGCCGTGAGCGACGAGTACCTGGCCGAATGGCGCGACATGCTGACGCGTCGGCCCGACATGACATACGCCGAATGGGTGAAGTACATCAGCACGGAGGGCAAGGCGGCACAGATCTACCGCAAGGAGGCCGAACAGATCATCCACAAGCTGTCGGTCAAGCCTTACGAGAGCGACAGCCGCGTGATGATCATCTGGCTGCCCGAGAAGATCAACGAGACGGCTTCGAACAAGCTGCTGAAGATTATAGAGGAACCCTATCCCAAGACTTACTTCCTACTGGTATCGAACGACCCGGACCGCGTGCTGGGCACGATACTGAGTCGCTGTCAGCGCCTGAACCTGCAGAACCTGGATCCGCGCTGGATGCAGCCACGGCTGGACGACGACGACCGGCGGTACTTCCTCGAGAAGTTCATGGCGATGATGCGCCTGTCGTACGCCCGCAAGATCTTCGACATGCGCGACTGGAGCCTCGAAATGGCCGACCTGGGCCGCCAGCGCCAGCAGGACTTCCTGCAGTACGCCCAGGCTCAGGTACGCGAGAACTTCATCCTGAACTTCGACCTATCGCAGGCCGCCGCTCAGGCCACACCGGGCCAGACGTTGAACTATCAGGAGCCGGACGAGGCGCAGTTTGCGACGCGCTTCCACCCCTTCGTGAACGAGCGCAACGTGGAGGGCATCATGAACGAGCTGGCACAGGCCGAACGCGACATTGCCCAGAACGGGGCACCGAAGCTGATCTTCTTCGACCTGGCGCTGAAGCTGATCATGCTGCTCAAACAGAACTGAGTACGCCCTGTCGCCACAGGCGGACGATGTTAGGATAGGCGCGCGTCAGGTACAGGTCGTATTCGACGGCCGGGGCATCGACCACCTTGAGCTCGTCCATCGAGCAGATGTCGAGATGCGCCATCTCCCAGCCCTTCTGCAGGGCCTTCTTGTGTTTCTTGTATTCGCTGTATTCCATCGTACCGCGCTTCTGCCCGAAGTCGTTCTTCTCGTCGTCGGTCAGGGCGCGGTAACCGGTTATCAGCTTCTCGACATTCCAGCGGTTGTGCTCGACGTTGATGATCTCCTGCGCATCGTGCTGGCTGAAGGTGCGCTGAATCTCGTCGATGGTCGAGGTACGCAGGTCGAGGCCCAGGGCACGAAGCTTGACGGGCACGGACTGGGCGTTGTAGTTGCTTGACCACTGATCGACCACGGCCGACTGCCGCCAGAACGACTCCTGATTGGGCAGGCCGGTGGCGGGATCGATGTCGTTGACATGGGCCAGCTGCAGGTCGTCGATGCGCCAATAGGCATAGTTGATGAGCTTGGCCAGGCGATAGTCGATGATTGGGCCCACGAAGTTCTGGCCGGACATGCCGAAGGGGCGCAGGCGGTTGTAGCGCATCTGCTGACGGGCCTGCTCGCTGCTGCCGGCCCCCGAGATGTTGGTGATGATGTCGGAGAGCGACTGCTGCCACACCAGCACCTGCACGGCATGGCGATAGACCTCGCGCGGCAGGTAGAAGGCGGCCGACATGCTCTGCTGCGGGCTGGAGAAGCAGACGGCAAGCGTGAAGATGGAATCGGGACGGGTGGCTGCCTGGCGCAACCACTGGCGTACCTCGGCCGACTCGATGCGGCCCTGCACGAACTCCCACTCGAGGTCGATGAAGTTGTCGTCGCCGCCATTGTGCCATTCCACCTCGTCGGGGTCGGCAACCTTCGACGCGTCGTACGAACGCCAGCGGCAGAGGTCGAACAGATTCTCGTACTGGGCCATCAGGACGTCCTTCTCGCGATCGGCCGAGGCATCGATCACCGTGATGCGCGTACGGTGACCACGGCTGACGAAGTTGGGGTAATGGGCCACATGGGCCGCCTGGATGGCCAGCGCTGCGCCCTGACGCGACAAGCCCACGACGACCAGATGGACGTGCTTGTCGCTCTCGGCACTGAGGCGATGCGAGCCTTCGAGGGGGCTATAATCCTCGGCACCGGGCAAGCCCGACTGGACGAGCACACGCTGGGCCCACATCTCGTAGCGGTTGAGGGCGATGAACTCCACCTGGCTCTTCACCACGTCGGTAAGGTCGCTGAACTGGAAGGACTTGAAGGTGGAGGGATAGTCGAACTGCACGTAGCACTTGAGGCGCTTGCGGCGACGCTTGTCCTTGAGGTAATCGGCCATCAGACGGATGCACTGCATGTTGAGCGAGTCGTGATCTGAATCGCGCTCGAAGGCCGTCTCGCCCAGGATGTAGACCTCGGTGGCGCGTTCGAGGTGAAGGTCCTCGAGCTCGCGTGCCGTGTTGCGTCCGCCATGATAGAGGATGGTGCGGAACTCGTCGCCCTTGCTGAGGTACTCCTGGAGCGACATGCGATAGTTGAACATGTTCTGCTGCGACTGGATGATGACGTACGAGACGGGATTCTCCTTCGACGACAGCAGGCGATGGACAAGTTCGGGGATATCGTCGGTAACGCCCAGGATGACGGCATAGCGCGAGCGCTGGATGTTGTAGCGGGCATTGCCGTACTGCCAGTTGTCGGAACGCATGCGTATGACGCTCAGGACGCTGGGTATCAGCAGGCCGCTGAACAGGATCGTGCCCAGGATGCCAATCACCAGGGCCCAGACCTTGCCCGTCTCGGTGCCGGCATAGAAGTGATTGCCGAAGCCGCGGAACTGATAGAGTACCGTGGTGATCAGGCTGGGCGACTCGGTGTTCTGGCTACGTTCGGCCTGGAACTCCTGGATGTCGGCCGGCGTATACATGTAGGTATTGTACAGCAGGTCGAGGTTGCGCAAGCCGCACAGATGGCCTACGGCCGCGATGGCAAAGGGCACCAGGGCCACCAGCAGGAAGATGACCAGAATGTGCCAATAGCGGCCGCGCGAGAGGATGCGATCGACCAGTATCTGCTTGAAAAAGATGCAGTAGACGACATAAATCCAGATCAGCAAGGAGGCCAATCCGACGATCAGTTGGAAAGATTCCATGACGGAATGCAAATTACGAGGTACTAAGTACTTAGTACTAATTACGAATTACGAGTTACAAATTACGAATTACTTCAGGGGACGGAGGGTGTAGGTGACGTCGACGTCGACCGTCTCCTCGTCGCTATCGAAGGGGGTGTAACCCTCGCACTCGATGCGCAAGGGACGTGCCTCGCGCTGCTGGTCGAGGGTGTAGACAAGGTCGAAATGGCCAGCCTCGTCGGTCAGAGCCTCGAAGGCGCCACGATCGGTGATGACGCGCGCACCGGCAACGGGCTGACGGGTCACGAAGTCGAGCACACGGCCGCTGAGGCGTGCAAAGCTATCGTCGCGCTGCAGGCTGATGGACGTCTGGTTGGCAAGGCCGGCACCCAGATGCGCCACGGTCTGGACGGCCTCGTAATAGTGTGGCGCCTCGAAGCGGACGTTGAGGTCGGTCAGTCGGCGATAACCTGGCATCGGAGTGGTGGTCAGCGTGGTATCGAGGCTGGTCAGGGCATATTCGGTGTCGCCGATGGTCAGCAGGCCGACGTGGCCCTGGTCGTTGCGTTCGATGGGCAGGTGGTGCGGGGCATCGTGCACGTCGACAGTAAGACGGACGGGAACCATAAGCCAGTACATCAGGGCCAGCACCACGGGCGTCAGCGTGCACCAGAGGGCGATGCGACGACGACGCTCGCGCTCGTGGCGCTGCCAGAGGGTATCGAACGAGACGTCGAGCATCCTCGACACGACGCGGATAAAGGCCTTCTCCTTGCCCACCTCGCTGAACGAGATGCCCAGCAGCTCGTCCTCGGGATGCTCCTTGGTATACTGCCGCAAGTAGGCAGGGAAGCACTCCAGGTCGGGGTTGTAGCAGTTGGGCTGACCGTCGACAATCAGCGGGATGATGCAATCCAGGCGACCCCACTTGATGAACGACTCGACCTCCTTCGACACCCACTCGGACTTGGCCGAATTGGGCGAACACAGCACGATCAGGAATTTCGAGGCTTCGAGCTGGTCGCGCAACGTATTGGCCAGGATGCCGGTGTTGAGATCGGTCTGGTCGCGAAAGACGGGGCGCAGGTAACGCGTGTCCTCGAACTCGTTGTGGATCTCGGCCGGCAGCTTGTACGACTCGAGCTTCTTCTGCAGCCATTGGGCATGCTTCACGTCGCGATGGTTATAACTGATAAAAGCAAAATTCTGTTTCATGCTGTGACATTTGTGACATTAGGTGTGCAAATATACAAAAAAAATATATGAACTGACAATATTGAGGCCCATTTTTTGGCAAATCAACCATTTTTTTGTAACTTTGCCCCGCATTATAAGCAATTCTGGTACAAAATAACACCTCAAAACGTCAGTTTAACGGATGAAAGTCGTCATTGCATCGATCGTATTGCCCTATCCACTCACATCGGGTGGCGCACAGGGCGTATTCAATATGGTCGAGGAGCTGCGACGTCAGAACGAGGTGACCCTACTCTTCCCGGTCAATGCACTGAATACGATGTCGGCCATGCACGAGCTGCAGCGGCTGTGGCCCGACGTGGACCTGAGGCCCTACAGCTACGGGCGCCAGTTGCGTCATCCGCGCTTCGTGATAGACAAGGCCATCCGCGCCTTCAACCTGCACTTCCGTGCACAGAGCCGCAGCTTCCAGGTGCATCGCCTGCTGGATCACTACGGCTACTACATGACCAAGGACTTCCGTCGCTTCATACAGCAGATACTGGACGAGAAGCAGCCGGACCTGGTGCAGGTGGAGTTCTACCCCTACCTGAAGATTGCCGACCTCCTGCCCAAGACAATGAAGAAGGTGTTTGTGCACCACGAGTTGCGACGCGTGCGCAACGAACGCTTCCTGCAGCCCTACACCCTGACGCGCAAGCAATGCCAGCTACGCGACTTCATTGCCCGCGAGGAAACCGAGGACCTGAACAAATACGACGCTGTGATAGCCCTGACCGACCCTGACCGCGAGCAGTTGCTGCACCAGGGCGTGACGGTGCCCATCTACAGCTCGCCGCTGGCCGTCAGCACCCCCGCACTGCGACCACAACCGTGGAACCGTCGCCTGCTCTTCATAGGCGGCTATGCCCATACGCCCAATCAGGAAGGCCTGCGCTGGCTGCTGGGCGAAGTACTGCCCCGCATCGACTGGAGCCGGCCGGGAATGGCAACGGGCCTCGACCTGATAGGCAAAGGATGGACGGAGGAGTGGATCCGCCTGGCCAACCGCAGCAACCTGAACGTACACATCACGGGCTTCGTAGAGCACCTCGAGGACGTGGCTCGCGGCAGCATCATGGTAGTACCGATACTGTCGGGCAGCGGCATGCGCATGAAGATACTCGAAGGCTCGGCCCTGGCTACCCCGATCGTCACCACCACGGTGGGCGTTGAAGGCATTGCGCTGACCCACGACGAGTCGTGCCTGATAGCCGACACGCCCGAATCGTTCGCCCGTGCCCTGGAGCGCCTGATGACCGATGCCCAGCTGCACCACCGCCTCTGCACCGAGGCACAGAACGTCTTCGAGAGCCGCTACTCGCGCCACGCCCTCAGCCAGCAGCGCTACGACATCTGGCAGGAGGTGGTCAACTCTAAACCCTAAACTCTAAGCTCTCCACTCCAACCAAACCACCCGATGATCTCCGTCTGCCTGGCTACATACAACGGCGCGGTGCACATTGCCGAACAGCTGCAGTCAATCCTCGCCCAACTGGGTGCGGACGACGAGATCATAGTCTCGGACGACGCTTCGACCGACCAGACACTGGCCATCGTCCAGACGGTCAGCCAGGGTACCGACGTTCCGATCCGCATCACCTCGAACCCCGGCACGCACGGCTACACTTCGAACTTCGAACACGCCCTCCGTCAGGCCCAGGGCGACTACATCTTCCTGTCGGATCAGGACGACGTGTGGATGCCCAACAAGGTCACAACCATGCTGGCCGCCCTGCGCGACGAACGGTACGACCTCTGCGTCAGCAACGCCTGCATCACCGATGCCGAGCTCCATGTGACGCATCCGGACTATTATGCTGCCCGTGGCGTGCATCGTGGCCTGCTGGGCAACTTCGTCAAGTTCGGCTACCTGGGTTGCTGCCTGGCCCTTACCCGACGCCAGCTGCAACGCTCGCTGCCCTTCCCGCCCGAACGACGCTACTGCACGCACGACAACTGGCTGTTTGTCTGCGCCCTCGCCATGGGACGCGTACGGGTGCTCGACGAGCCGCTCCTACTCTACCGTCGCCACGAACAGACCCAGACCACCGGTGCGCTGAACGCCCATAAGCCGCTGTCGTTCCGCATCCGTTACCGACTCTACCTGGCATGGCAGCTGCTGTGCCGTACACTCACCGTCAAACTCAACCGCCACTCATGACCGTCTCGATCGTTACCGTTGCCTACAACAGTGCCGGCACCATAGCCGACACCCTGCGTTCGGTGCTCGAACAGACGCATCGTGACATCGAATACTGGGTGATAGACGGTGCTTCGACCGACGGAACGCTCGACATCGTGCGCCAGTGGCAGCCACGCTTCGAAGGCCGTCTGCACCTCGTATCGGAACCCGACAAAGGCATCTACGACGCCATGAACAAGGGCGTGCAGCGCTGTACGGGCGACGTGGTGGGCATCCTCAATTCGGACGACTTCTTCACCTCGACGACGGTCATCGAGCAGATTGTCGATGCCTTCGCGACAGACGAGACCCTGCAGGTGGTTTATGGCGACGTGCATTACGTACGGCCCGACAACCTGTCGCGTTGCGTACGTTATTATTCCGGCCGCCTGTATCGGCCTTGGCTTGCCCCTTACGGCTTCATGCCGCCACATCCCTCGCTCTACGTCCGCAGGCAGGTCTACACCACCTACGGCCTCTATCGTGCCGATATGCGCATCTCGTCCGACTACGAATTCATCACGCGCATCTGCCTGCGCCATCGGCTGAAATCGCGCTACCTGCACCTCGACGTGGTGACCATGCGCATGGGTGGAGCCAGCACCGATTCGATGAAGAGCCGCGTACTGGGCACCGAGGAGGACCTCATTGCCTGCCGCGACCTCGGCATCCCCACCAACCGCTTCAAGATCTACCTGAAGTACCCCATCAAGATCCTCAGTGCCTTGCTAAAGGGTTGACAAGGTTTCCT
The DNA here is from genome assembly GCA_045640225.1 of Bacteroidales bacterium. Lineage (GTDB taxonomy): Bacteria > Bacteroidota > Bacteroidia > Bacteroidales > UBA3663 > Liminaster. Next base: position 515 of record JAZUEP010000158.1, on the reverse strand, counting down.
TGATTGCAGTCTTGTTTGCCCTCGACACGGGTATCTTCTTGTCCGTATAGAACATATTGAGGAAGAAGCGGCCGTTTGCCCCTTCCATTGATTCCACATATTCAAGGTTTACGAGGAAGCCACGATGGCATTGCACAATGAAATCGTGGCCCGTGAGGTCGTCCTTCAGCTGCCGGATGGTAGTGCGAATTGTTGTATTTGTTAGCTGTTCGTTGTCAATATAGCAAACGTCGGCATAGTTACCCACCGACTCCACATAGATGAAGCTGCGGGGATGGATAATAATATTCTGATTGTTATAATCGGAATGAAGGATGCATTGCTTCTCTTCTTCTGTTGTTGAGTCTTCATCGATCTGCATTGCGTGAAGTTCCTGCTGCTGTTTCAGCATCTCGTTGATTGCCCGCAATTCATTCCGCTCTCGATACAGGTTTCTTATCCAATAGCAGAGCGTCTGGAAGCCAAGGTTGATGGAGCAGATGTAGAGAGTGGTTGGGATGGAGATTAGGTAATAC
>JAZUEP010000157.1:0-53915 GCA_045640225.1 Bacteroidales bacterium | reverse complement strand
AAGATGCCGGCGTTCCAGAAGTAGTTCTTGTGGCGGATGTACTGCTCGGCGGTCTCAATGTCGGGCTTCTCCTTGAACGAGTCGACGCGGAACACCTCCTTGTTCGCCACGGCGGGCGTGCTGAGGTCGGCCTCAATGTATCCGTAGCCAGTCTCGGGCCGCGAGGGCTTCATGCCGAGCGTGAGTATGGCGTCGCTGTCGGCGGTGAAGGCGAGGGCGGAGGCGATGACGCGCTGGAACTCGCGCACGTCCATCACGATGTGGTCGCTGGGCGTCACCACGATGTTTGCCTTCGGGTTGGCAGCCTTTATCTTCCAGCTCACGTAGGCTATGCAGGGGGCCGTATTGCGGCGCTCGGGCTCGCAGAGGATGTTGCTCTCGGGAATCTGAGGCAGCTGCTGACGCACGATGTCGGCATAGGCGCGGGAGGTGACGACCCAAGTGTTCTGCGGCGGGCAGATGCCGCTGAAACGGTCGACGGTGAGCTGGATGAGGGTGCGGCCGCAGCCCAGCACGTCGATGAACTGCTTGGGACGCTGGCGGGTGCTCATGGGCCAGAAGCGGCTGCCGATGCCGCCGGCCATGATGACGAGATGATTTGCCATATTGATGATTTGATTGATGATTAGATTGGGGATTTTTCGAGGTATCGATTGATCGAGGTATCGATTGATCGATTGATCGATTGATCGATCCGTCGATTACTCGATGTTTCGATTGACCGATGTTTCGATCTATCGATTTATCGGATCAGCCTTCCGAATCCGATCTGTCGCATACCCTCGGCCACGCTCTGGGCATTGCGCTGGGCTCCGAGCAGGCTGGTGTGGGTATGATCGTGATTGTAGTAGGCGGCTGCGGCCTCGCGGCCTATCGAGTCGTGGAAGTCGGCCGTGATGTTATGCACGTCGATGAACAGGGCTCCGGTCTCGGCCACCACCTGGCGGTACCAGCGGCCGTAGGTGTCGTTGCGACGCTCGATGCGGCCACCGGGCCATTCGTTACGCGGCGTAAGGCTCAGGACCACCGGGATGGCCCCTTTCTCGCGGGCGTCGCCTATCATCTTCTTCAGATACCACCCGAAGCTGTATACCGCCTCGTATTCGCCCGTACCCTCGATCAGATAGACGTGCGTCGAGTCCTTGGCCGTAGCTATTTCACCACGGGCCTTACCCTTGTCGATGTCGCCAATGTCGTTATGGCCGAACTGCAGCAGGACGATGTCGCCGGGCTGCAACGAGTTGTAGACCTTCTCCCAGCGACGCTCGTTGAGGTACGTACGACACGAACGTCCGGCCATGGCCTCGTTCTGGAAGGTGCAGCGGGTCGAATCGAACACGGTGTAGGCCTGGCTGCCCCAGCCCCACATACCGTCGGCCTCGCGGTCGGTGTTCTTACCGGTCGAATCGCCACACAGCCACACGACGGGCAGCCCGGGCCGGCGGACGACGTTGGCCGTGACGGGCGTCAGGTCCTTGAGGTACTGCTTCAGCGGGCAGTCGGGGCACTGCTGGATGGCCAGGGCCGCACTGTAGGCGTTGTTCTCGGCTCCGAAACGCGAGGTATGGATCTTGTCGACGTAGTAGAACATGTAGTCGGTCTTCCACGGTCCGAACTGCTCCAGACGCGAGGCACTGACGCCCTCGAGGTCGATCCAGGGCACCTGCATCTCGTCGGCCACGGCCTTGCCCCAGGGCGTAAAGGTATCGAGCTTACGGGTGATGGTCGTGGCGTCGTCCCACGAGTTGCGGGGCGTCAGCGAACAGATCAGCGGGTAGGCCCCCTTGGCCCGTACATCGTTGATGAACATACGCATGTACTGGCCGTAGCTGTAGACCGTCTCGACACGGCCGTTCCACTCGGGGTTGCGGCAGTCGTGCAACGTGACGGTGACGCACGTATCGGGGTCGATGCCACGCAGGCTGTTACGGGCCGTGAACGTATCGAGCGGACCATTGTCGTTGTGGCCCAGCTCGATGAGCACATAATCGCCGGCCTGAACGCCTACCAGCACGTCGGCCCACAGCTGGTTGTAGAAGGTGCGGCTGGAGGTTCCGCCCAGGGCATGGTTCTCGACCGTGATGCGGTCCTCGTCGAACCACTGCTGGGCAAACGCACCCCATCCCCACTGGCCGTTGTTGCCGTTACCCTTAGTACCGGTACGCATCGTACTGTTGCCGATCAGGAAGAGCACGGGATTGTTGCCCTTACGACTCGACCCCGGCACCGGACGTGCGTAACGCGACTGCGGGTCGTCGGTCTTCCGATAGTTGTCGACCGTGGTATCGTTGATACCGTTGGCATCACGCTGCTGTGCCGCCAGGGGCAGCACCGACAGGGCAAGGAGGGCAAAGGAGAGGGTTCGTGGGGTCATAAGCTGGGGATTGGGGTTGAAATGGATCGGGTAATCGAGGAATCGAAGCATCGATGAATCGAAGTGTCGATGGATCGATGGATCGAAATCTCGACGGATCGAGGCTTCGATGTTTCGGGGTTAGGGTTTTTAGTCTCAGTTTCCGTCCGGCTTGGTGAGGTCGACCAGCGGACAGGGACACCAATGGAAGGCGTCGAAGGCATCGGGCCGGGCCGGATCGTAGTCCGCTACCTCGGGGCTGACGCACGTGCGGAGAGGCAGCCCGGAATGCAGCAGCCCGTGGGCCACCATCTTGGCAATCTGGTAGGCACCATAGGGATTGAAGTGCGTATTGTCGGCCAAGGCCTTGGGTTGATCGGGGAAGGTGTTGGCTGGATAGTGGACGAAGGCCTGTTTCGACGCCTCGGGGCCCATGGCCTCGTAGAAGCGGCCCGTCAGCTGCTGGAGGTCGATCAGCAGGATGTCCTCACGCTGGGCAATGCCCCGGATGGCCTCGGGATAGTCCTTGTGGGTGTTCACCACGGTCGATCCCTCGAAGCTGCGACGCATCGTCGGGGTACACAGGATGAACGTTGCCCCACGCTGGTGGCATTCGTCGATCATCTGCTTGACCTGATGGCTGAAGGCATAGTAGGCACCGTTGCCGATGCGGTCGTCGGTCTTCTGGTCGTTGTGGCCGAACTCCAGCAGCACGTAATCGCCCTTCTTCAGGCGGCTCAGGATCTTGGCCCACCGGTTCTGGCCGATGAAGGTGGCTACGGCCAGGCCACTCTCGGCATAGTTGGCCACGGCCAGGCTGTCGCTGATGAAACGCGGAATCATCTGCCCCCAACTGGCCCAGGGTTCGTTGCTCTGGTCGACCACCGTGCTGTTGCCGCACAGGTAGAGCGTGGGCACATCGTATTCGGGCACAATCTCGATGCGTTCGATGGCCGGGGCATCGCCGTTCACCTCGAAGGTAAGGCGGTCGTCCCAGTGCAGCTTGGCGGCCTCACCGGGCTTGGTACGCACCTGCTGCAGCCGGCCGTGGGCATCGTAGTAGTCGAGGTTGCGCTTGTTCACCACGAAGGTACGTGTCTGCAGCTCACCCTTGCGGGTCTGAAGATTCTCGACATACAGGCGTCGGCTTTCGCAACGGATGGTAGTACTGGCCGCACGGCGACGACTGCCCATCGTCACGGTGACACGATAGTTGCCGTCGGGCACATTGACGCTGAAGAAGAAGGCTCCGGTCGACCGGCCGTCCCACGAGGTGGACAGGTCGTAGCCATAGCCACGGTCGTCGGTGAACTGACCTACGGCCGGGAACTGGACCGACAGCCGCGTGTGCTGTACGGCCGACGCCGCCAGACAGAGCGACAGGAACGTGAGGAGAAGGGTTATACGTCGTATCATACTATGTTTTCGGCAAAGATTGTTGACTGTTTGTTCGGTGCAAAGATACTGACTTTGGCGTAAAAAACAAAGCCTACGGCGAAAAAACAGGACGAATCGGGGCGTTTTTATCCGTTTTGCCGTCCAAACGACGTATTTTTACAGGTGTTTTGTGCTACAGGCCACCGCAAAGACGCGGTTGGTATTGCCACGGTCGTAGATGTAGGCCACGAGTGTGCAGCCCTCGAGCGACGTCAGGCCATCGGGCAACGCCGCCTGGTAGCGATACGTCAGCCGGTCGGCACTTCCCTCGGGGCAATAATCGGCCACACGCACCTGGCCCCGCATAACTTCGGCCATATCAGCCCCTTGCAGCAGGGCGTCGCTGCCGGTCACGTTGTGCAGGAAGCATCGCACCACGTCGTACTGCCGGTCGCCGTCCACCAGGTCGGGATAATAGTTCTTCTGCCCGACCGATGCCACCTCGGCCTGTGTCAGGCAGAGGACCAGCTGCGGATTGGCACAGAACGTCAACGCACAGGGACGCACCCCCACCTCGGCCGTGACAAGGCCGTCGGACACCGAGGCCTCGAGGTCGATCGCAGCCATCGCCGGCAGGGGGGACGCAGCGGTGAGCAGGGCCACAAGCGAATCGACGGGCAACGTCGTACTGAAGGCTCCGCCCTCGCGATTGACCAAGGCAGCCGGAGCAAACGTCAGCCGTTCGGGGCCGAAAAGCGAAGCGTCGTAATCGCTGCCCTTCGTCACACGCCAGGGGTCGGCGGGGCCGAAGCCCTCGTGATGCGAAACAACAACGTAACGCGTTGACGGATCGGCCGTAGCCAGGGCCAAGGCCTCACGCAGGCGCTGCTGACCGAGGGGGGCAAAGCCGTTGCGTTCGCTGGTAAACTCCTCGACCAGAGTGACCGTCGCCTGGTTGACCGAGGCCGCATCGTACAGGTCGTAGTAGAGCGTACGTTCGCCATCGATGACGATAGCATCCGGCGCCGGAGCCGGCAACGTGAAGTGATGGGCAATATCCGAAGCCGGAGCCTCGACCCCATCGCCCGGACAGAAGGAATAACCGAACGTAGCATACTGGCCGAAAGCGACGTCGCCCTCGAGCGATTCGCGGCCGATGTTCTGTATCGTACCGCTGACGTTGACAGGCGTATAGCCCTGTCCGTCAGGACGGAACGGCTGACAGCGGAGATCCAGCCAGAGGTCGCACAGCCGCACCGCATGGGCATAATGACCGACGATGCCCGCACGGAGGCTGAGGGGGCCGTACTTCGACGTATAGTCCCTCCACTTGCCGTTGTTGGCAATCCAGAACGACAGAGGCGTCTTCTTGGCCCCCGCATGGCTGACAAGCGACACGTTCGACTGACTCTGCGTATAGTCGTAGCCACAATACAGGGTGTCGTGGCCGGCCAACGGCAGGGATTCGGGCAACACGACGGTATTCCAGCCGATGCAGAGGTCCGACACCTCGACATCGACCTCGGCCAGGTTGTCGGCATCGAGATGCTCCCTGACCCACACACGGAACGAACTGATGCCCTCGGTGGCCGACAGGCCGACACGGACCATCCCCAGGTCGCACAACTGATAGGCCGACAGCAGATCGTCGGCCGTGAAGGCAGCCGCACACGACACGGTGGCCGTCTGGTTGGCATTGCCTATGCCCTTGGCGGCAATATCGTCCGGGCAATAGCCCACGAATACCTGGGCCTCGAGACGAAGCAAAGCCTGCAGGCACAGCAGAACGAATAACAGAGAACGACGCATCATCATGGGCGGAAGAATTTATGGGTTTCGATGGCACCGTCAGCCATCAGCAACAACAGGATATAGGTGCCGGCAGGATAACGGTCGACACTGACGTTCACCGCCGGACCGGGCTGCACCATCAGCCTACGACCAGCGGCATCAAGCAACGTCCATTCGCTGACCGCAGCCGGGCTGTCGACCGTCAGCATCGGCCCGTCGAACACCAGACGCGTACGCACCGGCCCGTCGTCGCTGACGGCATCGATGCCCGCAAACCGGCCCTCACCCAGGCCAAAGAAGGTGAGTGAGAAGGGGAAGTAGCCCTCGTCGCCACGGAACTGAGCATCGGGCACCAGGAGGCGGAAATCGTAATCGCCGGCAGGGACACTGCCCAGACGGATGATGCGATTGTCGATCACATCGCCCGGACACCAGTTGCTGAACGACTGCCACGAGGCATCGCTCATCTCACCCGATCCGTAGATGCCATTCGACTGCGTATTGTACCGGCGGAACGGTTCGCACGAGGTGCGTCCAGGCCGATAGACCTGGGCCATCCAGTCGTTGACCCACACGTAATGCAGGCGACGGTTGTATTCCTCACCGCCCGAATTGGCACCGTGATTGGAGTTGACCATGAGGAAGAAGGCATCGGACAACGGCCGATCGAGGTGCACACGATAATGTGCGGCCAGGGTGCCCTCCTCGTCGGTGTGCGTCGGGTTATAGCTGTTGAGGTAGCGTTCGTAGACAAGCGGAACGACGTACGAGGCCATATCGTCGGCCACCACGTCGTCGGCCACCGCACGGCTGCTCACCAGGTCGAGGGTACCGGCAAAGACGTCGTTACGGCCGGCACAGCCTGCAATCTGCTGATTGGCCGCATAGGGGACACCTTCGACATGGAGCTCAAGCCAGAAGTTCATCGTGTCGCGTAAGGCCCGGTCGTGAAGCATCGGCAACAGGAACGACACGTCCCAGCGATAGGGAACCGAGTCGAGTTGTGCATTCTTGTTCATGAAGGGCGTAATGAAACGGCCCACCTCGATGCGACGTATCGCCGGATCGGTATCGCCCAGACGGCCCAGGTAGTAGCCGCCATTGGGCTTAGGGTGCCGGCAGTCGCTGTAGGTCAGCGAATCCTTGGGCATCAGCACCAGGTCGACCGACCCGATGCGGTCGTAGTTGTCGCAAAGAGCATGGATCGTGACCTCGAGCGAAAGGCTGTCGGCCATCTGGTCGAGGTCCGCTTCGGGGAGGAGCGTCGTGACACGCGAGTTGTTGATACGCTGAATACCATCGGGCAACGGAGCGTCGTCGGCCGAGACCGTACCGGCATAGACGTCGTAGAAGGTCACCCGATCAAAATAACGCCACCGCTGTCCGAAGATTTCAGGGACAGCAAGTAGCGTTAAGAAAAGGGTCAGAAAGAGGTGTTTCATCAGTGTTTCTTCTGTGGATCGCAGGTGAGGCCGATGCCCAGCTTCTTGAAGATCGTACGGTCGACCTCCGAGAGCATGGCGGTAGCATGTACCTGGCAGCCACGGAGCAGCGGGAGGGTACCCAGTGCACGGCCGCAATTCGGATCGGTCGTTGACAGCATGGCCAATGACACGAGCACCTCGTCGGTGTGCAGACGTACGTTCTGGCCCTGCAGATACTCGAACTTCATCTTCTGGATCGGTTCGATCATCTCCTGCGGGATGAGCTTCACTTCGTGATGGATTCCGGCCAGATGCTTTGTAGCATTGAGCAGCAGGGCAGCACTGCAACCCAGCAACTGGCTGCTGTGGGCCGTGATGATGGTACCGTCGGCCAACTGGATGGCAGCCGAGGTGTGTCCGCTCTCTTCCTTGCGCTTACGGGCAGCTTCGACCACCGAACGGTATTCGACCGTGATCTTGGCCTGCTTCATCAGCAGCGAAATCTTGGTGACCTCCGAATCGCTGGTAAGACCCTCGGCAAACTTCTCGAGGGCAGTGAAGTAGCGACGTACGATCTCCTCCTTCGACGCACGGCAGCACTCCTCGTCGTCCGAGATGCAGAAGCCCACCATGTTGACGCCCATGTCGGTAGGTGACTTGTAGGGCGACTCACCATAGATACCCTCGAACAAGGCAGTCAGCACAGGGAAGATCTCGACGTCACGGTTGTAGTTGATGGCAATGTTGCCATAGGTATCGAGGTGGAAAGGATCGATCATGTTGACGTCGCCCAGATCGGCCGTAGCAGCCTCGTAGGCGATGTTGACCGGATGCTTCAGGGCCAGGTTCCATACGGGGAAGGTCTCGAACTTGGCATAGCCTGCACGGACACCACGCTTGTGCTCGTTATAGAGCTGCGAAAGGCAGACGGCCATCTTGCCCGAACCAGGACCAGGAGCCGTAACGATGACCAGCGGACGCGTAGTCTCGACATAATCGTTCTTACCGAAGCCCTCGTCCGAATCGATCAACGCTACATTGTGCGGATAACCCTCGATCATATAATGGAAGCACGAGCGGATGCCCATACGCTCCAGACGCTCACTGAAGGCCTTGGCACTGGCCTGACCGTTGTAGTGCGTGATGCAGACGCTACCGACGTAGAATCCACGATTCATAAACTCGGTGCGGAGGCGGAGGACATCCTCGTCGTACGTGATGCCCAGGTCTGCACGGACCTTATTCTTCTCGATATCGGCTGCACTGATCACGATGACGATCTCGGCCGAGTCGCTGAGCTGACTGAGCATACGCAACTTGCTGTCGGGCTGGAAACCAGGCAGTACGCGTGATGCATGATGATCGTCGAAAAGCTTACCGCCCAACTCGAGGTAGAGCTTACCCTCGAACTTGGCAATGCGTTCCTTGATGTGTTCGGACTGTATCCGAATGTACTTGTCGTTATCAAATCCTAACTTCATAGTTATTGTTTTTTTTATTTCCCGGAGGATCGTTTTTCGACGTTTCGACGAATCGCCGTCCCGAGAAACAGTTGTAATATAGCACAAAAAACAAAATACGGAAGACGGGGCTATTCGACTCGCCTTCCGCATTTATACGGGGTGCAAAGATAAGTACTTTGTAGAAAATATCAAAAAAAAGAGCAAAAAAAATATACTTTTTTACCTATTTTTTTCTATGTGATACTATATTGTTGTCTTTTTGGGCCAAAAATTTGCAATTTCCGAACAAACTGTTTATCTTTGCAGCACCTTAACCCAATTTTATATTATGGAAAAAATCATCACCGAAATTACTCCGCTCTCTGAACAGGATAGTTTCTACCTCTTCGACCACAAGAAGGAGCGGTACGACTACCCGCTGCACAAGCATCCTGAGCTGGAACTTACGTTCATGGAAAACTGTACGGGTGTACAACGCGTAGTGGGCGATTCGATCGAGGTCTGCGGACAGTACGACCTGGCCCTGATCGGCAGTAACCTGGAACATGCCTGGGAACAACGCGGCGACGAAGTGCTGGTAGACGTGGCGGCCGGAAAGAAGGTGCGTGAATACATCATCCAGTTCTCGCCTGACCTGCTGGGCGAAACATTCCTGGCCAAGAGCCAGATGGCTACGTTGGCCAAACTCTTCGAAAACGCCAAACGTGGCATCGCCTTTGGCCTTCCGGCCATCATGCGAATATTCAGCAAACTCGATCAGCTGTCGGGTGAAGAACCCGGATTCCCTCGTGTGCTGAAGCTGCTGGAGGTCCTGTACCAGCTGTCACTCGAGGAGGACTACCACCTGTTGGCCACCACCTCGTTCGCCTCGGTCAAGGCCACGGCCGACAGCCGCCGCGTACGCAAGGTCGAGGAATACATCGACGAGCACTTCAAGGAGGAGGTCCGTCTGCAGACCGTCTCGGACATCGCCGGAATGACACCGACGGCCTTCAGCCGCTTCTTCAAGCTACGCACCGGCCGTACGCTGTCGGACTACATCATCGACATCCGCCTGGGACATGCGGCCCGTCAGCTGGTCGACACCACGACATCGGTTGTCGAGATCTGCTACGACTCGGGGTTCAACAACGTGTCGAACTTCAACCGCATCTTCAAGAAGCGTAAGGGCTGTTCGCCTACCACCTTCCGCGAAAACTATCACAAGAACAAGATTTTTGTCTGACGACAGAACACACACACAAACGACAATAGACTAAAGATGAAAAAGAGTATCTGGGGACTTTGTGCCCTCATGCTGTCCTGCCTCCATGCGCAGGCACTTGAACTGCCGGAAATCATCGGCCCGAATATGATGCTGCAACAGCAGACACAAGCCCGTCTCTGGGGATGGGCCCAGAAAGGATCGACCGTCGAGGTCAGCACCTCATGGAGCACGGACTCCTATCAGGCCAAGGCCGACAGCAAAACCGGCCGTTGGGACGTACAGGTGCAGACTCCCGCCGCCTCGTATACGGCCCAGCAGCTCATCATCAAGGGCGACGGCCAGACGCTCACACTCGACAATGTACTGATCGGTGAGGTATGGTTCTGCTCCGGACAGTCCAACATGGAGATGCCGTTGCGTGGGTTCTGGAACTGCCCGGTCGAGGGTGCACTGGATGCCGTGGCCACCAGCGGCCAGTATCGTCGGTCTATCCGCGTGGCCACCGTACCAAAGATTGCGGCCGACGAACCACAGGACCGTGTGCCAGGTCGCTGGCAGGAATGTGTCCCCCAAAATGCAGGTAAGTTCTCGGCCCTCGGATTCTTCTTTGCCCGTACGCTGACCGACTTACTCGACGTTCCCGTCGGCATCATCAACTGCTCATGGGGCGGTTCGACCGTCGAAGGCTGGTTGCCACGCGAAATTCTGGAGACCTATCCTGACGGCATCGTTCCGTTCAACGATGGCGACTGGATGCGCAAGATGGTCATGTACAACGGTATGCTTCATCCATTGGCCGGGTATTCGGTCAAGGGCTTCCTGTGGAATCAGGGAGAATCGAACATCGGACGACACGAGATGTATCTCGACCGCTTTACGGCCATGACCAATCTGTGGCGTAAGATGTGGAACGACGACACCCTGCCTATCTATACCGTCGAACTGCCTCCATACTGGTACGATGACGTTGATGGACAGAACGGCCCAGATTTCCGCGTCGTACAGCATCAGATTGCTCACACGCTGCCACATAGTGGCTGTGTCTGCACTACCGACCTCTGTTACCCTTACGAGACGAAGCAGATTCACGGTACCAAGAAGCTCGAGATCGGTCAACGCATGGCCTACATGGCTGCCGCCCGCGATTATAAGATGTACTGGATCCATGCGGAGGCTCCTGAACTGGAACGTACCCGCATCGTCGAAGCTAAACCTGCCGACGTACAGTATATTGCCGGCAGTGCCGTCGCTGCCAACCCGAATGCCAAGGGTAAGATCGTACAGCTGTACTTCTCGAACGCCATCGACGGCTTCGACCGCCTTTCGGACATCGAGGGCTTCGAAGCACAGGATGCCACCGGTGCCTGGCACAACGCCATCGTCTGGGCCGAGAGTGCATGGGACGACCCCGATTATCAGGGCTGCATCCTCAAACTGGCCTGTCCTGAGGCCAACGACATTCAGGCCATCCGCTACAATTATCACAACTTCACCACCACCGCCCTCCACAACATGTGGGGTCTGCCGGTTGTGCCATTCCTGACCAAATTATAATTTTTTATAGAGTCTATAGATTCTATAGCCACTATAGAGACTATAGTCATTAAGACAACAAACCACACACAATGAAAAAGCTATTATGGTTGGCTGCATCGGCCGCCTTATTGACCGCCTGCGGCAACCAGCAGGAAAAGACAACGTTCATCACCGTCCGCGACGGAAAGTTCTATCAAGGGGAACAGGAATATCGCTACGTTGGTGCCAACTTCTGGTACGGAGCCATCCTCGGCTCAGAAGGCCGTGGCGGCAACCGCGAACGTCTCGTACAGGAACTCGACGATATGCTCAAGGTGGGCATCGACAATGTACGCGTCCTTGTCGGCGGTGATGGCCGTGAAGGCATCCCTTCGCACATCTCTCCCAAGCTGCAACTCGAACCCGGCGTCTATAACGACACGATCCTACAGGGTCTCGACTTCATGATGGCCGAACTCGAAAAGCGACAGATGAAGGCCGTCCTCTACTTCAACAATGCCTGGGAGTGGTCGGGAGGCTACGGTGCTTACCTCGATTGGGTAGGCTTCGAAGGCGATGTCTACTCGAGCAATGGCGAAGGAACACCCGGTCCCGACGGTCGTCTGATGAAGCACTTCAAGCAAACTCCGGTGCCCAGCTACGACGGCTGGTACGAATACATGCAATATGCCGGCAACTTCATCCTCAACGACTCGGCCAAGGCACTTGCCGCCAACCACGTACGCTACATCGTATCGCGTACCAACACGGTGACCGGCCGTCCCTATACCGAATCGCCAGCACTGATGGCCTGGGAGATTGCCAACGAACCTCGTTGCTTCGTTGCCGATTCGCTGCACAAGGCCAAATTTGTGGAATGGATCGACGAGCAATCGACCCTGATCAAGAGCCTCGACCCTAATCACCTTGTAACCACGGGCAGCGAAGGCCGCAATGGCTGCGAGGAGGACATGGAGCTGTTCAATGCCATCCATACGCTGCCGAATATCGACTACGCCTGCATCCACATCTGGCCCAACAACTGGGGATGGCTTGGCCAGTTCAACCAGAATTACGATGCCGACAAGACCATTGCCGCCGATGCTCCGGATCCTATCGTCGACAACGTGGGTGTCGCCTGCGAGAAGACGTTGGCCTACATCGACGAGGCTTATAGCTACATGCAGAAGGCCGGTCGTCCGATGGTTCTCGAAGAGTTCGGATATCCACGCGACCGCTTCCTGTTTACGCCTGGATCTTCGACCAAGGGCCGTGACGCGTATTATAAATATGTGTTCGACATCATCCGCAGTTCTGGTAAGATTGCTGGCTGCAACATCTGGGGATGGGGCGGACGTGCACAAGTCAAGAACGTGATCTGGCAGCCATACGACGATTATGTCTGCGATCCTGCACAGGAAGAGCAAGGTCTGAACTCGGTCTTTACCTGCGACAGCACTACCTTGCAGCTCATTCGTGAGATGGCTCTGGCTCCGATCTGCTCCACCGTTCTGTCGAGCGACAGCGACCTGGTGTGGTACGGCGAAGAGCCCTTCGACCTGACCATCCCGATCACGAATCTTGCCAATAAGCCTCAGCATGTCGATTCGATCATCGTCCGCCTCCTGTCAGATAAGGGCGAAGAGATGTCTCGTTGGTCAGAATATGGCCAGGGCCTGGCCATCCCCTACACCTTCGAGACCAAGAACGTGAAGTTCCCGCATACACCAGGGTTCTATCATGTCACGGTGGAGGTCGACGGGAAGAATGTGGTACGCAACAACACCGAAGTCTATGGTGCCAAGCTGTCTATTGACCATTTCTGCATCGGCTACGAACCTGAGCTGGTGATTTCTGAACCCGATGCCCAGCCAGACTTCCAGGAGTTCTGGGACAAGGCCCGTGCCGAACTGGCTGCTACGCCTATGAATCCTGTCGTCAAGGAACTGAAGGAACGTGTGGGCGAAAAGAAAGCCTATCTGGCACAGGTTCGCGGATTGGACGGTGACCTGATACAGATTGACTATACCATACCATCGAAGCCCGGGAAATATCCTGTACACATCGTCAACATGGGCTACAGCAGCAAACCATGGGATCTGGATCTGTCGGACAACGGGTGGATCGACGTCATCGTCAGCAGCCGCGGTCAGGGCCGCAACGACGAGACCATCGTCAAGAACGGCCGAGAGGTGAAGACCAACCGCTTCGGCGACTGGATTCAGTTCGGTCTGCAGAGTCCTGCCACCTATTATTATCGTGGTGCATACCTTGACTGCAGCCGTGCTATCGACTATCTCTGCACATTGCCTGAAGTCGATCCGCAGAACATCTTCCTCGAAGGTGGCAGCCAGGGTGGTGCCTACTCGATGGCCGCTGCCGCACTCGATCATCGCGTACGTGCCATCGCTTGTTACATCACCTTCATGAGCGATTTCCCCGATTATTTCCGCATCGTACCATGGCCGGCAGAGCCTGTCTTGGCCAAGCAGAAGGAATTAGGCCTCAGCGACGAGCAACTCTATCAGACGCTCTCGTACTTCGACATCAAGAACCTTGCCCAGTGGATCGAATGCCCTGTCTTCATGGCAATCGGTCTGCAGGACATTACTTGCCCTCCACATACAAATTTCTCAGGTTTCAACAACGTAAAATCAGCTAAGCAGTATCACGTGTACCGCAATTATGGCCATCATGTCGATTACGACCATTGGACTCCTACGATGTACGAATGGTACGACAAATGGATGTCGAAGGAATGACACGATAATTTCTTAGCCCCCAAAAAATACACGATCCATTCGATGATTATTTATAAAAACGAAAAGTTAGGCGACAAAGCCTGGGCCGAGATGGCCACCTTTGCTCCCGAAAATGGTGTTGCCGAATATCATGCGCTGCTACATGTCGAAGCCGGACAAGGCCGCTTCGAACATCAGCTTGACCTGCTGCAACAGGCCTATGCCATGCTGCTCAGCCGTTTACCCAAGGCACATGTAACCATGCGTCGCTATTTGCTGAGCGACATTGCCAATCAGGCTCCGATCCTGCAGGCCCGACTGCAGGCAGAACGCATCGAGAAAGGCGCCTGCTCGATGGTGGGTCAGCCCCCTCTCGATGGCAGCAAGGTTGCACTCTGGGTATACCTGACCGAAGGCCTCGAAGTGGTTTCGACGGCCGACCGCACCGTGACTCGTCACAATGGCTATCGCCACATCTGGACGACGAACCTGCAATCGACAACCGGAGGATCAAGTAGCCAGACACGCGAAATTCTGGAACGCTACGAAGCCGACCTTCGTCATGAAGGCCTGAACCTGGCCGATCATTGTCTACGTACCTGGTTCTTCATCCGCGATGTCGACACCAACTACAAAGGCATGGTCGAAGCCCGCTGCAACAACTTCACGATGCAACGCCTTACCCCCGACACACATTATATCGCCAGCACCGGCATCGGAGGTCAACCCGTCATCACCGAGAGCCGTGTACAGATGGATGCCTATACGGCCGAAGGTCTTGATGCCGTCCAGCAACAGTATCTCTATGCGCCTACCCACCTGAATCCCACCTACCAGTATGGTGTAACGTTCGAACGTGGAACAGCCGTACAATATGGCGACCGCCGTCATCTGCTGATCAGTGGTACAGCCAGTATCAACAATCGCGGCGAAGTAGTACATGTAGGCGACATCGAAGCCCAGACCTATCGCATGCTCGAGAATATCGAGACGTTGCTGGCCGAAGGAGGTGCGACACTGCAGGATGTGGCTCAGGCCATCATTTATCTACGCGATGTGGCCGACTACGAGGTGGTGCGTCGTATCTTCGATCAGAAGCTCCCACAGATGCCGCGTGTCATCACGCTGGCTCCGGTCTGTCGCCCGGCCTGGCTCATCGAGATGGAATGCATTGCCATCACCGGACAGCAGGACAATCGCTGGCGGAATTATTGATCCTTCGGCAAAAAGCCACACCTTTTAAATATATAAGAAGCTATACCAAAGTCGCCGCAAATGATAAATACTAAAAATCGCTGCTCTGTAACCAGGGCAGCCTTATCATTTATGCTCTAATATTTAATATTTCGTGTTTTTGACACGCTCCCTTAGCATCCCCCTTTACAGGCGGTTACGGACCACTATCTTTCTCACTGCCGGCCACAGAACGACGAGTTATCAACGATAAATTTGAGGTAATATCATTTTATCATGTGATACAATATTTGCATAAAGTAGTACAAAAAAATCTGCAAATGTTAAAATTGTTAATACGCAATGTTAAATCCACTTGCCATTCTGTCGAACTCTATTAAAATCCGTATATTTGCAACGCTAAAAATGGGTTTTCTATGGGATAATTGTCTTCGCTAAGCCCAGAAGAAGCACACTATAGTACACACATTTCACGCTGATCTGCGCACACAGAACACTGAACAGCTTTTATAATAAACATACATCACTATATTTCAATTAACATGAGTATCAAAACTAACAAAACTTGGCTTGTCGCAGGCATGACCCTCGCGCTGGCCAGTGGTGCTCCTGGTTTTGTTGCCCCTGGTCTGATGCAGACCGTGCAGGCACAGAGCCAGAAGGTTACCGGTACTGTCGTTGATGATCTTGGCGATCCTATCATTGGCGCCAACATCCGTGTTAAGGGCACTACAAATGGTGCCGTTACCGATATCGACGGCAAGTTCTCATTGGATGTTGCCGCAGGCGCTCAGCTCGAGGTCAGCTTCATCGGCTATGCATCTCAGACAGTTGCCGCCGCTAACGGCATGACCATCACCCTCCGCGAGGACAGCCAGAGCCTCGACGACGTTGTAGTCGTAGGTTACGGTGTCCAGAAGAAGAAGCTCGTCACCGGTGCTACCATCGAGGTAAAGGGTGACGCTATTCAAAAACTTAGCACCACACAGGTTCTCGGCGCTCTCCAGAGCCAGACCCCAGGTGTAAACATTCAGGCCAACTCAGGTCAGCCAGGTGACGGCTTTAAGATTGCCATCCGTGGTGCTGGTACCAATGGTGATACCAAGCCTCTCTACGTTATCGATGGCGTATCAGGTGGAGATATCAACAACCTCAACCCTGCCGACATCGAGCGTATCGACGTATTGAAGGATGCTGCATCGTGCGCCATCTACGGTTCGGCTGCAGCTAATGGTGTAATTCTTGTTACCACTAAGCAGGGTAAGGCTGGCAAGGTTCAGGTATCTTACGACGGCAATGTAGGTTGGGCAAACATCTACCGCCTCCCAGAGATGCTTACCGCTAAGGAGTATATGCAGGTAATGGATCTTGTTCGCGTACAGAGTGGTGAGACTCCTTACGACTGGTCAAAGTTCATCTCCGCCGACTTGCTCGAAGCTTATAACAATGGCTCTAACCCTGGTACCAACTGGGTAGAGGCCCTCCGCAACAAGAATGCTGTTACTACCAGCCATGCTTTCAACGTAGCAGGTGGTTCTGACCGTAGCACCTTCTCTTTGGGTCTCGGTTATCAGTATCAGGATGGTGTCTTCGGTGGTGAACTCGCTAAGTCAGACTATAGCCGTTTCACTCTCCGCGTAAACTCTGAGCATGTCCTCTATCGTACCTCTAAGGGTCTTGACGCTGTCAAGTTCGGTGAGAACATCTACTATAGCCACAAGCAGAATGAGGGTATACAGATCGGCAACCAGTACAGCAACGAGCTTTCTAACATGCTCCGTGCTAACCCTCTCATTCCTATTAAAAATAGTAATGGTGAGTACTTCGGTTATGAAGATCTCAAGGAGATGGGTATGTTCGCCTTCACCTCATACGCAAGCAACCCTATCCTGAGCCTTATCAACAACCAGTCAGCTAACAACGAGAGCCGTTCATTCGGTCTCAACGCCACCGCTTACTTGGAGGTTCAGCCAATCAAGGGCCTTGTTTATCGTGGTCAGTTCAACTACAACCAGTCTTCTTGGAGCTGGCGTGCTTACCTCCCAACCTATCACATCAATGATCAGGGTGCTCAGCGCACCTCAGATCAGGCTACCAACCAGGTAGGTCTCGGTTGGGGTTGGAGCAACACCCACACCTTGAACTATAAGTTCGATCTCGGCAAGAGCAACTTCGATATCCTCGCTGGTATGGAGTATGGCCAGAGCAAGCCAGGTTATGGTTTCTCTCTCAATGCAACTTCTTCTAACGCAACTGTAGGCGATCTTGAGCATGCTTACATGACCTTGATGAAGAACCGCAATGGTCAGGCTACAGTTAGTGGTCTTCCTTATGGTGATAGCAAGGGACTCTCTTACTTCGGCCGTGTTAACTACAACTATGCTGAGAAGTATATGCTTACTGCTATCTTCCGTGGTGATGGTTCTTCTGTCTTTGCTCCCGGTCATCGTTGGGGTTACTTCCCTTCATTCTCTGCAGGCTGGGTAGTCAGCAACGAGAAGTTTATGGAGAGCGTACAGAATTGGATGGACTTCTTGAAGGTTCGTGCTGGTTGGGGTCAGAATGGTAACAAGAACGTAGGTGCATTCCAGTACGAGGCTGCATTCGGCTTCGATGCTTATAGTAGCTATTCATTCGGCAATACCAAGGATCAGCCAGTTGCAGGTGCTTCACTCACTCGTCTCGGTAACGAAGACCTCACTTGGGAAACCTCTGAGCAGATCAACATCGGTATCGATGCTCGCTTCATCAATAGCAAGCTCGGCTTTAATTTCGATTGGTATCGTAAGACCACCAAGGATCTCCTCCTCGCCGTACCAGTTTCTCCAACCACTGGCTTTAAGCACATGATGAAGAATGCTGGTACCGTACAGAACCAGGGTATTGAGGTAGCTCTCAATTGGAACGACAAGATTGGCAAGGACTTCCAGTACAACATCAACTACAACATCGCTTACAACGACAACAAGGTTACCAAGGTTAATTCTTCACAGAAGTACAACAACGGTGGTAATGACCTCCTTGCTCAGGGTACTGGCGATATGGCACGCTTTGAGGAAGGTGAGCCAATCGGTTACTTCTGGGGCTACAAGACCGATGGCGTCATCCAGAACGAGGCTGATCTCAACAGCTATATCAGCACTCTCAAGGATAATGATCCTGCTAACTCTCACCAGGGTGCAGGCTTGAAGGTTGGTGATCTTAAGTTCGTCGATGTCAATGGTGACGGTATCGTCAACGATGCTGATAAGACCAACCTCGGCAACCCAACTCCAGATGTTACCATGGGTCTTACCCTCGGTGCTTCTTATAAGGGCTTCGATATCAACATCACTGGTTTTGCCGCACTTGGCCAGCAGGTAGCTCGCTCTTACCGCAAGTTCACTGACGGTGAGTACGAGAACTATACCACCGAGTGCTTTAGCTACTGGACTGGCGAGGGTTCTTCTAACAAGTATCCACAGTTCGCTCACATGAACACCGGTGTAAACTGGCAGTCAATCTCTGACCTCTATATTGAGGATGCTGGCTACTTCCGCCTTCAGAACCTCACCGTAGGTTATGATTTCAAGAAGCTCATGAAGAACTGGGCTGTCCAGCAGTGCCGTCTCTACTTTACCGCACAGAACCTCTTTACCATCACCGAATACAAGGGCATGGATCCAGAGAACGGTATGGCTCTCAGCGGTGACAAGTGGGTTACCGGCGTTGACGTAGGTAACTACCCACAGCCACGTACATACATGGTAGGTGTAAATGTTAAATTCTAAATTCTGAACACATTAAAATGAAAAAGATATTCTTATTAACAGCAGCTGTTGCCGCACTTGGTGTAACCTCCTGCGACATTGATGATGTGGAGAACATCACCGAGCTTTCTACCAGTGTGTTCCCTGCTACCGAGGCTGATGCAGAGGCTGTTCTCGCTGGTGTTTACCAGAACTTGAACACTACTCACGCTAACCCTCAGATGTCATACCTTTACTACGCTTGTCTCGCTAGTGATGACCAGCTTGGTGGTGGTGGTACCAACGATAAGCTGATGCAGGCAGAAGACCTCATTTGTAACTACAATGCCGATATGACCAACCAGTTCTATGCTGACCGTTATGCTGGTATTGCTCGTGCTAATGTCCTTCTTAATATTTTGGGTAATCCAGCCCAAAATGATCAAGTTAAGCGTGAGGCTAAGGGCGAGGCACTTGCTCTCCGTGCATTCTACTACTATGAGCTTGCTTCTATGTACGGCAACGTTCCTATGGTTATCAGCGCAGAGCAGGAGGATCAGAATCAGGGCACTATTGAGAACGTATGGGGCCAGATTCTTCAGGACTACCGTGACGCTATTCGAATCATGCAACCAACCAAGAAGGATAATGGACATCTTGACAAGTATGCGGTTGAAGGTCTTTTTGCTCGTGCATGGCTTTTCTACACTGGCATGTATGGCAATGGTTCTGACATCAGCGCACTTACCAGCAAGACTTATAACCCTCTCGCTTCGGTTAATCTCCCTGATGGCTCTACTCTTGCTAAGGATAGTGTAGTCGATTGCATCACTGATGCCTTTAAATCAGGATATGACCTTGTACCTGACTTCCGTAACCTCTGGGCTTACACCAACAGCAAGACTGTCAACGATTATGAGTATACTAAGAACGCAAAGGACGAGAATGGCAACCCAATACAGTTTAAGTGGGTAGAGGACGACAATGCCATTAACCCAGAGTCTATGTTCGCTATCAAGTTCAACAAGCAGGCTTCGTGGTCAACCACTATCGGTTATGCTAACGGTATCGCACTTCACTTCGGTGTTCGTGGTGGTCAGGATGTTGCCAATACCTTCCCATTCGGTCAGGGCTGGGGTGCTGGTCCAGTAGCTACCAACCTCGTTACTGACTGGGTTAAGGCTGAGCCAAACGATATGCGTCGTCAGGCTACCGTTGAGGACTGGTCAGCATCTACTACCTATGCTAAGGGTGGTTGGGCAGACTTCGTACAGGAGACTGACTACTACTCAAAGAAGTGGTCTCCAGTATGTGCCAAAAATGACGGTTCTGTTCCTTCTCTCAAGACAGATGAGACTCCATACGTCTTCTGCTTCGAGACCCTTATGTATCCAGGCAACTGGGATATCTCAGGTGAGAACAACTTCCAGCTTAGCAATATCCATGACCTTGTGCTCCTTCGTTATGCAGATGTCTGCTTGATGTATGCTGAGCTTACAGGTGACGTGGAGGGTATTAATAAGGTTCGTCGCCGTGCTCATCTTGAAGAGATTAAGGCTTACTCACTTGAGGCTCTTCAGAACGAGCGTCGTTGGGAGCTTGCTTGCGAGGGTATCCGTTGGAATGATATCCGTCGTTGGCACATCGCTGCAGATGCTCTTGACAAGCAGACCAATGTCAAGGTTTACTATTGTGGTGCTGAAGGAAAGAATGAACCTCACAATGGTGGCTATGTAAGCCGTTACAACGCAACTGCAGGTTTCATGAAGATGCCTGAGACCCAGATCGCCCTCGGTACTGTAAAGCAGAACCCAGGTTGGGAGGATGCTTCTTCTGAATACACTGGTTGGTAATTAATCCACTCTCTTCTCTGGGGGAACCCAGGGGAGAGAGGATACAAGAAATCCTAATCAAAACGAATTCGAAAAATGAAGAAATATATTTTAGGCTTGATGGCATGCTCTGCAATCTTTGCTTCTTGCGATCCTTCAGTGGATAGTGTCAGCATGCCTACAGGAAGCTTGGTCGATGAGGCAACTCTCGCTCAGGGTTTCACTTACAAGCAATTTGCTGATGAAGAATACACCACTGAAGCTGCTGATGGTAACTACTTCAAGTTCTTCACAAATCCAGGTGCTATCGTACGTATCTTTACCGTATCAGACGATGGTTCAGAGAACGTTCTCTCAAGTGGAGTAGCTAATGGCACTTTCGTGTTGGCACCTTCTCGTGGTCAGAATCCAGATCAGACCATCTATATTGAGACCCACTCTTGGGATGGTACTAAGGTCAAGGCTTCTAAGAGCGTAAATGTTCACGTTGCTACCGAACTTACTCCAGAGATGGTACTTATCTGCTCAAACGATGGTGCTAAGACCTGGAAGTGGGATACCGCACTCAACGGTGGCGGTTGGGGCAACATCGGTTACACCGCATCTGATGGAGAGACCTTCGCAGACAATGGCGATGGTACCTGGTGGTCTTGTGCTCCTGCTGACCTCGCCGGTCAGATGCAGCATTCCGCTACTGGTTCTCCAACTGGTGAGGAGGATCCAGATGCTTATATGATTATCTCAGAGAACGGCAAGATTACAACCTATACAAAGGATGGGGCTGAGATTCGTAGCGGCAACTTCACAATCGTTAACTACAATCCAGACAGCAAGAAAGTTATTAACGACCAGGCATGGTCAGTAGGTCAGCTGCAAACTCCTTCTCCAGCTATCCTTTTCCCATACGCTATCAATAAGGGAGGTTACGCTCCAACCGAGTTTGAGATTGTTCGCCTTACTGCCGACCAGCTCATCCTTACCTATGCAGATGCTGGTACTGGCAGCTGGTCAGAGGCTACCTTCTGGCGTTTCTGCTCTAACTCAGATCCTGCTGGTATGCTTGCTTCTCAGGACGCTTGGACCTGGGATACAGATCTCAACGGTGGCGGTTGGGGTAACATTGGTTACACTGCTGCTGACGGCGAGACCTTCGCAGACAATGGTGATGGCACCTGGTGGTCTTGTGCTCCTGCTGACCTCGCTGGTCAGATGCAGCACTCTGCTATCGGTAGCCCTGTAGGTGAGGAGGATCCAGACGCTTACATGATCTTTGGCAAGGATGGTATCGTTACCAGCTATGATGCCGCTGGCAATGCAATCCACTCTGGTGACTACTCTATTAAGAACTGGGATCCAGTCAACAAGAAGATGATTAACGATCAGCCATGGTCATGTGGCCAGCTCCAGACCAAGGCAGGTTCAATCCTTTTCCCATATGCTATCAATAAGGGTGGCTTTGCTCCAACCGAGTTCGAGATTGTTCGTCTCAATACAAAGCAGCTCATCCTTACCTATGCTGATGAAGGCACTGGCAGTTGGTCAGAGGCTACCTTCTGGCGCTTCAAGTCAGTTAAGAAGTAATCCAGTTATCAAAAAATAACGAAACAAACAATCAAATCGAGTGGGAGGTAAACGCTTATCGTAGGCGTTTACCTCCTACTTTTACTTTTACCGACCTCCATACCACTGAACCTGCCGTTTGGCATACAGCGGTTACTGTTTATTGCACGCTGACCATTAAACGATGATAATCCAACATACACGGCCAAAATGACGGTCCGTCAAAAGTCTCGAAATACTAAATCTTGAAGCATAAATAATTTGGCTAACACCGTTACAAAACACTGTAGCGGGTTATCATTTGCTGTGACTTTTGACACAGCTTCATTTTTGTTTCCTACTACAACACTCGTCATGAACGACAGGACATTCCGAGATTCGATTAACTCGGATAATCCTGCCATAATCTATGCGTTCGGTATCCCTGGAGGCGAATCCCCTTCCTCGTTTTGTGCGACAATAGTTTTTTGCCAAAATGAGGGCAACGCATTTTGCGGAGCCTCATTTCGGATAAAAATTGCTAACACCACTCGAATGGTGTTAGCAATTTTTGCGCCAAATGCTCTTCCCCGTTTTTATAGAGCGCATTTTTCTTTCCAAATGGTCTTCCCCGTTTTGCGGAAGAGCATTTTGCCCGCTAAATGCTCCTCCTCGTTTCGCGGGAGAGCAATCTTGCCACAAAATGCACTTCCCCGATTTGTGCAAGCCCATTCCGGGAACGTGGAGGCATTGCACAAATCGGGGAAGCCAAATGTGTCAGCGGCGGAAGCCTGGCTGCGGTTTTGTATAGTCAATCGTATCGGCCAGGAGTTCGTTGAGCTCTGCACGACGCAAGCTATCAATGTTTCCGGTGAACATCTTGTTCAGAAAGACGCTTACCGTCTGTCGTCCCAAAGCCTTCAGGAAATGATAGTTGTACTCGCCTTCAGCCAGACGACAAGCCTCGAATGCTGCCTGATACTCATCACTGTTGGCCCCTAATTCCTTTCGCATCTGAGCGATGCGACGCGATTCGTAACGGAACGTATCGAGGTGTTCCTTCCATTGCTGCAAGGCTTCGTTCTGTGGCGTTCCTTTCGACGAACTGATGCTATCGAGTACTACCGACGTAACGCCTGGCTCGGTGACTACCAGCAGTTCCTGAATACCGATGCGCCGCATACGTTCCAGACGAAGGACGGCTACCTGCTCGACGTTGCCACGAAATTCGAAGGTTCCGTCCTCAGCCACGAATGTCGAATCTACCGGACGAGGATGCGGCCCCTCCATGGGCACCAGATAGATGCAAGCGCTGTCGTACTTATGGGCAGGCAACTGGCCACGGATTACAAATTCGCCAACTGCGGCCTCAACGTCATGACCCTGACGATTATTCTGGCAGCCACTAACCGCTGCCCCTATGCAACATGCCACCAGCGTAGCGGCGACAGACAAAAGATGCTTCTTCATACTTCTGACAATTGAATACAGACCCTTATTAGATGGAATATCTGCGGTGCAAAGATAGTCAAAAAATGGCTATCCGCCAAAATAATGTTCCATTATTTCACTTTTGCCGGCAAAAATTTGGAACATAGCGACAAAAGCCCTATCTTTGCACCTATGAAAAAGACAAATATCCTGCAATATAGCCTCTCCATCGTGCTGGGCATCGCGGCCTTTCTTTTCTGGTGGATGGGTCATCCCGAACTGATATCGTTCCACGAGCAGAACCAGCTGTTCCTGCTGACGGGCGATTACTTCCTGGAGCGTATGTCCGTTCCGAGCGGTCTGGCCGACTATCTGGGCGAGACGTTGGTTCAGTTCTTCTACTTTATAGGTATCGGCTCGGCCATCATCGGTGCATTGCTTGCGTTGATGCAGATATTGCTCAACAAAGCCTTGCGCCACCAGATGCCCGAGTATCGTTGGATGCCATGGGTGATCTCCATCGTCATCACACTGGTGATGTGGGCCTTGCTGATGGACGAAAACACTATGCTCACCTACCCTGTCGCCATCTGCCTCACCCTCACATCGTACCTGCTCTGTCGTCGCTGGGGATGGATGGCTCATCTCGTGGCTTCGGTTGCCATGTATTGGTTGGTAGGGCCTGCCTTCGTGATACAATCCGGCCTTGCCATCATCGACGTCTTCCTGTCCCATAAATGGCAGAAGGCCATTGTGCCAAGCCTCCTGCTGGTAATCTCTGCCGTTGCATGGGTCTATGTATGCCGCACCTTCTGGGTAGCACAATATCCATGGGACACCGTGCTGGCCGGCATCAACTACCATCGTCTGACCCGCATGACGTGTTCTGCCCCCGACAATCAGTATGGCCTCATCGGCCTTTTGTTCGTACTGACAGTCTTCGCACTGCTTTTTACCCGGATACAAACCAGATGGGAAGGTCGCACCTTCATCGAAGTTCGCACGGTCCTCTGCTTGCTGATCTGCAGCGTATATCCCCTCTACGAAGCGTTTACGATCGACAATCCGCACGATATCAACACACACGCCATCCTCGAGCAGGCCTATCTGGTCCGCAGGGGGGATTGGCAAGGCATTATCCAGAAAGCCGAGGAATACAATCAGCAGCACCTTGCAGCACTCGACAATCCACTCAGTGCCAATTCAGTCAATCTTGCATTAGAAATGACAGGACAGTTGTCGCAGAGGCTATTTGAATTTCCTCAGAATGGCGTCCAGGGATTAATCATGCCACGTGTCCGCGACAACGTTAGTAACGTCACGGCCATGGAGATATTCTGGTATCTTGGCTTCATCAACGAATCGCTTCGCTATGCTTACGACTCACAGGAGAGCATACCCAACTGCCGCAAGAGTGGCCGTTTCATGCAGCGTTTAGCCGAATGTAATATCCTTAACGGGCAGTACAGTCTGGCATCGAAATACATTGACATCCTAAAACAATCATTGTTCTACAGCGATTGGGCAGAAAAGGCCGAAACCTATCTCTATAACGAAGAGAAGATTGCGCAATATGGCCAATGGGCATCACTTCGCCAGTTGCGACTTGAAGAGGACTTCCTCTTCTATTACCCCGAAATGCCTAAGATGCTGGGAAAACTTGTGCTACAAAATAGCGACAACCAGATGGCCTACGACTACTTCATGGCCTCTTTGCTCCTGACGGGAAACACCCAGAGCTTCGTGGTCAACCTCCCGCAGATGCCGGCCGAAGGCCAGGACCCCTTCCCTAAGGGTTACAGCGAATATATTCAGCACATGTCCAGCACAGCCACATCGGCCGATGCCGTCACCGGCGCCAGCACCAATAAATAACACCCGCACACGAATGAAGACAAGAATATTGTGGACATTGCTGCTGATCCTGCTTTGGACCGGTTGCTCCCAGCGCCCATCCGACGCCTTGCAGCTCGACCAGCTGCCACACATCTATCCTGATTACATCGGCGTCACGATACCAGCCGGCATCGCTCCGCTCAACTTCAGCCTGATGCAGGACACCGACCTGCCACAGGAAGCCCAGTGCAAGTCGATCTACGTCAGCGTCCGAGGCAGCAAAGGCGGCGAAATCACGGCCAGCGGCCGTTATGCCGACTTCGACATCGACGACTGGCACGAACTGACCTGCCAGAACATCGGAGGCACGCTCACCGTCACGGTCTATGCCCATACGGACGATCAATGGATCCAATACCGCGACTTCAACATCGAAGTCTCGCCCTACGAACTCGAGGACTACGGCCTGACCTATCGCAAGATAGCACCAGGCTACGAAACCTATAGCCAGATCGGCAACTACCAGCGCAACATCCACACGTGGGACGAAGACGCCATCATCGAGTCGCAATCTGTGCCTGGCCAGTGTATGTGCTGCCATACGGCCAACCGCACCAATCCCGCACAGTTTACCTTCCAGCTGCGAGGCAAGCACGGTGCCACCCTCGTACAGCGCGAGGTTGCCGACGACGATCCGGCCGCCAACACCCGTGCCAATGGACATGCAGCCGCACGCGAGTGGCTGAAGAGCAGTCACGACTCTACCCTATCGAAGTGCGTGTACCCGTACTGGCATCCATCGGGCAACTACTGTGCCTACTCGCTCAACCTCATTCACCAGCTGTTCTGGACCGGCAAGGACCGTCTGATCGAGGTCTTCGATGACGCATCGGACGTCATCGTGCTCGACGTCCGTACCCACGAACTGTTGCGCTCACCGCTCATCGAGGGGACCAAAGGTATCTACGAGACGTATCCCGCTTTCTCGGCCGACGGACAGACGCTGTATTTCTGCTCATCGTATGCCTGGGAGACTCCCGCTCATGCCGACTCGGTACGTTATGACCTTTGCGCCATTTCGTTCGACGAGGTTTCAGGCACCTATGGCCAGCAGATCGACACGATTATCCCGGCAGCCATCGAAGGACATTCCATCACCTTCCCTCGTCCCTCGTACGACGGACGCTGGCTGATGTACACGCAGGCTGATTTCGGCAACTTCCCTATCAACCACCACGAAGCCGACCTCTGGATGCTCGACCTGCAGACGGGTCAGCGCTTTGCGCTCGAAGCCGCCAATTCGGATTACTCCGAGTCGTACCATAACTGGAGCTCGAATAGCCGCTGGGTAGTCTTTGCTTCGCGTCGCGAAGATGGTCGCTATGGTCGCCTCTTCCTTACGTCGATCGACGACCAGGGTCATGCCACCAAGCCTTTCATGCTGCCGCAACGCGACCCATGGCGCTTCTACCACAGCTCGCTGCATAGCTACAACGTCCCAGACTTCACCTGCACCAAGGTCGATTTCGATGTACATGGTGCCTACGAGGAAGTTTTCGGCGACGAATTGATACCCGTTACTATTCAATAACCTTTTTTTATCAATCAACATTATAAACAACATTGACATGAAGAACTTCTTCTCACTACTGCTCGCTGCCGCCTTCGCCATGCCAGTCATGGCACAGGACAATATTCCCACGCCCAACAAGGAAGGTATGGAGCTCACCGCCCAGGAATGGAACCGCCAGGTAATTGCCGGCTGGAATCTGGGCAATTCGCTCGAAAGCGCTCCCAGCGGATGGGACGGCAACAGCACCGAAATCGGATGGGTCTCGTCCTACGACGATTCTGAGACAGGCTGGGGCAATCCGAAGACCACAAAAGCAATGATCGACGCCGTCAAGGCGGCAGGCTTCAATGCCGTACGAATCCCCGTCCGTTGGGGATGCCATATCAACGATGTGGCAACCATGTCCATCAGCCCTTACTGGCTGAGCCGCGTCAAGGAGGTAGTGGACTATTGTATCGACAATGACATGTACGTCATCCTCAATACCCATCACGACATGTGGCTCGAATATCAGGCCGTCCCCGCCATGAACGAGACGAACAACGAGCGACTGGCCAAGCTGTGGACCAATATTGCCAACTATTTCGCCGACTACGATGGCCGACTGGCCTTTGCCGGCACCAACGAAGTACACCTGAAGGACAACTGGAACCAGCCCTCGGCTGCCAATCTTGAGGTACAGAACGCCTATCTGCAAACCTTCGTCAATGCCGTCCGTGCCACTGGCGGCAAGAACTATTACCGCCACCTGATTGTCCAGACCTGGGCCTGCAATCCCTATTACGGCCTTGGCAAGAAACTAATCGTACCGCAGGACGTCGAAGAGAACGGCTACGAACGCATGAGCATCGAGTTCCACTACTATAACCCTTACAACTACTGTAGCGGCAACCAGGGTTCTGGCTACTACAATTACTGGGGAACTGAGTATGACGGGCCACAGGAGACAGCCGTCGCCACCGAGAACGAGCGCACGATGACCAACTTCTTCAACCAGGTGGACAGCGAATGGAGCAAACTGGGACTGGGCATCGTGGTTGGCGAATGGGGCATCAGCGATCGCTACCCCAATGCGGACGAGAAACAGAAGATCCACGACAACATGCAGTACTACTGCACCTACCTGACCAAGGAGGTCCGCTCACGCGGCTACTCGGCCTTCGTCTGGGACAACAACGTATTCGGCAGCGGCACCGAGAAATTTGGCATCTTCAACCGCCGCAACAATATGACCGTCACTGCCACCTGGATCGTAAAGGGCATCATGGATGGTGCAGGCCAGGATTATGTCGTCCCTGAGCCACAGGATCCCGTAGTAGGCGACGACATCTACAGCAAGGCCGGCGAAGTAATCTGGGAGGGCCACGACCTGCTCTCATGGGGTAATGGCCTGCAACTCCAGATTCCCGCTTACCACTTCGAGCCTCTCAAGGCCGGCGATCTGTTGGTACTCTATTACGACAACGATCCGGCTGCGGAGTACAGCATGGTTCAGTTCTTCTATGGCGACTGGAGCGACAAGCCTTACTTCGAATGTCAGGGAACCGAATACTTCGAGTTCAACACACGCGATATCAATGCCGGAGAATCCTTAGGTTCGTTTGTCACGCCATTCACCATTCTCGAGTCGAGCATCGAGAAACTCCGCCTCAAAGGCATCGTACTGCAAGGTTACGGCGTATACCTTACACGCGTGGTACTGGTCGAGGCCGACAAACTGGGCATCGACGACATCGCCACTGACTGCCAGTCGGACATAATATACGACATGTATGGCCGCCGCACCTACAACAGCAAGCGCGGCAACATCAGCATCGTAAACGGTCAGAAGAAGGTTGTACTGTAACCCTTAATTACGTACCCCGAACGGAACACGCGCCTCGGCGTTGATCAGATCACCGGCCTTGACATTATCGAAGTCAACCGGCGCTGTAATGAAGTCGGGCACGTTATACGACAGGAAACGCTCGCGATAGAAACGTCGCGGGCTTTTTTGTGGCAGCATGAAAGGCTTGGTCTCATGTCCTTCGGCATCGATGTGAGTAAAATAAGGGCGTGTGAAGAGACCGTCATCGCGACGCGACGAGAAAACCATCCAGCGATTGTTGGTGCTCCAGTTGTGGAACGATTCGGTGTCGTCGCTGTTTACCCCCGACATCGGCCTGCGCTCACCGGTCTGCAGATCGAGCATCCAGAGGTCTGCCTCATGGTGCCAGATGCTGAACTGGCCATAATCAGCCACAGCATAGACCAGAAAACGCCCGTCGTACGAAGGTCGCGGGAAGGAGACCGAGCCTAACTCGCCGGCCTTGCATGTGGCGCAGTCAATAAGGGTGTCGATTCTGTCACCGAAGCTTCCGGTCGTGGCATCGAAAGCTATCGAGCAGAGGCTGTAATGAATCGAGTCAAGCGCATTGCTACCAGGCGCAATGGCTCGGGCCGAACAGAAATAGAGCGTCTTGCCATCGGCCGAGAATACGGGGAACGTCTCGTACACGGAATCCTGCTTCACCAGGGGCGAGAGGATCAGCTCGTTGGTCTTCGTATCGTAAATCTGCAGGTCTGAAGCGCCGTCGAATACCTCGACACGGTTCTCATGCCGTATATGGAAGACCTGTCGCGTCGTATTGGTACTATAGGCAATATAACGGCCGTCTGGGTGCCAATAAGGATAGACACAGGTTCCTAACGTCTGCTGGGTCGCCGTGTTATAGACCTGCATCTGACCATCAATGCGCAGCAAGGTGGCACCGTGTGTTCCACGAATATGAAGGCTGAGGTTACGAGGATCGGCACGATTGAAGGCATGACAGTTGACACAGCCGTCGAACTCGGTATTCTCGATCAGCGCGCGCTCGTCGAACGACGAAAGGTCACGTTCGTAGATGCCCATCTTGCTCCACACCTCATAACCCGGCTCGATAAGACGATAGGCAATTCCATGATCAATGCTGTCCGTACTGACATAGAAGGCAAATGGCAAATAAGTGTGCCAGCCATCCTGATACTTGGCCGAAACCGTGACGATCAGCGAATCGCCGACATTCTGTGACAGCAACTGATGCCAGTCGTCGATGTCGAAGTCGGTCGACTGACTTCCCTGGCCATGTAGTTGCTGACCATGGCTGTCGGTTATGACAGCATCGACGAGCAGAGCATCCTCGTCGGCCATACAGAAATTAAGCGGCGCGATGTTGACCGGGATTGTCACTCCGACATAGTCTGGGTATAAACAAGGAAGAGTTGACTCCTGTCGTGCATTGCGTACCGTCTCGGTACAGGCTGTCGCCAGCAACAGACATGCTACCAGCAGCCAAAACCTCGAAACACTCAGAATATTGAGATTACTGAAAAACTTCATACCTAAATCACCTCTCGTAGAAATAATAATACCAATACGTCTTGCCCCATCGCTCTTTCAACTGCTCGGGGACGTAACGCTTCGATTGCACGTCGGCATAGAACTGATTCATAGCCTTGACCACATCCGGACGCAAACCGTCAGGCATCTGCTCGGATGCACTATGGTCGCGCGACCAGTAGAGGATCAAGGCCTGCTGGAACACCAGCGGAATAGATGAATATGACAACTCATTGCCTAAGCTATAGCATTGAGCGAAGTTGTCGAGATTGCCATCCAGCAGATAGGTAGCCTCGAGGTATTCAAAGGCCAGACGATTCTGCCGATTGCTCAGCAACAGCTGGCCAAGCATCTCAGGCAACTCCTGATCGCTGAAGAAGAACGAGGCTTGTATGTTCTGACGACGTAGTTTGCCATATTCCGGATGGTTGTTGATGGCTTCCTCGTTGCCCAGCAAGGATAGAGTTTCGTTGGCCCACGAACGATAGAACCACGTCTTGCGCAAAGCCAGCAGATATTTTCGTGCCACCTCGTAGGCGCCATTGATCAGGTTGGTCTCGGCCAGACGCTTATAGCAACGGCCACTTTTCTGATAATCCGGTATGGCCTCCTGAGCCTCGAACACGAACTGCTGCGCCGTATTGATCAGGCCCAGGTGATAATAGGCCTCGCTTGTCGCCAGCGGAGAAAACGGATCGCGCACAAATTCCGGCAGAAGGCCCGATGTGCCACGCTGTGGGTATTCGAACATCCGCTCGGACAGCCTACCCTTCAGGGCCATGGCCAGATTGTGCACCGTGGCAGTTGTAGGGTTATTGGGAGCCTTGGCATTGGCCGTAAGCAGTATGCGGTTCCATTGCTGATTGCGCGCCATGAAATCGTAAGCCATCACTTCCTCAGACGATTGGTTGACACCCATCCAGATCAATGGAGCACCTACCGCAGCCCAGCAGAGCAGCGTAGGAATCAATGGCTTGGCCGGACGAAGGCCGAAACGTTTTCCGGAAAGGACAAATACGCGGATCAACAGTATCGAAGCAACAGCCGACCACAACGGCCATGCCGTATGCACGGCAAAACGGAAATAATGCACGCCGCTGACCAGACGATCCGGATCGATGGCCACCAGCCGTCGAGCGATTGTAGGCATAACCAATGCCAGAATAGCCATCACCGAAATCGATACAGTCACGATGGCCGATCGGCGTTGTTGCATGCCCAGACATAACGCGATGCCGATATAAAGCCACAGGGCAACCGGGCCGGCCATCCAGTATAGCAATGGGAGGCCGAGCACCGACAAGATACAACGCGGCAAGGCAGGACGAATCAGTTGCAGTCCCCTATCGAACAACAGGCAAAGCAAGACGGCAACGACAGCCCCTGGCATAGCATTCTCGTCGAGCATCAGGCGCCACAAGAAAATGGATGGCACAAAGCTAAGCGCATAAAGCCAGGTGTCTTTGGTTCCGCGCGAAACCAGAAGCTGAATGGCCGTCAACAATAAAGCCAGCAGAGCTGCACCTAACCATGCGTAGATAAAGAACTGCGTGAAGAAACGGCCGATGTAATCAGCAAGGCCGCCTGGCACAGCCATGACATCAAGAGCATAGTCCACATCGAACAGAAACAGCTGATACTGCTCCTGAAAATGCAGATGGTGCGGATAGACAAGGGCGAAGAAGCAACCTATTGCCAACGCAAATAGTATCGACAGAATGGGATATTGACCTCCTTGCTTTTTCATACTTATTATTAAATAGGCGGCAAAGTTATGGATTTTGTACGATAAAAACAAAATTTTGGTGCAAAAACTTGGCGAATTGGCAAAAAAGCCCTATCTTCGCCGCGTAAATGTTTATTACAATGCAAAGAAAATCAATTCGAATAGCTATTAGCGCCGGTCTGTTGCTGCTGCTCGTCCTGATCGGCATACCGGCTTATTACTGGATACGCTATCCCTACCAGCTGCAGTATGCCGAACAGACTTCGCTGAGCACTAAACCCTGGCAGCCCTTGTTATTGTTGATGCAAAGCAATCCGGACGAGCGCACGGAACGACTACTGGCCGTAGACTGCGAAGCTTACCACGGCAATTGGAAAAAAGTGCAGCAACTGACCTATGCCGACCAAGGCTCGGATTTTCTGGCTTTCTATCACAATCTGGCACTGGCATATCAAGGATTGCTGGCCGATAGCCTGATGCATCACTATGCTCCCTTCGAACGCGCACTGTTCCTGCCTGTCGACGAAACGGGCAGCTACCAGACATTCCTCGCTGCGAGCGAAGCCTGGTGGGCTGTGGGCGACATGACGATGGCCGAACATGCGACCATGCTGGGACTGATCTTCTCGCCTCGACATACCGGCACACGCGCCCTACGCCGACTGGCCGAGATCAATATTGCACAAGGCGACAGCGCTGCGGCTGCCAAATACCTCCGAATACTGAAGACCTGTCCACAGCACCGCCGATGGGCCGAATATAAAACGTCCCAGCTGACCGGCCTCCAGCTGCAAGATGGTGCAGACACCCTACGCCTGAGCCGACAGTACCAGAAGTCGCTCCGCAATGTATTGGACAATAATCCGATGCACCAGATCGCGCACGAGTATCTCCTCTGCCTTGACCTGTTGATCAAGGATCTCGAATCGTTCCGGCAGGACGTCGAACGGTATGGTCATTCGACCGGCCGCGTCTACGAGGAAGCAATCCTCATCCTGATGGCGAACGACGAGGCTTTGCGCGAAAAATGGCACGACTACGTCTCGGCCGATACCTATCAGGACTTTACCCGCTTCAATATGATAGCCCAGCAGAACGAAAGCATTGCACTACTGAGGCAATTCGAAGGCACCTATTGGTTCTATTTCAAATTTGCAAAACGAAATGAAAAATAATCGCTGTCTATTGTCATCTGTCTGTGCCCTCCTGCTATACTCAGCCTGCACTCCTACGCCGACCAACGTCAGCGAAGCGACACAGCCTCTGGTCATCTATCCCGACTATCAGGACATCACGGTGCCCTGCAACATCGCACCGCTCAACTTCATGATGCGCGATGAAACGGTCGACGCACTCGACATCCAGATATCCGACCGCGAGGGCAATACCCTATTACACCTTAACGCCCGCGGCCGGAAAGCTATATGGGAAGCCGAAGGCTGGCGTCAACTGCTGAGCACTCATATCGGAGACTCACTATATCTGAGCCTGACGGCACGCAGCGACGGACAATGGCTACGCTACCCCGACTTCGGCTGGTTCATTTCAGCCGACAGTATCGACAGCTACCTCACTTACCGCCTCATCGAACCAGGCTACGAGGTTTGGGACAATGTAGTGATTGAAGAGCGATGCACCGAATCGTTCGATACTCGATTACTGGCCGACGGACGTCAGTTAGGTAATCGCTGCATGAACTGCCATACGCATGGCGGCAATCGCGGGCAATACAGCTTCTTCCATCTGCGAGGCAAAGACGGCGGCACCCTGCTGAACCGCAATGGGAAACTACGCAAACTGGCGCTACGCAACAGCACAATGCAAAGCGGCGCCGTCTATGGCGACTTCCATCCATCGGGTCGTTTCGCGGTCTACTCGAACAACGTGATCATCCCGGCCTTTCACAGCCAGGCCAATCGCAGGCTCGAGGTGTACGATACCACGGGAGACCTTTGCGTGACAGACTTCGACAACAACCGTATCGACAATTTTACGACGGCGAGCCAGTTGATGACCTTCCCTTGTTTCTCGGCCGACGGACAATGGATCTACTACTGCTCGGCGCCGAATCCTTATGGCGATACAATCCCATCGGCCAATGACCTGGTCGACAAGATTCAGGGCCTGCACTACGCGCTGTACCGTATTCCATTCGACGAGACGACGGGCAAGATGGATACTTCTGCACCAGAACGCGTGGACGATCCGCAACTGACGGATCGATCGGTCAACTTTCCGAAATGTTCTCCCGATGGCAGATATCTGTTGTTCAGCCTTTCGGACTATGGCACGTTCCCGATCTGGCATAAAGAGACCGAACTGTGCCTGATTGACCTCAGTACAGGCCAGATTGTCAACTGCCATACCAACGGTACTTACCACGCCTGGTGCCACAATTCGCAGTGGATAGTCTTTGCCTCGAAACGCGAGGATGGACAATATGGCCGTGCGTATTACGCCCACTTGGAGACAGGCAGTTCTGCTGCCGACATCCGGCTTTCGAAACCCCTGGTGCTGCCTCAGGCCGATCCCGAGCACGATGACATGAATCTCCGATCATACAACATTCCAGACCCCTCGACCATGGCTATGCCTTTTGGACAAAAAGAAGTA
The DNA here is from genome assembly GCA_045640225.1 of Bacteroidales bacterium. Taxonomy (GTDB): domain Bacteria; phylum Bacteroidota; class Bacteroidia; order Bacteroidales; family UBA3663; genus Liminaster. Next base: position 19,211 of record JAZUEP010000157.1, on the reverse strand, counting down.
AAATTCATGCTCGAAGGCACAAAAGCCGAAGCTTTCGAATGACGTATACCCCCTATTTTCAGGCTAGTTAGGTTACAAAATCCTGGCTTTTAACATACCTTTGCAAAAAAGTACCAAACACTGACAAGATTGTATTTTCGCCTAACTTCTAAAAGAAGTATCTTTGCGCCGCGAAATAAACAACATAAACATATCACTTAATATGGAACCAAAACAATTCGGACACTTTGATGACGCTGCTCGCGAGTACGTCATCACTGACCCTGCAACCCCATTCCCCTGGATCAATTACCTGGGCAATGAGGATTTCTTTGGCCTGATTTCAAACACAGCTGGTGGCTACAATTTCTACAAGGACGCAAAGTTCCGTCGCATCACACGCTATCGTTACAACGGTGTACCCATGGACAATGGTGGCCGTTACTTCTACATCAACGACAATGGCACAGTCTGGAATCCAGGCTGGAAGCCTTGCAAGACTCCGCTCGATTCATACGAGTGCCGTCATGGCATGAACTATACCCGTATCACCGGCTCGAAGAACGGTATCGAGGCCAGTGTTCTCTTCTTCGTTCCGCTCAAGACCTGGGCCGAAGTACAGAAGGTCACGCTGACCAACAATACACAGGAGGTCAAGACCCTGAAACTCTTCTCGCTGGCCGAGTGGTGTCTGTGGAATGCGGCTACCGATATGGAGAACTTCCAGCGTAACTGGTCGACAGGCGAAGTCGAGATCGATGGCTCGGTAATCTATCACAAGACTGAATACAAGGAGCGTCGCAATCACTATGCCTACTATGCTGTATCGAACGCCAAGATCGACGGCTACGATACGGACCGCGAATCGTTCATCGGCCTCTACAATGAATTTGCCGACCCACAGTGCGTGATGGCAGGCAAGCCTTCGAATTCGCTGGCTCACGGCTGGTCGCCTATCGCTTCGCATTATATCGAGGTAACCCTGCAGCCAGGCGAATCAAAGGACTACATCTTCGTGCTCGGCTATGTCGAGAACGAACAGGACAAGAAGTTCTGTGCCGAGGATCTGGCCCGCAAGCAGTCTGGCGAACTCATCACCTCACAGGCCAGCGACGTAACCTTCGTCAACAAGACCAAGGCCAAGGCTACCATCGAGCGTTTCTCGACCGTCGAGGCTGTCGACGCCGCTTTTGCCGAGCTGGCAAAGATGTGGGACGAGCTGCTCGACAAGTATGTAGTCAAGAGCTCGGACGAGAAGCTGAACCGCGCTGTCAACATCTGGAGCCAGTATCAGTGTATGATCACCTTCAACTTCTCGCGTTCGGCTTCGTTCTTCGAGAGCGGTGTCGGCCGTGGCATGGGCTTCCGCGATTCGAACCAGGATCTCGTAGGCTTCGTTCATCAGGTTCCAAGCCGCGCACGCGAACGTATTATTGATATTGCATCGACCCAGTTCCCAGATGGCGGCTGCTATCACCAGTATCAGCCTCTCACCAAGCATGGCAACAACGACATCGGCGGTGGCTTCAACGACGATCCTTGCTGGCTGATCTTCGGTACCGTTGCCTACGTCAAGGAGACGGGCGACTTCGCGACCCTCAACGAGCCTGTTCCATCCGACAACAAGCCAGGCACAGAGGTTTCGCTCTTTGATCACCTCAAGATTTCGTTCAACCACGTTGTTGAGAACCTCGGTCCTCACATGCTGCCACTCATTGGCCGTGCCGACTGGAACGACTGCCTGAACCTGAACTGCTTCTCATGGGATCCGAACGAGAGTTTCCAGACCACCGAGAACAACTCTGTAGGCTCGAAGGCCGAATCGCTGATGATTGCTGGCCTCTTCGTCGTAACCGGCAAGGACTACGTTGAGCTCTGCAAGCAGATCGGCAAGAACGACGAGGCCGAGCGTGCACAGAAGTGTATTGACTCGATGGTCGAGGCCGTGAAGAAGCATGGCTGGGATGGCGAATGGTATCTGCGTGCCTACGACTTCTATGGCAACAAGATCGGTTCGAACGAGTGCGAGGAAGGCAAGATCTTCATCGAGTCGCAGGGCTTCTGCTGTATGGCAGGCATCGGTCTCAAGGAAGGAATGGTCGACAAGGCTATCGATTCGTGCAAGAAGTACCTTGACTGCGAATTCGGTATGGTGCTCAACAATCCTGCTTACACCACCTACCACGTCGAGATGGGCGAGATTTCGTCTTATCCGGCCGGTTACAAGGAGAACGCCGGCATCTTCTGCCACAACAATCCATGGGTAATCATCGGCGAGACAGTTGCCGGCCGTGGCAATGATGCGTGGGAGCTGTTCCGCAAGATCAGCCCTATGTACATCAAGGATCAGCAGCTCCATAAGGTTGAGCCATACGTAAACTGCCAGATGGTAGCCGGCAAGGATGCCGCCAAGCCAGGCGAGGGCAAGAACTCATGGCTCACCGGTACGGCTGCCTGGATGTGGCTTACCGTAAGCCAGTATCTGCTGGGCATCAAGCCTACCTACGACGGCATCATGGTCGATCCTTGTCTGCCAGCCGACATCAAGGAGTACTCGGTCAAGCGCGTACTTCGCGGCGTAGAATACGATATCACGGTCAAGAACCTCAGCGGCGCACAGAAGGGCGTCAAGAGCGTGACCGTCGACGGAGAGCTTATCGAGGGCAATATCGTAAAGGCTACCCCGGGCAAGCATATCGTGGAGGTTATCATGTAATCCCCCACACGCTTTCTAAAACAATTCGAGAGCCACATCCGAAAAGGACAAAAGATGTGGTTCTCGAAATACCATTTTGAAGGACCAGATTGCTCAATAGCACCACTCTCTAAAACAACAGCTGGCCGAACCGAATAAAATCGGACTGCCATACTGCAGTATTTATACACAACTTAATTATTACACACATGAAACGATTTGTGATGCTTTTATTGACACTATTAATTGGTGTCCAGCTATTCGCTCAAATCAAAGTGACTGGCGTCATCATCGACGGCAGCATGAATAATGAGCCGATGGTTGGTGCAACAGTTATAGTCAAAGGCACTACAGTAGGAACGATTACCGACACAGACGGTAAGTTCTCGATCACTGTCCCTGCAGGCAAGACCCAACTGCAGATCTCTAGCGTCGGCTACCAGGCACAGGTAGTCAGTATCGGAAAGGGGAACAAGCCTATCAAGGTAACCATGTACGAAGACTCGAAGTTGATGGACGAGGTAGTAGTAGTAGGTTACGGCGAAATGAAGCGTTCAGACCTGACCGGCTCGGTGGCATCGATCAACGAGAAAGCCATCAAGCAAGGTGTCAGCACTTCGCTCGAGCAAACCATGCAAGGCCGCATCGCCGGTGTACAGGTGACGCAGAATTCCGGCGCTCCTGGCGGCGGCATCTCTGTGCAGATTCGTGGCATTAACTCACTGAACGGCAACGAGCCACTCTACGTCGTGGACGGTATTGCCATGTCCGGACAGACCGGAAGCAACACTTCAGTACTTGCCTCAATCAACCCTTCAGACATTACCTCGATCGAGGTACTCAAGGATGCATCGGCCACGGCCATCTATGGTTCGCGTGCCTCGAATGGCGTCGTACTTATCACCACCAAGCGCGGCCAGGCCGGAAAAGCCAAGGTCAATTACGAGGGCTATGCCGGCTGGCAGTCACTGCCTGGCAAACTCGACATGATGAACCTGGCACAGTACGCCGACTTCTATAATATGCGTGCCGAGATCTTCGGATGGGGAGCACGCGACGAATATAAGGATCCTTCGCTGCTGACACAAGGCACCGACTGGCAGGACGTCCTGTTCCGCACAGCCTTCCTGCACAACCATCAGCTGGGCGTAAGTGGCGGCACCGACGACATGAATTACAACATCTCAGGCGGCTTCCTCGATCAGGAAGGTATCGGCCTGGGTTCAGAGTTCAATCGTGCCAGCCTTCGTGCCAACTTCGACACCAAGATCAACTCGTGGGTAAAGATTGGCGCCAACGTGTATTTTGCACGCACCAATCAGGTAGTGACCTTCGACGATGCCGATGTTATCTCGAAGGCTCTCGAGCAGTATCCAGATGTTGCGCCAAAGAACCCAGACGGCACCTTTGGCTCGGCTGTCGACACCGAATACAACTACTATTCGAACCCACTGTTCGACGCCACAATGCGCGACAATCACAAAATCAGCTCGCAGTTCGACTACAATACCTATGCTACCATTACTCCTCTCAAGGGCCTCCAGCTGCGCATTGAATACGGCGGAAGCTTCGGTTGGGGTGATTCGTACTTCTTTGTACCCGAATACTCGTACGGAAATACAATCGTTGAGTCGCAGGCAACCCGAACCAGCTCGACGAACAAATACCAGTCGTTCAAGCAATACCTTACCTACGACGTTGACCCATTTGCCAACAACCACCTGCAGATCATGGTTGGCCACGAGGCACAATGGGGCGACTGGGCGAACCTCAGCGCCGGCCGAAAGGGATACGTTTCGGACGCTATCCACTCGCTGGCTGTAGGTAATCCTACGACGGCCACAAACGGTGAGCAAGGCAGCGAATGGTCAATCGAGTCATACTTCGGCCGACTGAACTACAACCTGCTCGACCGCTACTTGCTGACAGGTACGATCCGTACCGATGGCTCTTCATCGTTCGGCAAGAACAATCGCTGGGGCTGGTTCCCATCGGCCGCCTTCGCCTGGAAGCTTTCGAACGAGCCATTCATGAAGTCGCTGAAGTCATGGCTCAGCAATGCCAAGGTTCGACTTGGCTGGGGTCTGGTAGGTAACCAGAGCACCGGCTCGTACGCTTATGGCGTCAGCATGGGCTCGACCGCAACGGCATGGGGCTCAGGCTACTTCCCCAGCAACTATGCCAATCCTAATCTGAAGTGGGAATCGACCAATTCATGGAATGTCGGTCTCGACCTCTCTTTCTTCAAGAACCGCATCGAGTTCATTGTCGATACCTACATCAAGAAGACCGACAACCTGCTGATGAAGGCTTCACTGCCTACCTACGTCGTGGATATCGAAGGCTATCGTGGCATCCAGGCACCTTACGTCAATTCAGGTGCTATCGAGAACAAAGGTATCGAGTTCACGCTCAATACGGTCAACATCGGCAAGAAGAATTTCCAGTGGCGCACCGGCATCACGCTGTCCTTCAACCGCAACAAGCTCACCAAGCTCAACACCGAAGGCGCCACGATTCAGGGTCAGGTAGGTTCGAATGTATATACCCTTTCTGAGGTCGGACAGCCAGTCGGCCAGTTCTACGGCTACAATATGATCGGCATGTTCACCAACGAGGACAGCTTCTACCAGACCAACGGCCTGGGCGAACCTTTGCTCGATGCACAAGGCAACCGTATCCCGGTAGCACGCCCAGTCGACACCAATGGCGACCTTCAGCCTATTGCCGTCAATGGTGTATGGGTTGGCGACTACATGTGGGAAGATGTGAACAAGGATGGCAAGATTACCGAGGCCGACCGCAAGTATATCGGCAATCCTAACCCTGACTTCACCTTCGGTATCAACAATGCGATCACCTATCGCGACTTCGAACTTTCGTTCTTCTTCAATGGATCGGTTGGCAACGATGTATACAACGTACTTCGCCAGAACCATACCAATCCTAACGGATGGGGCAACAAGATGGCCTATTGCGCCGACTATGCCCGCATTGAGATGATCAATCCAGAAGGTTCGCTCAATGACATTTCGAATGTCTTTATCAGCAATCCGAATGCAAGCATCGAGCGCATCACAGCCAGCGGTTCGAACCTGAACGACAACGAACGTGTAAGTTCACGTTTTGTCGAGGATGGTTCCTACCTCCGTCTCAAAACCCTCTCGTTTGCCTGGAACTTGCCTAAGAAATGGATGAACAAGGCCAATATCGAATGGGCCCAGATCTATGTCAATGCCCAGAACCTGTTTACCATCACCAGCTACGACGGCTATGATCCCGAAGTTGGCTCAATGGGACAGAGCGTGATCCTCCAGGGTCTCGACAATGGACGTTATCCATCACAGCGCATCTTCAATGTAGGTCTGAAACTCAACTTCTAAATCAAGCAAGACATGAAAGTATTCAACAAGATATTCGGATTGGCCGTTGCAGGTGCCGCATTGTTCACTTCGTGTGGCGAAGATTTTCTTGATAAGGCCCCACAACACAGCTATACCGGCGACACCTATTATGCCTCGGACGCTGCCGTCCTGAAAGGTGTCGAGCCACTCTATAACTACGCATGGTTCAACTATAACCGCCGCGGCATGGCCGGCATGGGCTCGTATCGCGCCAACGACGCGTGGAACCCTTACTTCCAGGCCGAATTTGCCAAGTTCCAGCTCACCGGACTCCAGTCCGATCTGGCCGATGCCTGGTCGTCACTGTACATGGTCATCGAGCTCTCGAACCAGTTGCTGATCGACATTGCCAACAACTGTTCGTCCGACGTAACGGAGGAAACCAAGAACCTGGCCCTCGGCGAAGCCTACCTGATGCGTGCAACAGCCTATTTCTATCTGGTACGCGCATGGGGCGAGGTCCCTGTCTACGAGGACAACTTCGCAATCATCGAACAGCCTATCGTTCCGCTCATCAAGGAAGAGGATGTGCTGAAGTTCGTGATCCGCGACTATCGCAAGGCTGCCGAGCTGCTGCCTCCGACCAGCACCGACAATCATGCCACCCGTTATGCTGCCAAGGCATTGCTGGCCAAGGCTCTGCTGGCCGAAAGCGGCTGGAACAAGGGCACACGCGACCAGCAGACCCTCACCGAGGTCATCAGCCTGTGCGACGAGGTTATCGACAACGGCCCATACCGCCTCATGGACAACTATGAGGACCTCTGGAAGTATGCCAACAACGATAATGTCGAGACTATCCTCGCCATGCGCTGGGCCGACCCTCTGACCGGCGAGTGGGGCGCGATGAATGCCAATTATTCTGACCTTGCATGGAGCGGCATCTCGGACGTCAACGTCTGGGGTGGTTCCTATGCCTCAATCGATATGATCGACCTCTACAACCAGGATCCTGCCGACTCGCTTCGCCTTCGCGGCACCTTCTTCACTCCTGGCCGCTATTACGACTATATCGATACCGGCAACTCGCTTGTCAAGTCAAGCGACAAGACAGAAGAGAACGGTTATCCTCAGCCTACGGGCTATGTCTACAACAAGAAGCACATGCAGCTCAAGAAGTACGTAGTAGGCACCAAGGCAGACTGTGGCGGACACCTGGCACAGATGGCCTCGCCTATGAATACCTACATCATGCGTCTGGCCGATGTCTATCTAATCAAGGCCGAAGCGGTATTGGGCAATAACGAGTCAACTTCAGACGCAGCTGGTCTTTCAGCCATCAACGAAGTACGTTCACGTGCGAAGGTCAAACCTCTTGAGAAATACGATTTCGAGACCCTCATCCGCGAGCGTCGCATCGAGTTCTGCATGGAGTTCCAGAACTGGTACGACATGGCTACATGGTATCGTTGGAAGCCACAGTATATGCTCAACTACTTCAACAACAAGCAGCATCGCGGCTTCCAGCTCAACGAGAACTACATCATGCTCAACGAGGACAAGACCATCTCGTATGCTCCAATCCCACCGTTGGCACAGGGTTCGTGGTACTTCAAGGACTACAGCACTCCTGAGGAACTGACCTGGTGGAACGATGGATGGCGCAACAACAACGGCGACCTTGTTCCGGAGATGGAGCACCTGTCGCTGGACGAAATGTGCCGCAAGGAGGCTCTTTATCAGCCTATCGTACTTTCGGAGACCAACATCTTCATGCCATATCCAGAATCAGACGTCCTGCGCAATCCATACTTCAATCAGGAAGCACAGAGCTACGACTTCACCTGGTAATAATAACACAATATGTATATACGCAATATGAAAAATATATTTCGAGTACTCTGGCTGGTAGTAGCAGCAGTTGCCGGACTGGCACAGACTGCCTGCAACGACGATGAGTCGACAAGCAGCGGACAGCCGGTCATTACCCATGTCCGCGTCTGCGATCCGGAGAAGGCCGACAGCACCTTCGTCAAGTCGTCGCAGGGACAGATCATCGCCATCATGGGCGAGAACCTCGACAACACGCTCTACGTCTATATCAACGACCAGAAGGTTTATTTCAACCCTACGTTCAATACTGATCACAGCGTCATCGTCACGGTTCCGTCCGAGAGCAAAGGATTCAAGCTCACCGCATTCAACAGCGACCTGAAGGATGAAATCCGCATCGAGACTACCCACGGTATCGCGACCTATGGTTTCAAGATACTGGGCGGCTACCCACAGATCAGCCGTATCCAGTGCGCCTATCCTCGCAAGGCTGGCGATGTGCTCAATGTCTACGGACTCAATCTCGAGTCTATCGAGAGCATTTACTTCACCGACATTGAGGCTGCTGCCCTCGACACAACCGTTTGGGATCAGCCAGGCGGAAATCATATCGCAGCCGACTTCAAGACCATCGTTGCGGATCATCACCTCAATACCAAGACCCAGACTTACGAGACTACTTCGCAACTGGCCATCCAGATTCCAGAACTCTCCTACGACAAAGGTGCGCTCGTAATCGAAGCCGCTGCCGGCACATCATACATTGCCTACAGCAAGACACCTGGCCTGCCACTGATCTTCAGCACGTCGAGCGACATGCCTGTCCTGGGTCAGGAGCTGACCATCCTGGGCCGCGAATTTGTACAGGTCGAGAGCCTTACCTATGGCGATGTGGTCCTTGGTCCAGACGATATTACCATTGCCGAATCCGAGGATGCCATTACCTTTACTTTTGCACAGCTTCCATCGGATGGAGCAGATCCACACCTCTACATCACTACTCCTGGCGGAACAGGCAGCATTGAATTCTACGATAAGGAAGCCCTGCTCGTCAACTTCGACGATGTAGCAGCTGCCGACAATGGCTGGGGACCTAACGCCAGCTTTGAGCAGGCCGATGGCGTCAATGCACCACTCACGGGTTCTGGCACCTATGCTCGCATCAACGTCAAGGGCGAGACCGGACCACAATGGTGGGGTACGATGATCTTCTATCGCCACGACTGGGAAGGCGGCACCTTTGCTATGCCAAACAATATCCCCGACAATGCTCCTGCCAGCGATGTATACCTCGCCATGGAGGTCTACGACAACTTCTGCGACTACAACAACGACGGAACCGGTTTCTCAGGCTACCTGCGCTACACGCTCTTCCCTAAGGGCAGTGATACGGGTGCCGTCGAAGACGGTTGGGTATTCGACAACTTCGATTGGGTAGACTACGAAGCTGGTATCTGGATCAACAAACGCCCGATTCTGGGTGATCTGGACAACGAATTCCATAAAGGCAAGTGGTATCGCCACGTCCTGCCACTCAGTGTCTTCGGCATGTACGAAGGCATGACCTATGCCGACATCAAGGCCAAGGGTCTCGACCACTTCCGCATCCAGTCAATCAACCAGCATACCGTTCCTGGCAACATCGACGTATGCATTGACAACATCCGTCTCATCTATATCAAAAAGTAAGCTATGAGAAAGATATTCAACTATACACTCACGGCCTTTCTGCTCGCAGGCATGGCTTCGGTTTCGATGACCAGCTGCAGCGACAACGAGGAGGAGGCTCCCGTAGCCACATACATCACCCTGTTGAGCAACAATCAGGAGATTGCCGAATTTACCCTGCCTATGTCGGCCAACTACCGCATGATTGGCGTACGAAGCGATGCCGACTGGACGGCATCGACCGATCAGGAATGGCTCAGCATCAGCAATCACGCAGGCTACGGCTACGGCAAGGACTCGTCGTTCTACGTCCGTATCGATGTTCCGAAGAACGAAGATGCTCGCCGTACGGCAACAGTTACATTCACCTCTGGCGAAGTCACCCGCACGCTGACCATCTCGCAGAAAGGCTCGGACATGGATCCTGGCGATCCGTTCGAGAGCACAGCCAAGGTAGTCGAGAATGTCGTTCTTGGCTACAACCTGGGCAATACGCTCGATTCAGATCCTGACCTTGCGGCCAGCTCGTGGTGGACACCAAAGAGCGACCTCGACTGGGAGACTGTCTGGGGACAGCCGAAGACGACCCAGGCCATCATCGACTCGATTGCCAGCAAGGGATTCAATATTATCCGTATTCCGGTCACATGGTTCCCTCACATGGACGAGAACTGGCAGGTGAAGGATATCTGGATGGATCGTGTACAGGAAGTCGTGGATTATGTCATGACTGCCAATTGCTATTGTATCCTCAACGTACAGCACGATTCCGGTGCTCGCAACGGCCGTACCGATGGTGCCGGCTGGCTGTCAGCCAACCCTAGCGAGTACGAAGCCAACACCGTGAAGTTCCAAAGCCTGTGGAAGCAGATTGCTACCCGTTTCAAGGACTATGACCAGCGTCTGCTGTTCGAGGCCTTCAACGAGATTCTGGATGGCAACGACACATGGGGCGATCCGGCCAACACAGCCTGCTACCAGACAATCTGCCAGCTCGAGCAGGACTTTGTCAACACCGTCCGTGCTACCGGCGGCAATAATGAATGGCGCAATCTGGTAATCAACACCTATGGTGCCGGTTCGACCGCTCCGAAGCTTGCCGGCTTCCAGGTGCCGGAGGATCTTCACCCTAACCATCTCCTTGCCTCTGTTCACAGCTACGATCCATACAATTTCTGCAACGACAACGGCGAATGGAATGTATATGTCTGGGACAACAGCTGCGAGGCCGAAGTTGACGAGTTTACCCAGCGTATCAACAACCGCTTCTCGGAACTCGGCATTCCATACATCTATGGCGAATTCGGAGCCATCGACGAAAAGAAGGATATGGGCGAACGCGTAAAGTATGCCAAGTACATCACCACAAAGATGAAGCAGTACAACACCACCGGCCTCTGGTGGATGGGACTCTACAACCGTCGTTCGAAGAAGTGGTACGAAGGCGAGATCGTTAACGCATTGTTCGAAAACATCAGATAAACATCATCAGCACTGCCTGTCCGCAGGCAGTGCCAACACTCTATCTAAATCTCATTATTAATACTTAAAACAACAACAAACATGAAGAAATTCTTTACACTTGTTGCTGCCGTCAGCATGGCTTTTGCAGCCAATGCCAAGCAGAATCTTGATCTCTTCTCACCATGGGGTGCCAGCTGTGTCCTTGAGGGCAGCACTTACACCTTCGACGGTTCATGGGCTGGTGCAGGTCTCTGGATGGGAACCGAAATCGACGGAGTACAGAGCTGGTGCGATGCTTCGGCCTACGATTATGCCTACATCGCTTATTCGAACCACGAAGGTGGTGACGTCAACTTCGGCGTCTGCTACAATCACTGGGAGAAAGCCGAGTCTTGGGGCGACGTCTACACCACCGTCTCGAAGAAGGCCGATATGCCAGAGGGCATCGTCGCCGTCAAGCTCGACAAGTCGTCGGCTTCAGACAATGGCCTTGTCTACGCACAGGAGATCCGTCAGCTCCAGATCCAGGATGCTGGCACGGCTGCTACGATTACTATCGACGAGGTAGCCTTCATCACCGAGGAGGAGTATCAGGCTATTCTTGCCGGCCAGGCTCCATCGGTCAAGACCAAGGAGTTCGCGCTGCCAGGCGATGGCGGCGTAATCGAGATGTCTGAGGGCGAGAATGCTGCCGGTTGGTATGCATCAAGCTGGATTGGCATGGAGGGTATCGCTGACGATGGCTACAAGGCTCTTGTCATCGAGGTTGCATCGGCCGATGCTCCATTCCAGGTACTTGCTCAGAACTGGCCTGATGGCTTGCAGCGCGTACAGCGTTTCGAGGCTACTACCGAGCCTATCACCGTCGTTTACTACATCGGTGAGGGCGAAGATCAGCTCGTTGGCCTTGGCCAGTTTGCCTTCCAGAACATGAACATCACCGAGAGCTGGATGGATCCTGCTACTGGCGACGAAGTCAGCTGGTACGATGTCAACAAGGTCGTTGTCACCCGTGCTTACCTCACCAGCGAGGATCCTCTCAACACTGGCATCGAGCATGTTGCTGCCGATGCAGCTACCTCCCTCACCTTCAACCTCGCAGGCCAGCGCATCTCGCGCACCAATGGTCTGATGATTCAGGGTGGTCGCATCATCCTCGTGAAGTAATCACGAGCTAGATACCTCCGTATCATAGTGTCAATTATGGCCTTTCCCCGTGGGCGGACGACCATAATTGACACTTTTTGCGTCTGCTGGTACTATCTTTTATCTTTTTCTTTGCATCGTTTGCTAAGTTTGTCCGAAAAGTTTTGTCATATAATTTTTTTCCGCTATCTTTGCACCATCATTCAACATCTATACACCACACAATGAAGCGAATTCTGTTAACCACTCTCGCTGCCATAGGTCTACTTACGGCCTGCAGCACCAAAGAATCTACAGTCACCGACAGCACCACTCCTGCCGATGCACTCTGTCAGCGTCTCGACACCCTTCGCCAGCATGGCTATATGTACGGCCATCAGGACGATCCCTTCTATGGCATTACCTGGGAATGGGAGCGCAACGGTCGCTCGGACACCAAGGAACTGGTAGGCGATTATCCGGCCGTAATGGGCTTCGAGCTCGGTGGCATCGAGATGGAGGACAAGGCCAATCTCGACTCTGTACCATTCGACTGGATGCGCGAGGAAATCATTGCTCACCACCAGCGCGGTGGCATCATCACCATCTCGTGGCATCCACGAAATCCACTCAACGGCAATACAGCATGGATCGAGAGCGACCTGAAGGAATATGCAGCAGCCTTGGAGCAAGGCATCCCTGCCGATAGCCTCATCGACCCACGACAGACCGTACACGAGATGCTCGAAGGCGGCTCGATCCATGACAAGGCTATGACCTGGCTCGATCGCCTGGCTACCTTCCTGGGTTCATGCCAGGATGCCAACGGACAGGCCGTACCTATCATCTTCCGCCCCTGGCACGAGAATACCGGCAACTGGTTCTGGTGGGGCGAGGCCAACTGCACAGCCGAGGACTACAAGGCCCTTTGGAACATGACACAGGACTACCTCAACGAGCGTCTGCCTGGTCAGCTGCTTTGGAGCTATTCGCCCAGCCCTCGTTCGATCGAGCACCTGCTGGAGCGTTGGCCTGGTGACGACCGCGTACAGCTCTTCGGCATCGATGCCTATCAGTGGGGTACCGAGGAGGATTTCATGGCAGGCTTTGCCTTCGGCCTTGACCTCATGGACGAGTATGTCAAGGATCATCCTATGCTGATCGCCGTAACCGAGTGTGGCCGCGTCAATTCGGACATCCCCGACTGGTGGACTCGTGTATTCCATCCAATTGCCTCGCAGCACAAGATCTGCTACTGCCTGCCTTGGCGCAACGCTGCCAAAGAGCATTTCGGCGCATCGAAGGATGCTCCTACGGCCGAGGATTTCAAGGCATTCGCTGCCCTTCCTGAGACACTTTTCCTCAATGATATTCAATAAGAACTGATCACAAAAAAGACTAGAATTTCTAGAAAATCTAGAACCTCTAGAATAAAAATCCCATCTATGACTTTCACCGAACGCAAAGCATTCGTCGAGGCACAGCACGAAGCTTTGATTACCCGAAAGAACAGCCCTATCGAGGGTAATGGCATCATCTGCCGCTACGAGAACCCGGTTCTGACCGCAGCACATGCACCACTGATCTGGCGCTATGACTTCAACCCCGAGACCAATCCATATTTCATGGAGCGCATCGGCGTGAACGCAACGCTCAATTCCGGAGCCATTAAGCTGAACGGAAAGTTCTGTCTCGTAGTTCGCGTCGAAGGCGACGACCGCAAGTCGTTCTTCGCCGTAGCCGAATCTGAGAATGGCATCGATAATTTCCGCTTCTGGGATCATCCCATCACCATGCCAGAGGCCAAGACCTCGCCTCTGAAGGAATCGCCTGTTGCCGAGGCTACCAACGTCTACGACATGCGCCTCACCCAGCATGAGGACGGATGGATCTACGGCCTCTTCTGCGTAGAGCGTCATGACGACTCACAGCCCGGCAATCTGTCGGCAGCCACGGCTACCTGTGGCATTGCCCGCACCAAGGACCTGGTCAACTGGGAGCGCCTCGATGACCTCAAGTCGAACTCGCAGCAGCGCAACGTCGTGCTCCATCCCGAATTCGTTGATGGCAAGTATGCCCTCTATACTCGCCCACAGGACGGCTTTATCGATGCCGGCTCGGGCGGTGGCATCGGTTGGGCTCTGGTCGACGACATCGAGCATGCCGTAGTCACCGAAGAGCGTATCATCAATGCCCGTCACTACCACACCATCATGGAGGTAAAGAACGGCGAGGGGCCTCATCCGTTCAAGACTCCAAAGGGCTGGCTGCATATGGCACATGGTGTACGCGGTTGTGCCAGTGGCCTGCGTTACGTGCTCTATATGTACATGACCTCGCTCGAGGATCCTACCCGGGTGATCGCTCAGCCAGGCGGCGCCTTCATGGTACCGAAGGACGAAGAGTACATCGGCGACGTAATGAACGTGCTCTTCACCAACGGATGGATTGCCGAAGGCGGAAACGGTGCTACCATGCACGAGATGGACGAGAAGGTCTACCTCTACTATGCATCGAGCGACACTCGCATGCATGTTGCCACGTCGACAATCGGCCAGCTCGTTGACTATTGCATGAACACGCCAGCCGACAAATTCACCACCGGCGAGAGCGTTAAGACCCGAAATGAGCTGATCGACCGCAATCTTGCGTTCCTGAAACAATAAAATCAAGGATTTTACGTTATTCTTATTAGGTGCCTATGTGTACCTGACAAGAATAACGTATCATTATCAATCAATAACACCCAAAACACCTCCTACCATGGCAAGTATTAAGGAAAAAATCGGCTACGCCCTTGGCGATGCCGGTTCAGGCGGTATCACCTGGAAGATCATGTCTACTGCCTTCCCTATCTTCTTCACTAACGTCTTCGGACTCTCGTTTGCCGATGCTGCCGCATTGATGCTCATCGCTCGTATGTTCGACGTTGTCACCGACCCCCTGATGGGCACCATCGCCGACCGTACCCAGTCGCGCTGGGGCACTTATCGTCCTTGGCTCATCTTCGGCTCTATTCCTTTCGGACTTATCTTTGCCGGCCTCCTCTTCACCCCTGATCTGGGTCCTGAAGGCAAGCGCATCTGGGCTTACAGCTTCTATCTGCTCATGATGGCCGTCTATACGCTGGTCAACGTGCCATACGGCTCGCTCCTCGGCGTGATGACCTCGGACGACAACGAGAAGAACGAATTCTCGTCTTACCGCATGGTCGGTGCGTACGCCATGGGCTTCATCACCCTGATCTCGTTCCCTTATCTGCAGAAGATGGTAGGTGGCACCGAGGCTCATCAGTATGCCGTCCTGGGCGCTATCTTCGGTCTGATTGCCGCACTCATGACCATGGCCTGCGGCCTGCTGACCAAGGAGCGCGTCAAGAACATCCGTCCTGAGAAGTTCTCGTTCCAGCAGTACAAGAACCTCATCACCAACAAGCCTTGGCTCCTCATGACAGCCGTAGCCGTCTGCACCAACTTCTTCAACGGCTTCCGTTATGCCGTAGCTGGCTACATGTTTACCTACTGTCTGAATGGCGACATCACCCTCAGCGGCTTTATCATCAACTTCACCGTCTTCATGGCTATCGGCGAGGTTACCTGCATGATCTTCGGCGGCCTCTCGCCTGCATTTACCCGCTGGATCGGTTCAAAGCGTATGGCTTTCGTCTGGTCGTCAGTAATCTGCTGCGTCACCTCGGTACTGTACTTCTTCATCCCAATGGATCCTGCCTACATCTGGCTGATGATCGCAGTTTCGATTCTTACCTCCGTCGGTGCCGGCCTCTATTCTCCACTCCTCTGGTCGATGTATGCCGACGTTTCGGACTATGCTACCGAGCGCGACGGTGTTTCGTCTACCGGCCTGATCTTCTCGTCAGCTACGATGGCACAGAAGTTTGGCGGCGCCATCTCTGGCTCGCTCATCGCCATGCTGCTTGGCGTTGCAGGCCTCGTTTCGAGCACTGATCCTGCTACCGGCGAGACCATCGTCACCATCACCGACGAGGAATCGGTCAAGACCATGGTATGGTCGATGTTCTCGCTCTTCCCGGCAGCAATCGCTCTCGTAATGGGATGGCTTGCCTACAAGTTCCCACTGAAGAAGTGATCTGGATCCGCATCGGAATCCTGGACACAACGAAACACTACACACATGACTGAAACTATCAAGATTCTTAAGGCAGAGATGCAGGATGTTGTCCAGAACAACATCCTGCCTTTCTGGCTCCGTAATATGCAGGACGTCGAGCATCGCGGCTTCTATGGCCAGATGACCGGCGAAGGACAGCTCGTCAAGGATGCCGACAAGGGTTGTATCCTCAATGCCCGCATCCTCTGGTCGTTCTCGGCCGCCTACCGCGTGCTGGGCAAGCCTGAGTACCTGATGGCTGCCACTCGTGCCAAGGATTATATCCTCGAACACTTCATTGACCACGAGTTCGGCGGTTGCTACTGGAGCCTCGACTATCAGGGCAATCCAAAGGACACCAAGAAGCAGTTCTACGCTATCGGATTCGTCATCTACGGTCTGTCGGAATATGCGCGTGCTACCCACGACCTTGAGGCGCTCGATTATGCCATTCAGCTCTTCCATTGCATCGAAGAGCATTCGCTCGACCGCAAGGACAATGGCTACATCGAGGCACAGACACGCGAGTGGAACGACATTGCCGACATGCGCCTCTCGGACCTCGATGCCAACTACCCCAAGTCGCAGAACACCCATCTGCACATCATCGAGCCTTACACCAACCTGTATCGTGTGCTGCAGAGCCTTGCCACCTGCCCCAAGCATGCCGAGCCATACAAGGCTGTTACGGCCGAAGTCGAGAAGGCCCTTCGCAACCTCATCACCATCTTTACCGACCGCATTCTCAACCCCGAGACCCACCACCTCGACCTCTTCTTCGAGATGGACTGGACGCGTGGCGCTGGCTGGCTCGAATCGTACGGCCACGACATCGAATGCTCGTGGCTGATGCACGAAGCCGCACTCGTGCTGGGCGACAAGGAGGTACTGGCCAAGGTAGAGCCTATCGTACAGCTTGTAGCACAGGCCAGCGAGAAAGGCCTCAATGCCGATGGCTCGATGACCCACGAGGCAAACCTCGACACGGGCCACGTCGATGCTGACCGTCACTGGTGGGTACAGGCAGAAGCGGTGGTAGGTTTCTACAACATCTACCAGTATTTCGGCGACGAGGAGGCTCTGCAGAAGTGCCTGCGCTGCTGGCAGTATATCAAGGACAACCTCATCGACCATGAGCTGGGCGAATGGTATTGGAGCCGCGATCCGGAGCGTAACATCAACAAGACAGACGATCATGCCGGCTTCTGGAAATGCCCCTACCACAACTCGCGCATGGCGCTTGAACTTATAGAACGTATAGAAGGCTGAAATTTTGCAGGCTTAGGCGAAATATTTAATTTGACCTTCCTCGCTTCGCGGAAGAGCATTTCGCCAGAAAAATACGCTTCCCCGTTTCGCGGAAGAGCATTTCGCCAGAAAAATGCGCTTCCCCGTTTCACGGAAGAGCATTTCGCCAGAAAAATGCGCTTCCCCGTTTCGCGGAAGAGCACTTCGACAGAAAAATGCGCTTCCCCGTTTCGCGGAGCACAATTTTGTCAACAGATTTGTACTCCGCATTTTGAGGAAGGCTTTTCTGCCGCGAAAGTACATCGGCCTGCCGCAATACACCATTTTATCAAGGACACACATTATTCATTCGCTATGAAACCCTATAAATTCGAACCATATCTGAAGACTACCCTCTGGGGCGGTTACCAGATTGCACCATTCAAGGGCATTTACACGGCCCAGCCCAACATCGGCGAGTCGTGGGAGATCTCAGGCGTTCCTGGACACGAAAGCGTTGCCATCGAACGAGGCCTGATCGATGACGTCGATGTAGGCCTGACACTTACCGAGCTGATCGATAAATACAAGGGCCTGCTGATGGGCAACAAGGTATACAAGCGTTTTGGCAACAAGTTCCCGCTCCTTGTCAAGTTCATCGACTCGCGTCAGGACCTCAGCGTACAGGTGCATCCCGACGATAAGCTGGCCATGGAGCGCCACGGCTGTGCCGGAAAAACCGAGATGTGGTACATCATCAAGAGCGACGTCGGTGCCAAGATTTACGCGGGCCTCAAGAAGAGCATCACACCCGAGGACTACGAGGAGATGGTGACCACCGAGAGCAAGGAAGGCGAAAACCCGATGGCCAACGTCATTGCTTCGCACGAGGCTCATCAGGGCGACCTCTTCTTCCTGCCTGCCGGACGTCTGCATGCCATCGGTGCAGGCTGCTTCCTGGCCGAGATCCAGCAGACATCGGACATCACCTATCGCGTCTACGACTTCGGCCGTAAGGATGCTCACGGCAAACCACGCGAGCTCCATATCGAGCAGGCCAAGGATGCCATCGACTATCAGGTCTGGCCTGAATACCGCACGTCGTACGACTCGACACAGCCTACCTCACAGCTGATCAACTGCCCTTACTTCGTGGTACATCGCGTAGTGGTACAGGTAGCTCAGCAGATCGACTTCCATTGCGACTCGTTCGTGGTCGTTGTCTGCCTCTGGGGCGAAGCCAACATCAATGGCGTGAAGGTCCGTCAGGGCGAGACATTGCTTGTCCCGGCATCGGAGAATGTGCTCTACATCTTCGGCAATGCTACGTTCCTTACCGCACACATCAAATAAAATGCCCTCTCCTAGTCCCCTACACAAGGGAAGAGAACAAAAATCTACATTTATATGAACACATACGCAAAGACCGCTCTCCTGACTGTGCTCCTCGCCTCTCCTTTCATAAGCGGCATGGAGGCTTATGCCGAGAAGGTCGAACTCCGCACACCCTCCAACTCCCTGATTCTCGACGTCAACGAGGGTCAGGAGCCACAGTTCATCTACTATGGACCTGCTCTCAAGTCGCAGGATATTGCCAACCTTCAGAAGGCCAACGATGCCAACTGGAGCCGTTCGGACCTTTATCCGGCCTATGGAGCTACGCATACACAGAACGAGGTCTGCCTGGCCATGCGCCATGCCGATGGCAACCTCTCGACCCAGCTACTGGTCACCGACTACAAGCTTGA
>JAZUEP010000156.1:0-3337 GCA_045640225.1 Bacteroidales bacterium | reverse complement strand
TACTATTGGCCAGAGCTTTGCGACAGATATGCCGAACTGAGGAACAACGGAATCTTCTCGGCCGAAAACATCCTATCCATCGTCGACGACTGGTACGCCCGCGTCGGAAACGAGAACTACGATGCCGAATGGCTCCATTGGCCGGACAGCCCTTGCCGCACCGCGTACAGCGACAGCCGCGAACGCATCGGACAGTGGATCTCGGAGCGTATCGAACTCGAGGATGCGTATCTGATGAACACAACTGCTACAAAAACAGCTTCGCCCGATGCAATCGAGAATCTTGAAGGCAAGGCAAAGCATCATACAAAGGTATACAACCTCTTCGGCCAGCCACAAAACAACGGACGTACAGGATTCGAAATCCGTCGTACCGTGGGCCAACAAAATCGTATAATCTACCAGTCGCAAAATGTACGCGAGTAAGGCAATCTCCATATTCCTCTTATTCCTGACCTCGATTGTCTGTCAGTTTGGCCAGTATGTCCGTGCAGAATCGTCTGTCGAACTACTGATCAACGAACTGATGCTCTCGAACATCGATGGCTATATGGTCGATTACGACTATCCCGATTCGTGGGTCGAACTGTATAACCCCACGTCGAAGTCTATCGACGTTAAAGGAATGTACCTGCGACTGATAACGGCTGACGAAGAACAGACTTATACCCTTCCGTCCGGCAAAGTATCAGCCAAAGGTTACCTTGTGATCTGTTGCGACAAGGTGTCGAAAGGTCTGCATACTTCTTTCCGATTGGATTCAGATGGCGGAACGCTCTATCTGCTAGATACAAAAAAGGAGCAGATCGACAATATCTGCTATCCCAAGATGCTTGCTCCGGGAATAGGTTATGGCCGCACCCTCAGTGATAATACAAAATGGCTGTGGGAAACCAAGGCAACACCAGGAGCGAAGAACGATGGAACCTTCAGTGATCAAATGCTTCCAGAACCTGTTTTCAGCCAGACGGGAGGTGTTCTGACCAATACTACACATGTAGATATTTCCTTGCCGGATCATGATTGTCCGTCCGATGCCCGCATCTATCTGACTACCGATGGTTCAGAACCCACACAGGCCTCCGATCATGCCCGATCGTTCTCGTTCGACATCGATAAGACGACTGTGCTTCGCGCAAAGGTGATGGCTAAGGATGCCATACCATCGCTGACAGTCAGCCAGTCATACATCTTTCACCATCGAGAAACCCAGATTCCGATTGTTTCGATTCTGACCGATGATACACATCTGTATGCCAGCCATTACGGTATCTTTGCAAGCGATACGGTAGTAGGCAACAAGGCCAACTATCAGCACGACTGGCGACGTCCGATCAATGTAGAATACTTAGGTCTGACAGGCGAAAAGCCTTGGTTCAACCAGTTGGCCGAAACCGCGGTTTCCGGTGCCTCGAGTCGTGCCGGCAAACAGAAGAGTATGAAGCTCTATGCCAACAAACGATTTGGAAAAAAGCACTTTGACGGACAATTCTGGGATGACAAACCGATGGTATCGCAAGTGAAGTCGATGATTATGCGTAATGGTGGCAGTATGCGTAGTACTAGTCGCATAAACGATGCATTTGCCCAAAAACTATTTGGCACACATGTGAATAACCTCGATTGGCAGGCCTATCAGCCCGTCATCGGCTACATCAATGGCCGTTATTGCGGTATCTATGGTTTGCGCGAACGAAGCAACGACGATTATGTATGGGCGAATTATGAGGGCGAGGAGAACATCGAACTGGTCGACAACGTGCGTACCAGTACCAATCAGAACTTCAAGACCCTCAAATCACTCTGTGAACAAAAGTCGACAACATTTGCCGACCTCGATCCTTTGATCGATATGGATGAATGGGCCGAAATGCTCTGCCTCCAGATCTTCTCTGGCAATACCGATTGGCCGTACAACAATGCCAGCATCTGGCGATGCCTGACAGCCGACAGCAAATGGCGCTGGATCGTCAAAGATATTGACTACATCGGTCGCGAACTCCGCACCGAACTGACCGAAGATGTACTGACGTTCAACTACCTGCAATACCTCACCATGACCGGTTCTTCGGGTAGTCAGGAACAGAAGACCGCCAATCATGCCCCGACCGCCTTCTTCCTGTTCAAGAAGCTGCTACCCCTACCCGAGTTCCGCGATATTCTGGTCGATAAGCTCTCGGTCTATCTGGGAGACTTCCTCAAGCCACAAGTCTCAACCACCCTACTCTGGAAGATGCACGACGAAATCTATGACGAGGTGGACGATACATTCCGTATGGTATTCGGTAAAGGCAAAGGCCAGGTCTTCACCAGTTATATAGGATATCTGGCGGATTTTCTGTCCGAACGTCCTCGGATGGTCTATCAACACATTTCGGACTTCTATTCCGAATTCGGACATCCCGTCCCCATGACACTCGCCCCCAATCAAGCCGACGTCCGTATCAACGAAATCCGTCTGACCGAGGGCGACTTCGACGGTGCCGCCTTCTCGCACCGACCCCTCCGACTCTCTTCCGGTGCACAGAACATCGGATGGAAGATGGAAACCTTCCATCGCGACAGCAAGGGCAACATGAAGAAGAACGACACGACAAAGAAGTTCGACACTCCGGACATCGAGATCCTCCTCAAGGACTATGACAAGTGTGATTCCGTAGCTTTCTCGACCTTTGCCGTCTCCGAATCGGACTTCGACATCCGGATCCATCAGCTGGGCATCGACGACCACAAGTGCCATGACTGGAGCGACGAGGCTCTCATCCAGATTCCGGAACCGCAATGCGCCTACCTCAACATCTCCGGCATCGACCGCCTGCCCGAATCGAAGGAAGACATGCTGAAGGCTCACGTCCTCTTCTACGATGCTCAGGGCAACCGCTTCTCTAAACGGGCCTTCCTCAGCCTGCAGGGAGGTACCGACGCCAATCTCTATAAGAAGAATCTTGCCGTCGCCTTCTGCGACGACGAATGGTTGGGCGACCAGACGCCTGACATCGCGTTCGGCGACTGGGTCGTTCAGGACGAGTTCCATCTCAAGGCCTTCTACAACGATGCTTTCCGTGGCATCCCGGCCATCGCCTACAAGCTCTACAATCAGATGACCCTGTCTCTCGGCGAACAGGCCTATGCTTGGCAGAGAGGCCTCACGGACGAGGATCGCGCGAACGAGGAACTGAATGTCTATGACGAGGCACGTTGCTTCCCCGATGCCTTCCCTTGCGTCGTATATGTAAACGGAACCTACTACGGCACCTTCGCTTGGCAGCTCAGGAAGCAGAGACGAAACATGAACCAGACGAAGAACGTGGCCTCGCACATCCACCTCGACGGCACG
>JAZUEP010000155.1:0-3002 GCA_045640225.1 Bacteroidales bacterium | reverse complement strand
TCTTTGCAGCGTCAAAAAACAAAAATAGAGGCCCCCCTCAATCCCCCCAAGGGGGGAAGACAAGAAGTTACCAACGAGGGTCCACTTGTAAATGACACATATAATAATAAAATATAAAAACAAATTAAAACCTCGCAGGTGATACAGGTGAACCTGCACAGACATTATGAAAAAGATTTTCGCACTCGCAATCGCACTCGTTTCAATGGCAGCAGTAATGACTTCATGCAACAACGACGATAATGACTACATCATGCAGCCAGCACCGGTAGCTCAGCAAGAGTCGGCAAAGGACGTCGAGGCAACCGTAGACTTCATGCTCCCTGTCACCGACGTACAGCTCGAGATGATGGACATCGAAATTCACTACACCATCGGCGGTAAGACCTATACCGTGACGACCGACGAGATGGAAAAGGGTAGCCTCGACAACCCTACTGAAGACCTGAGGGGCGTAGGCAACAGCATGCTCCTGACCTACAGCGTTCCTGCCACCTTCACCATTGAAGAACTCAAGGACGCTACCGTAGAGTACAGCATCGAGCGCAAGGAGGAGGGCGTAGCCAAGTACCAGGATCAGCTTATCCACGTCTACGAAGGCTTCGTTTGCAAGGTCAAGACCAAGGATGGTGATCAGATCGTAGGCGGCTACAGCTTCTTGGGCGAAGTGAACATCAGCGACCCTCACAATGCCGACCATTTGTTCGACAACATTCAGTTCATGGGCAGCAAGACTAACATCATCCGTCATTAATCAAGGCGAAAATCAATCATCATATTTATGCACCTATTATTTTGTTAACTACTAATAAATGTTTTCCTTATACGAATAATGGACGTTAAACTTTTGGTACACAGCGAAAATAGTTGAACTAAAATTTTCGTATTTGAATAGTTTCGTATATCTTTGCAGCGGCAAATGGGAAGGAATCCTGTTTGTCGCTGTATTCATTTCATAAAAGTAAACTATGCAAAACCAGACTCTGACCAAAAGCGAAATGACCGTCATGAACATCCTGTGGGAGATGTCCGATGGCGGTACGGTATATGATGTGCTCGCAAAGTACGAGGAGCCAAAACCTGCCTACACGACAACGGCCACTTTCATGAAGATTCTGGAGAAGAAGGGCTATCTGGAGGCTAGGAAACTCTCAGGTCGCACCTATACCTACTTCCCTCTGATCAGCAAAGAGGAGTATAGCCGACGCGCTATGCAGGAGGTCAAAAAGGATCTGTTCGATGGGTCGGCCAAGTCGCTGCTCTCGTTTTTTGTGCAAGAGGAAGGTCTTACGGCCGAGGATATCCAGGAACTATTGTCATTAGTAAAGAAGTAAAGCTATGGCATCAATGTTCACCTATCTCTGGCAGTCGGCACTTGTGTTGTCCGTTCTCTACATACCTTTTCAGCTCTTGCTCCGAAAGGAACACTTCTTTGCTCTTAACCGAGCCATTCTGCTGGGTATTCTGTTGCTAAGCCTCGCGCTTCCCCTCTCTCGTCACACCATGCCCCGGTTCGTAGATAACTGGTTACATCCTGAGGTCGGGATAGAGGCGGCTCCTATCAGTCCACTGGGGGAATATCAGGACTGGGATGGATTTATCATCATTGAAGATGGAGACATCGAAGAACCATCAAGCATTGAAATACATTGGACAGATCTTCTCATCGCACTTTGGCTAATAGGGACAACCTTATTCCTTGCCTGGTACTCGCGCGGCCTCTGGCGTCTTTACAAGGTATTGCACGACAAAGACAATACCCGTGAGGAACTGACCGATGGCAACACGCTTCTGCTCGCTTCTGGCACTCTGCCGTCGTTCAGCTGGATGCACAGCATCGTGATTTCACAGGAAGACTATGCGGAGAACGGAGAGACCATCCTTTTGCACGAACGTGCCCACATCGCTCACCATCACAGCTTTGACCGTCTGCTGCTGCTCGTGGTGCAGACGTTGCAATGGTGGAATCCTTTCGTATGGCTTTTGGCCGACGCGCTCTCTCAAGTACACGAATACCAGGCCGATTTAGCCGTACTCAATCAAGGCATAAATGCTACACAATATCAACTGCTATTGATACGCAAGGCGGCAGGGCCCGCTGGCCTCGCGTTGGTCAATGGATTTAAACGTAACAAATTAAAACTTCGTATCGTCATGATGAATAACATGATTAAACTACGTGGAGCCAAGAGCCGCTATCTGGCTTTGCTCCCAGTCGCCCTGCTGGCTTTTACCCTGACTGCCAAGGCACAAGAGAAAACATCCGAACAAGAGATAGAGTCAGTGAAGGTTGTAGGTATGGGATTTCAAAAAGACTTTGAAATCAGAACAAAGGGCAATACACCAGATCCACTTGTCTTGGTGGAAGGTGAAGTGTATGAAGACTGGAAAAACATTGACCCGAGCATCATTGAATCAATGACCGTCTATAAGGAAGATAGTGATACTGTGGCACATTATTCTGCCATTTATGAAGCAGCAAAGAATGGCGTGATCATGATTGAGCTGCAGGAGGGTAAGAAACAAAAACCATATAAGAGAAAGACGGTATCAAGCGAAGAGGCCAATGAGCAAGCTATCCAGTACGTCGCAGATGTTAAAGCAGGTCGAATCAAGCCACGAGACAATGACAGCTTTATGCAGCAGGATCTTGATGTAGCTCCAGAATTTCCTAATGGAGGCAGTTTCCAAAGCTATATTAACAGTAATCTTAGATATCCGAAATCAGCAGCAGAGAAAGGCGTACAAGGTATGGTCATCGTAGAGTTCCACATTATGAAAGATGGCAGAATAGATTATGTCAAGTCGTTCAGCAACGAGACGAATGACAAGGATTTGGAGGCGGAAGCTGTCCGCGTCGTTTCAAGCATGCCTAAGTGGACCCCTGGTAAGATCAATGGTCAGGATGTTAATTCTTCTATGTATGTGCCAATCACCTTCAAGCTGAATACCACACCTGTCAAGCATACCATTGGTGATATGCCTTATACCGAAGACATGCT
>JAZUEP010000154.1:0-14977 GCA_045640225.1 Bacteroidales bacterium | reverse complement strand
GCCCAGCGCTACGGCTACGGCGACCCTACCCTCCTGCTCCATCTGGCACGCGCGCAGCACAGCGAAGGCCATTACCGCGAGGCCGAGCAGTCCTACCTGCAGTATCTCGACGTCGCAGTCGACGATCCGCTGGCCCTCGCCGGACTCGAGTCCTGCCGTCGCGCAGCCGAATGGAAGGAGGCTGGCTCCCGTTATGAGGTCAAGCGCTTCTCACTCGCCTCGGGTCGACGTGCCGACTTCAGTCCCGCCATCTGGGGCGACAAGGACGAGGTGCTCTACTGGACCTCCTCTTCCGACAAGTCGACCGGCGACGAGAAGTCACCCATCACCGGCACCAAGTACTGCGACATCTGGCAGCTCCGTCAGGACGACAAGGGCAAGTGGGGCCGTCCCGAACTGATCGAGGGCGGACTCAACACCGCTGGCGACGAGGGCACCCCCTGCTTCTCGCCCGATGGCAACACGATGTACTACACTGCTGCCGGTGGCGACGGACAGATAGCCACCCCTCATATCTACACCTCCAGCCGCTCCGAAGGCTCCTGGAGCAAGGGTTCGATGCTCCGTTTCGGCAACGATACCCTCTCCATCTATGCCCATCCTGCCGTCTCGCCCGACGGTCGATACCTCTACTTCGTCAGCAACATGCCGGGCGGTGAGGGAGGCCTCGACCTCTGGCGAGCCCAGCTGCGTTCCGCCTCCGAGGTGGCATTCATCGAGAACCTCGGACCCAGGGTCAATACCCCCGGCGACGAGATGTTCCCCACCTTCTCGCCCGACGGCATCCTCTATTTCAGCACCAACGGACGCGAGACGCTCGGCGGCCTCGACATCTACAGCGCCCGTCTCGACGAATGGGATACCTGGCACGTCGAACACCTCGGTGCTCCCATCAACTCCAATGCCGACGATTTCGGCATGACCTTCTGCCACGCCACCAAAGAACAGCAGGAGGGTTGGTTCAGTTCCAACCGCCAGCAGGGTAAAGGCTACGACAACCTCTATAGTTTTGTATTGCCCTCCATCAAGATCCAGATCTCTGGCTATGTGCTCGATACCGAAGGCGAACCTGTCCCCGAAGCCATCGTGCGCGTCGTAGGTCGCAATGGCATGAACTTCAAGTCGCTCACCAAACCTGACGGTTCGTACGTGGCCACCATCGACCGTTCGACGCAATATGTCATGATGGCAGGCAAGCAAGGGTACCTGAACCGCAAGGCCGAGTTCACCAGCGACCCAGCCGAGGAAGATGCCGACTACGAGGTCGACTTCTACTTGCCCTCTATCTCCGAGCCTATCCTGATTGACAATATCTTCTACGATTACAATCGCGCCACGCTTCGCGAGGAGTCCTTTCCATCGCTCGACGATCTGGTGGCTTTGCTCAACGACAATCCCTACTGTGCCATCGAGCTCTCGGCTCATACCGACCGTGTAGGCGGACAGCCTTACAACCTCGACCTCTCGCAACGGCGTGCCGAGTCGGTAGTCGATTATCTGGTCAGCCAGGGTATCGATCCTGACCGTCTCACCCCGGTGGGCTACGGCAAGGCCCGTCCCAAGGTTGTCGACGACAAGCTTCACCTCCAGTACGACTTCCTTCCCGAAGGCCAGACGCTCGACGAGGAGTTTGTCAGCGCATTACCTGCCGAGCAGCGCGACATAGCCGACCAGATCAACCGTCGCACAGAGTTCCAGGTGCTTAGCACTACCTGGGGTATTGAGTGAACCCACTATCCTTCCTGCCGCCAATGAAACACATCGATTCTTTTCTGCAACCACGTCTACGGTCTTTCTGGGCCGTTCTGTTGCTCCTCGTCGTAGGGGCTTTCGCTGGTTGCAAGTCGCAGCAGGAGCATTCCCTTCGCTCCATCCCCGTCGGACTGGGCTATAGCCAGACGTCGGTCAATGCCACCATCTTCCGCAATAGTTCGGTGGCTACCATGGACGATGTACAATACGTGGCCTACTACGATTCGGCCGGCTGGCTCATGCTGGGTCGAAGGCTACTGTCCGATACTTCCTTCGTCGTCGAGCGCACACAATATAAAGGTAACGTGCGCGATGCGCATAATGTGATCTCTATCATGCCTGATGGCGACGGCTACCTCCACGTGGCGTTCGACCACCATGGACAACCGCTCCATTATGCATGTTCGGTACGTCCTGGCTCGCTGACGTTAGGCAACCTCCAGCCGATGCTTTCCTCAAGCCTCGATTCGCTCCGTGCCGACGAACGCGACGTCACCTACCCGGAGTTCTATCGTCTTTCGTCTGGCAACCTCCTCTTTGCCTACCGCACCGGCATCTCTGGTCGTGGCAACCTGGTCCTCAACCGTTACGACGTGCAGACTCGCCAGTGGACACGTCTTCAGGACATCCTCATCTCCGGTGAGGATCAGCGAAACGCCTATTGGCAGCTCTTTGTCGATGCTCACGGAACGATCCACGTCTCGTGGGTCTGGCGCGAAACGTGGATGGTCGAGACCAACCATGACCTCTGTTATGCCTGTTCCACCGACGAGGGGCTAACCTGGCAACGCTCTGATGGCACGCCATACCAGCTGCCCATCACGGCCCAGAATGCCGAGTATGCCTGCCATATTGCACAAAAGAGCGAGCTCATCAACCAGACGTCTATGTCCACCGATGCCGAAGGTCATCCCTACATCGCTACCTATTGGCGCGAGGCCAACGACTCCGTTCCGCAGTATCGCATTGTATGGCACGACGGACAGGCGTGGCATCAGCAACAGGTCAGTCACCGGCAGTCACCCTTCTCATTGGCCGGAGGAGGTACCAAGATGATTCCAATCGCCCGTCCCCGTGTCGCTATCGACGGTCATGAAGCCTGGTACATTGTCCGCGATGCCGAGCAAGGCAGCCAGGCCGCGCTCTATCATACCTCCGACCTCCGCACTGGCCAATGGCAACTCCAGCCGCTCACTTCCTATAGCGTCGACGCCTGGGAACCTTCGTTCGACACCGAGCTCTGGAAGTCGCGGCAACGGCTGCACCTATTCATGCAGTGTGTCCATCAGGGCGACGGCGAAGCTACCGTCACAGCGGCTCCCACCCCCGTCTCGATTCTCGAAGTCAGATAACAACTTACATCCATATATTTTTACAAATTCACATCTTAACATCATACCTTTATGAACCATCCACTCCTTCTCCTCGGTCTGTTCGGCGTCGCCACGCTGGCTTCGGCCCAGACCTATCGCGAATGGCAGGATCCAAACGTCAACGAGGTCAATCGCCTGCCTATGCACACCTCGTTCTTCGGCTACGAGAGTGCCGAGGCTGCAGCACAGCGCCTCCCACAGCGCAGCGCCAACTATCTTGATCTCAGCGGCACCTGGGCCTTCAACTGGCAGCGCCATGCCGTCGATTATCAGTCCAACTTCTACCGTACGGACTACAATGACGCCCAGTGGGCTTCCATGCCAGTACCTGGCATCTGGGAACTCAACGGTTTCGGCGATCCTATCTACGTCAACATGCAATACCCCTGGGAGAACTGGTTCCAGAACAATCCTCCCGCCGTTCCTACGCACGAGAACCATGTAGGCCTCTACCGCCGCACAATCCACGTGCCTGCCGAGTGGAAGGGACAGCAAGTCATAGCTCATTTCGGTTCGGTTACCTCGTGTCTCTATCTGTGGGTCAACGGCAAGTTCGTAGGCTACAGCGAGGATGCCAAGCTCTCGGCCGAGTTCGATCTTACTCGCTACATCAAGCCTGGTCAGGACAACCTCATTGCCATGCAGGTAATGCGCTGGTGCGACGGCTCGTACCTCGAGGACCAGGATTTCTGGCGCCTCTGCGGCATTGCTCGCGACACCTATCTCTATGCCCGTCCACGCCAGCACGTCACTGATCTTCGTGTCCTCACCGACCTCGATGACACCTATACCGATGGTACGTTGCGCGTAGCCCTCACTGCTACGGGTGGCACCGTCGACCTCTCGCTTCGCGATGCCGAGGGTCGTGAAGTCGCCTCGGCCCGTGGTCTGCAGCCTGGCAAGGACCTGTCGCAGCCTATCGCCTCGCTGGCCGTAACCCGTCCTAACAAGTGGAGTGCCGAGACTCCATACCTCTATACCCTCACTGCTACGCTGCGCGACAAGTCGGGTGCTGTTCTTCAGGTCGTACCTCAGCGACTGGGCTTCCGTCGCGTCGAGATCCGAGATGCACAGCTCCTCGTCAATGGTCAGCCTGTCCTCATCAAGGGTGCCGACCGCCATGAGCTCGATCCCGACGGAGGCTACGTCGTCAGCCATGAGCGCATGCTGCAGGACGTCAAGCTTTTCAAGCAATTCAACCTCAATGCGGTCCGTACCTGCCACTATCCTGACGATCCTTACTGGTACGAGCTCTGCGACGAATATGGCATCTACGTTACGGCCGAGGCCAACGTCGAGAGCCATGGTATGGGCTATAAGGAGCACACGCTGGCTCGTCGCCCAGACTTCCGTCTGGCCCACCTGCAGCGCAATCAGCGCAACGTCGAATGCCAGTACAATCACCCTTCTATCATCGTATGGTCGCTGGGCAACGAGGCTGGCTATGGTCCGAACTTCGAAGACGCCTACGATCTTGTCAAGCAGCTCGACCAGTCGCGTCCCGTACAGTACGAGCGTGCCGAATACGATGGTAAGACCGACATCTGGTGTCCTATGTACGCCGACTACGAGACCTGCGAGCGCTATGCCAAGGATCCCTCGCGCACCAAGCCGCTCATCCAGTGCGAGTATGCCCACGCCATGGGTAACTCCGAGGGTGGTTTCCGCGAGTACTGGGAGCTGATCCGTCGTTATCCTAAGTATCAGGGCGGCTACATCTGGGACTTTGTCGACCAGTCGCTCCGCAAGCCTCTCGATCCTTCGCTCAACACCAATTCCTCAGCTACCAAATACATCTGGGCTTACGGTGGCGACTACAACCGCTACGATGGCTCGGACGGCAACTTCTGCGACAACGGCCTTGTCTCGCCCGATCGCGTTCCTAATCCACACATGTATGAGGTAGGCTATTATTATCAGAATATCTGGACCACCCTTCAGAACTATGCCGACGGCATTGCTACCATCGACGTCTACAACGAGCACTTCTTCGCATCGTTGCTCAACTACCGCCTCGAGTGGCAGGTTCTGTGCGACGGACAGCCTGTCGTCTGCGGCAGCAAGGAAGTCCTCGATGTGGCTCCTCAGCAGCACCAGCAGCTTCAGCTCAACGTGGGACAGCTCCCTGTCGACCGCGCCGAATGCCTGCTCAATGTCAGCTATGTCCTGCGTTCGGCTGAGGGCATCTTACCAGCCGGCACCCAGCTGGCTCATCAGCAACTTGTCCTAGGTCAGGGCAATGCCGTGCATCAACTGGCCGTAGCACGCGGTGCCAACTTCAACGCTTCGCTCGTCGATCCGCTTACCGTACGCGAGATGCGTCACCTCCTTACCGTCGAAGGCACTGGCTTCCAGCTCGACTTTGACCGCCACTCTGGTCTCCTCACCCGTTACTGCGTACGTGGCGTCGAGTACCTGGCTCCTGAGGCAAAGCTTACGCCTAATTTCTGGCGTGCTCCTACCGACAACGACTACGGTGCCGGTTTGCAGCGTCGTTTTGCTGCCTGGCGAAGTCCTGAACTGCGTCTCACGTCGCTCAACCACAGTGTCGAAGGCAATGATGTGGTAGTTACTGCCGCCATCCAGATTCCGGCTGTTCAGGCTCAGCTGACGCTCACCTACCGCGTCAATACGGCGGGTCAGCTCACCGTCACACAGGCCATGAAGGCTGGTGACTCGAAGGATGTCAGCCCATTGTTCCGCTTCGGTATGCAACTGCCGCTCAACCAGCAGTTCGAAGCCCTGTCGTACTATGGTCGTGGTCCGGTCGAGACCTATTGGGACCGTCACGATTCTGAGGGTCTTGGCGTATACACAAGCACGGTTACCGACGAGTTCTACCCCTACATCCGCCCGCAGGAGAACGGCAATCACGTCGACCTCCGCTGGCTCCAGCTGCGTGCAGCCAACGGCCGTGGCCTGCGCATCGTAGGCATCGACAGCACGGATGCTTCGCGTCTGCTGCCATTCAGTGCCTCTGCGCTGCACTACACTCAGCAGAGCCTTGACGAAGGCCCGGACAAGCACAACCTCCATTCACCTGAAGTCTGTCCATCGCCGCTCACCAATGTCTGCCTCGACCTCCATCAGATGGGCCTCGGCTGTGTCAACAGCTGGTATGCATGGCCACGTCCCGAGTATCAGCTGCCTTATGGTGACTATAGCTTCACCTTCCAGTTGCTCCCGCTCTAATGTCTTTCTCACCGATACGCTATGACGACCAATCCGAATGAGATCCGCGAACGTATAGGACGTACCATCGTCGAGCTGCGCAAGAACCGCGGCATCTCGCAACGTCAGATATGCGAGTACTCTGGCTTGTCGCAGAAGTACGTGTCGGACATCGAGAACGGCAAGCGCAACCTGGGTATAGACACGATCGTGATGCTCTGTAACTTCTTCAACCTCTCGATCGGAGATTTCTTCCTCGAAGTCGAACACCTCGAACTGTAACCAGAAGGATCTTGAGTGATTCGGGAAGAAGATTTTCAGGCACTTCACGTTCCGTTGATGTCGGGAAACAGAGCTTCACGGATGATTGAGCTTCCTCATTTTTCAGAAGAGCAGTCCGATTGCAGATTGCTCCTTTGAAAATCGGGGAAGAGCAATCCGCAAGAAAAATGAACCATAACAAAACGAGGAAGGGCATTTCTGTCGCGAAATGCCCTTCCTCGTTTTGTGGACGAGTATTTCGCCAGAAAAATGCTCTTCCGCGAAACGAGGACGAACACTTTGCAAAAAAATTGCTAACACCATTCGAGTGGTGTTAGCAATTTGGAACCAGAATGCACTTCCGCAAAACGAGAAAACCTGTCTTCCAGTAAAAATGCTATCTTGAAGATTTACTTATTATTCTTCGATGAAGAACTAGGCTTCTCGAACTTGATGAGGAGAGTTTTGTCTGCACGAACTTTCTTATCTGGAGTTTGCACCGTAATATGAACCTCATGGTACTTACCATCCATCAGATCATCAATATTCGTAAAACGAATGATGTACGAGTGCTGCATTGCGCCAGTGACAGGGAGATTGTCGAGCGTCACGCCACGGAAGTCCGATGGAGCAAGCATAATGGTACCTCCCGTGTACTGAGACATGCGCCACGGCTTCTCGTACTTCGAACTAAGATTTATATTGGTAGTATCCGCATTTTCTGACCATACTGTATGAATGGTTCCCATACTTGTATCCCAGTTTTTCGACCTTACATATTCGACCGAATTCATTGAAGATCCAGCAGTATAGTTGGACTCATCCGTAAAGTTCACAAAGATACGATTGGCATTCTTACGGAAGGAGAAGAGGTCCGTAGCATAACGTAAAGCAGCAACGCCACATTCATCCTGCCATCCAGAGACATAATAACTGCCAGAGGAATTAGACAACTTATTCGTATCGAAATGACGCGTGCGATAGGTTCCGCTTGAATAATTCAGGAACTCGGACAGATCAGTACCTGAGCCGAAATCCATGGCTCCTGTTATCTCTCCGTCGTAACCCACACAGGCGAACTTTACGTCAAGTTTTGAGGCAGACAAACTCTTGGACCAAGATAAAATGCTCGAAGCAATGGCATCGGCCTCATCGTCCATACTACCCGAATTGTCAATAAGGAATACAAAATCGTTATAGATTATCTTGTCTGAATCGTCCTCATTATTGTAGATGTCGATACCCTTCGGCACACCATCTACCTCAACCCAACAATTCTGCTGTGGAGATCCGGTACCATAAAGACGCAGGAATTCGAAATCATTAGGATTCTGTACACCAGTGAGGTCAATACGAAGGTAATAGTAGCCATCTTCTTCATTTACGACGTATGTTCCATTCGGAATATTAGTATTGGTTCCCGTCACTTTCGGATTCGGATCGGCAGAGTCATCGCTTGGTATGCCGAGAGGATTTCCATTCTCGATATAGATAGTCTCGTTGTCGCTTTCAAGGCACGACTGCAGAGCAGAGGTGGAAATGATAGAGAGTAAGCTGATGATGATATATTTAGCTTTCATAACAAATAATATGAATGATTATCAGATAGGATTGTTGATTTTTTGACGAGGGAGAGAGTCGCTCGTATCTTATTTGATTTCAAATTCGACACGACGGTTACGGCTACGGCCGTCCTCTGTATCGTTGCTAGCCAAAGGACGTGTTTCACCGTAGTATGTATAGGTCAGGCTGTCAGCTTCGACGCCCTTCTTGACCAGATACTTGACAACGGCTTCGGCACGAGCCTTAGACAACCGCATATTGAAATCATGGTTGCCGATATTGTCGGTATGGCCCTTTACCTCCATCTTTTTCTGCGAAGTAATGAGGAATAATGCCAATTTGTTAAGGTAGCTGTAACTATCGCTGGTAATAGTACTCTTGTTGTATTCGAAGTTAACACAGTCGATAGCGCAGATTGTCTTGCCTTCGATTGATTCCTTGCGATACGACATCTGGATGATTTCGTCCAGTTCGTAGCACTCCTTCTGCGGTTCAACCTCAGGCTCGGCAGCTGGGCGTTCAACAGGAGTATTGATTATATATACTGGCTCGACACGCTGTGGTTTCTTCGACTTGAAAGCCGAGAATGGCACACTGAGGCTAACCATAAACTCAAAACCATCCATCTTTCGAGTTCCAAAAATGCCCTTCTTCTTGAAATAATCTCGGTTCACATCTGCATCACCATCTAGCTCATCACTCGAATAAGTATCACTGAGACCCATTTCATAGCCTACCTCAAAACCCAAGTAAGCCAAACTATGATTAATATAAAGCGGGCACTTGAGGCCAAGACCCATTGACAAAGCGAAATCGACCTTGGCAATATTCGACTCGTTAAGCTCTAGGTTATAACCCATATAGGATCCATCTTCAAATTCTTGACGAAGATCAATACCTCCTCCCATTGTAAAGCCAAGAATCGGAGCCGCAAAGAGATAGGGACGAACACCTTCATGCTGACCGAACTGATAGATTACAGGAACTCGAAGATCGAGGTAGTGCGACTTGAGGCTATAGTAGGTCTCACTCTCAATTTTCGGCTTGGCAGCAAAAGTATAGCCCATATCCAGCAGTTTGCCACCTCGATTCAGATAGGTCAGTTCCGGTCGGATTGCCAGCTGACGGTTATCCCCAAAATCGTACTGAAGAAAGATTCCAAACAGGCCACTGCCGAGTCGTTCGGTGTCATAATCGAGTTTGGAGAAATTAAGACTACTGCTGTGATAACCTTCGGTGATACCAACTGACCAACGGTCATCATCGCCAGCAGAAGCATTCATTGTCTGAGCATGGCAGATCGTACCTGAACCCAAAACAATCATAAAAAAAGAAAAAAACTTTTTCATAGTGACTATCGAGAAGTTAAGTATGTGTGCAACAAAGGTAGGTATTAATTGCGATTTTTGCAAATTTCAGCAAAAATAAAAGATTGAGTATCCTCAAATAAATGACCAATGGCTAAAATATCGACGTTATTGCAAACTACAGATAACAGAGGATTATTATCACTGACCGAGCACAACGCGTGTCGCAACCTGCTGAAGGTAACGACATGCATCGGCGTCGAGGTCACAGCAATGAACTGGCTGGACAAAGGGTGTACGATAGATGAGCAGATAATTGACGCACGATTTAAGGTACGAACCATAAGCTGACTGATGCTTCTGATCGGCCTCGTAGAGGTTGATGTCCGGTCGCTCCTGACGGGCAATGGCAAAGGCACTGCCGATAGGCGAAACCTGTGTATCGGCATACTGGGCTATGAGTGCTGAACCCTGAGTCAGCAGCTGATCAAAGCGTTCGAGCGTACCGAATCCTCCACAATTGCCTTGCACGTACGACCAGGTGCTCTCGAGCCAGATACGGGCCTGAGGCGAATACATACGGATGCGATCTGCCAAATCGCGTGTGTCGCGACGTGCCAGTTCCCAACGGGCAGTGTCGCTGGCATAACGAGCATGCATCTGGCTCTGATCCTGCAGGAAGACGCAATGGTATGGATTGCTCATGCGCTCGATGGCGATGATCGACTTGAGGTCGTGCAGATGGCGGTTGAAGGTATAACCACCCTCGTAAACGGCCGTCATCTGGATGTGATGACCCTGGCTACCGGCAATCTGGACGAGCATCTGGTGCGAATTTGAATAGAAGGTAAACGAGTTGCCTACGCAGAGCACGTTGAGGGTATCGGCCATCTGGGCACGGGCCTGCAGTAAGCCGAAAGTCAGACAGAGTAGAGTGAGTAAAGTGCGCATAGAGCGAAAGGGATATTTGAGAATGAAACAAGAGGAGCTACGACATTGGGGTTCCATGCGGACAACCAGAACAACTACAACCGGATTGCCGACAACTTCCGCACGAATGGCCACCACTGCGCCGCAGGACACGGATGGCGTACCATACGGCAAAAAGCACCACGAGAAGGATGAGGAGTGAGGCTACGTTCATAGGAAGATCAGAATAAGCCAACGACGAGGCGTACGACAAGGGCTACGACCCAGGCCAATACACACTGGAAGAGAACGATACCCGTAGCCCAACGTCCACCCAATTCACGACGGATAGAAGCTATGGCAGCCACGCAGGGCGTATAGAGAAGGCAGAATGTGAGCAGAGCCATACACGAGGCAGTATCGAGCAAGGCCAGGAAGTCTGATGGCTGGGCGAACAATACACCAAGGGTCGAGACAACGCTTTCCTTGGCCATGAAGCCAGATAGCAAGGCGGTAACCCACTGCCATTGGCCAAAGCCTAACGGAGCGAAGAGCGGAGCGATAACACCGGAGAGCGTGGCCAGGATACTGTCGGCCGGATCGACGACGAAGGAGAGACGGAAGTCGAACGTCTGGAGGAACCAGATGACAATCGAGGCCAGGAAGATGACGGTAAAGGCTCGCTGCACGAAGTCACTGGCCTTCTGCCACATCAGCATGAGCGTATTGCGTACACCGGGCAGACGGTAAGATGGCAGTTCCATGACGAAGGGCACGGCCTCACCGCGGAATAACGATCCCTTGAACATCAGTGCCACAAGAATGCCTACCACTATACCTATTATATATAATACGAAGATGACCAGACCGCTGTGCTGAGGGAAGAATGTAGCACAGAACAAGGCGTAGATAGGCATCTTGGCCGTACACGACATGAAGGGTGTAAGAAGGATGGTGAGGCGACGGTCGCGAGCCGAAGGAAGGGTACGGGTACTCATGACCGCCGGCACCGAACAACCGAAGCCGATAAGCATAGGCACAATACTACGTCCCGACAGGCCGAGCTTACGCAGCAACTTATCCATGACGAAGGCGATACGAGCCATGTAACCAGAGTCCTCGAGCATAGACAGCCAGAAGAAAAGCAGCACAATGAGCGGCATGAACGACAGGACGGAGCCTACGCCGCCACATATACCGTCGATGACAAGCGAATGAATGACACCATTGACATGGAAACTGTGAAGTACGCCGTCGAGCCACTCGATGGCCAGGTCGATACCTTCCTGAAAGGATGTCTGAATGAAATCGCCCACCGAGGCAAAGGTAAACCAGAAGACAAAGCCCATGATGAGCAGGAAAGCCGGCAGAGCCGTGTAGCGACCCGTGAGGACGCGATCGATGGCAGCGCTTCGTACCTGTTCGCGACTACGACGGGGACGGACTACGGTCTTGTCACACAAGCGACGGATAAAGTCGTAACGCATATCGGCAATGGCAGCCGCACGATCGAGGCCTCGCTCCTCCTCCATCTGACGGATGATATGCTCGATGGTCTGACGTTCGTTGAGCGTAAGGTGGAGTGCTTCCATCACCATAGGGTCGCCCTCGATGAGCTTCGAGGCAGCAAAGCGCAGAGGCAGTTGTGCACGTGAGGCATGATCCTCGATGAAGTGCATAATGGCATGGAGCGCACGATGGACGGCGCCATCGTGATCGTCGATACAGCAGAAGTCCTGACGCTTCGGTGTCTCGTGATGGCGTGCCACATGGATGGCGTGCTGTATGAGCTCGTCGACGCCCTGATTCTTCGAGGCAGAAATCGGAATGACCGGGATGCCGAGAGCTTCCTCCATCTCGTTGACCAGGATGGTACCGCCATTGCCCTCCATCTCGTCCATCATATTGAGGGCAAGCACCATCGGAATACCCAGTTCGAGCAGCTGCATGGTGAGGTAGAGATTGCGCTCAATATTGGTAGCATCGACAATGTTGAAGATGCCGGCTGGCGCTTCGTCGAGGATGAACTGTCGCGAAACAACCTCCTCGGACGTATAGGGCGAGAGCGAATAGATGCCAGGCAGGTCGGTGATGAGGGTATCGGCATAGCCGCGGATGACGCCAGTCTTGCGGTCGACAGTAACGCCGGGGAAGTTGCCCACATGCTGGTTGGCGCCGGTAAGCTGGTTGAAGAGCGTGGTCTTGCCGCAATTCTGATTACCGGCCAGGGCAAAGGTAAGCTTGCCGGACTGTGTAGCGCCAATGGTGCGGAAATGTGGATCGGACTGCTGGCGAAGGCGCTGATCCTCGTCGTGATAGTGGCCCTCCTCACCTAAACCCGGATGCGGCAGAATGCCGCGAGGCACAGGACGCTCGACGGTCTCTGGCAGTTCGGTCGAGATGACAATATGAGCCGCATCGTCGCGACGCAGCGTGAGCAGATAACCGTGGATCAGCAACTGCATGGGATCGCCCATGGGAGCGTACTTGACGAGCGTGACCACCGAACCGGGGATAACGCCCATATCGAGGAAGTGCTGACGCAAGGCTCCCTCGCCACCCACCTGAGTGATGACGGCTGAATGTCCTATCTTCAGATCGTTAAGATATAGCATCGGTATGGATCAATGGAATAATAGTGAATAATCGTAATTTAGAAATTGCGGTGCAAAGATAGGGAATATTTTGCTTTGCCGCAAGCCTGAAAACGCAATTTACCCACTATTGGGTACTATGACTCCGCCCGAAGCCCAAGCATCGGACGGAGCATCGTGAGGCGTGATAGATAAGTGTAGGTATCACCCCTGCTGTAACATATCATAGAGCTGCAGGATGCTGGACACACTGGGCTCGTGCTGGATGGATTGATCGGCCGGATCCCAGCTGGCGCCCTTGAGCCAGATGGCCTTGCAACCAAGCGAGAGGGCTGGCTCGATGTCCTTCTTGTAGCTGTCGCCTATGACGGTGATTTCGGAGGGCGGCAAACCCAATTTATCGATAGCCAACTGGAAGATGGCGGGATCGGGCTTGCGTACGCCGACGACGCTGGAGTCGATGACGGCACGGAAACAGCGGCCGAGGCCGAAATCCTGGATGACAGACGCCAGATTGCCGTAGAAGTTCGAGACAAGGGCACATTCGTAAGTGTCGGACAGACGCTCGATGAGTGGAATACAGTCGAGCGTACAGCGTCGGGCGTAGTCGTAGCAGTAGCCGGCGATGATGTCGACAAAGTGCTGAGCTAGCTCGTGTACGTCGTCAATAATGGGAACCTCGCCTTCGCTGAATATCTTGAGTGCCGTCTGCAGGATGTTCTCGTTGAGTAAATCCTGCTGGATGAGATAGTCAATCTGGATGCCGATACGTACTTGCATCAACTCGAAGAAGTTGTAGCTGGATTGTATGACAGGATTGAACGACACGTAACGTTCGGCATAGATATAGGCCTCGCGGAAATGCTCCTTGGTGACGGGCAACGACACCTGGCAATAGCCTTCCCAGAGGACTTCAGACCAATGCTTACCGCCACTGTCGATGGTGGCTCCGTAGTCGAAGATTAAACCTTTCATTTATATATTTTCGTTTTGTTATTTACGTATTTTTGAAGTGTCGAACCATCGAGGGTTCGAAGTCTCGATTCTCGTCGTTTTGCCATTCTATTTGCCTCGCATACCAAATAGTCCGATGGCAATCCATACGAATTCGCGAATGCGGGTGGCAAAGCTGAGTGTCAGGGCCACGGGCAACAACTGTCCGGGCAAGAGCGCTTCGAGGGCCAGAAGGATGCCGGCCTCGCGTGTTCCCAGCTGCATGGGCGAGAAGAAAAGAATGTTGGCCAGCAACGAACTGAAAGCCACCACAAGCAATGCCTGGACGTAGCCGAAGCTATCGTAACCGAGGGCTTGCATGACGAGCCAATATTCAACGACGTTGACCAGACGGCTGAGCAGTTCGAGGCCCAGGGCCCGCACAAAAGTGAGCGAGGGCAGCTTGTGCCACAACCAGCCAATGAGCGCCACCAACAGTACTATCAGCACAGCCACGACGATGCGTGGATGCCCCACGACCTGACGCCACGAAGGGACGGTGGCCATTGCCAGCCCAAGCGACAGGAGCCAGAGGCAGGAGTGCGACGCCACAGGCATGAGCGAATAGTGGACGATGGACTGTGTAGCGCGACGGGTACCCAAGGCCGGACGTAATTGTACGATGCGCCATGGTTCGCCACCCAGCAGGCCAAAAGGCGTAATATAGTTGAGCGCATAACCCGCTACCGTGAGCCTTAACACCCGTGCAAACGAGGGGACGACGGACGTAGATTCCATTCCGGATTCTGATTCGTCCGTAACCGTAACTTCAGCCTCGGCGACAGGCTTGTCTACCCTTCCTGTCTGCAGGACTCCCGTTATGACGTGGCGAAAGGAAGCGGCGTTGAGCAGATAGCCTACAGCCCACACAGCAACACAGAGCGCAATGGTGAGCGGCATGGAACAGAGCGTATGCCACAGCTGGAGGGGACCAGCCTGCCATACCATCCAGACCAACAGGGCGAAGCAGAGCACCCCTGCAACGGTCGAGACGACGACCTTCCAGCGAGGCTTATGATCGGCAGAGGCGACGGCAGACTGACTCATGCTTCAG
>JAZUEP010000153.1:0-5813 GCA_045640225.1 Bacteroidales bacterium | reverse complement strand
CTTGCCCCAGAAATGCGTGTGCTAACTTTACTAATTGGTAGTGATGCCTCGCGTGGCGGGGACTTCTGCGCTCCTCGAATGACATCTTAGCAACGAAACGTCTAACTTTCCGCTGCAAAGATGAGGATTATTTCCCACATCTCCAAATCTTTTGGCTACAAAAAATGCATTTCGTCACTTGCAGAAGCTTATTATCGCACTTTCGTTTTGTCAGCATGGCATAATATGAGTGTCTATTCACACTTTTCCCTTCAAAAATTTGGAAATCTCAATTCGTTGAATTATCTTTGCAGCGCTTTTTTGTCTATGAGCAAGTGGTTTACCCGATAAATTGCCCCCAAAAGACGATAATTTATATTCATACTATAATATGAACTTCAAGAAAATCTGGCCTTACCTTTTGGCCTTGGTGGTCTTCCTCGTGGTGTCGTGCGTCTATATGTCGCCGGCATTGGACGGGAAGGTGATCGCTACGAGCGACGGTGTGCAGGGACGTGCTGCCGTACACGAGTGTGTAGAGTATTTCGAGCAGACGGGCAACCGTTCGTGGTGGACGGGCTCGATGTTCTCTGGTATGCCAAACTATCAGATCGGTGGTGGCCGCTATGAGGCCGACAACTGGCTGATGCCGCTTCGCAAGGCTTTCCTGATGGGGTATGCCAATGGCTGGGCCCCTGTATGGGGTATCGTGCTGATGTACTGCCTCGGCTTCTTCGTGCTGATGCGTTCGATGAAGGTCGATAAGTGGCTGTCGATAGTGGGTGCGTTGGCCGTGGCCTTCAGCAGCTACTTCTTCATCATCATCGGTGCCAACCACTTCAGCAAGACGTCGACCCTGGCCTTGATGTCGGCTGTTGTGGCGGGATTGTATCTGGTG
The DNA here is from genome assembly GCA_045640225.1 of Bacteroidales bacterium. Taxonomy (GTDB): domain Bacteria; phylum Bacteroidota; class Bacteroidia; order Bacteroidales; family UBA3663; genus Liminaster. The sequence goes on along the minus strand of JAZUEP010000153.1, from coordinate 4,936 downwards.
TTCAACGGGCATCGCAAGCTGGGTGTGGCCATCACCATGCCTTGTGCCGCCATCGGCTTCTATCCGCACCCGCAGATGGCCTATTACGTCTGCTTCATCCTCGCTGCCTTCTGGGTGGCCGAGTTGTGCAAGGCAGTCAAAGCTAAGAATGCATGGAAGGCTTTCGGCCTCAATACCTTGCTGTTCGCTGCTGCCTTGGGCATCGGCATCGGCACGGGTACGGCCGCAACGTATACCAACCTCGAGTATGCCGAGGAGACCATGCGAGGTGGCCATAGCGACCTCGAGAAGGCGCAGGACGAAGGCAACAAGACCAAAGGCCTCGACCTCGACTATGCCACGGCTTGGAGCTACGGCATTCAGGAGTGCTGGACCTTCCTGATTCCTGACTACATGGGCGGTTCGTCGAACTACAAGCTCGACAAGGAGTCTGACCTCTGCAAGGACATGGTGAAGCAGGGCATCCCTCGCAAGTCGGCCGAGCAGTTCTGCCAGTCGCTGCCGCTCTATTGGGGAGACCAGCCTTTCACCGCTGGCCCTGTCTATATGGGTGCTATCGTGTGCCTGCTGTTCGTCTTGGGCCTCTTGATCGTCGAGGGTCCTTACAAGTGGGCGTTGCTGGTAGTGACGTTGCTCAGCATCTCGCTGTCGTGGGGTAATCACGCGATGGAGTGGACGCGTTTCTTCTTCGATAATGTGCCGATGTACAACAAGTTCCGTGCCGTATCGTCGATCCTTGTCATTGCCGAAATCACCATGCCGCTCCTCGGTTTCTTGGCCCTGAAGCGTCTGGTGGAGGTGAAGCAGAAGGCCATGGAAGTAGCCAATGGTTCGGCCGAAGCCTACGGTCAGGATAGCAGCCTCAAGGATTTGGTCACGAAGCTTGGCATCGCGGGTGGCATCATCGTCGTGCTGCTTCTCTTTGCACTCTTCACCACCAATGGTTTCGTAGGCCCTAATGATGAGAGCATCTTCGCACAGCTGCCCGATTGGCTCAATGACGGATTGGTGGCTCAGCGTAAGGCAATGTTCACGGGCGATGTCTGGCGTTCGTTGGGCTTCGTGCTCTGTGCCGTGGCTTGTCTCTTCGTCTATATCCGTTCGCACAAGATGAGGGGTACGGCTGTGCTGGCTGTGGTGATGGGAGCCTTGATCCTGGGCGATATGTGGCCGGTCAACAAGCGTTACATGAACGACTCGATGTTCTCGAAGGGCGACTCGTTCGATCAGGCCTTCAAGATGCAGCCATGGGAAAAGATGATCCTCGATCATGACAAGGACCCTAATTTCCGTGTCTTCAACATCGCACAGAATCCGTTCAACGATGCCCGTACTTCGTACCGCATGAAGTCGATTGGCGGCTATTCGGCTGCCAAGCTCCGTCGTTATCAGGACCTCATCGACCAGCACCTGTCGAAGTTCCATCAGCCGGTCATCAACATGCTCAACACCAAGTACTACATCGTACAGGACGACCAGAGCGGACAGCTCGTGCCGCAGCTCAATCCTGAGGCCATGGGCAATGCATGGTACGTGGATACGCTGCAGGTGGTCAAGACCGCCAACGAGGAGTGCGACGGCCTGATGCTGTACGACCTGCACACTACGGCCGTCGTCGACCAGAAGTATGCCGAGCAGCTCAATAGTCAAATTGTAAATGGTCAAATAGTAAATAGAGCGGATAGCACCGCCATGGTAGCGCTGACCAAATACACTCCTGAATACGTGGAGTATGACGCAACGTCGGCCGAAGATGGTACGGTGGTCTTCAGCGAGATCTTCTACGACAAGGGCTGGAACGCCTACATCGATGGTCAGCTGGTGCCACACTTCCGCGTGAACTACCTGCTTCGTGCTCTTAATGTGCCTGCCGGTCAGCACCACATCCGTTTTGAGTTCCGTCCGGAGTCGGTCGACAAGGGTAACACCCTCTCGATGACGTTTGTCATCGCCATGTACCTCATCCTCATCGGCTGTGTGGTGCTTGGTGTTAAGGAGGTCGTTAAGGTCAAGAAGTAAAGTCACCCAATTTGCTTTGCTTCAGCATACCACTTTACCTTTTTAACTAATTGAAAATTCCATGAAATTTTCAATCCTTTCGCCCGCATGGCCCTATCGCGGAGGCATAGCTGCCTTCACCGAACGACTGGCCCGTCAGCTCCAGCAGGAGGGACATCAGGTGCAGCTCTATACCTTCACGCTGCAGTATCCCGGCTTCCTTTTCCCCGGTAAGACGCAATACAGCGAGGAGCCTGCACCCGTCGACCTCTGCATCGAGCGTCGGCTGTCGTCGGTCAATCCGTTGACATGGATCAGCCTTGGTTGCCGAATCCGTCGCGAACGTCCCGATCTGCTCATCCTTGCTTATTGGATGCCCTTCATGGCTCCTTCGATGGGAACGGTGGCACGTCTGGCTCGTCGCAATCATCATACTCAGGTCATTGCCCTCTGTCACAACCTCATTCCACACGAACATCGTCCTGGTGACAAGCTGCTGACACGCTGGCTGTTGGGCTCGGTCGATGGCGTCATGTCGCTGTCACAGTCGGTTTGCGACGACGTGCATAGTTTCTGTCCTCAGATGCCTACTATCGCTTCGCCACATCCTATCTACGACAGCTTCGGTGCTCCTGTTGACCGCGAAGAGGCCTGCCGTCATTTAGGCCTCGACCCCGATTGTCGCTATCTGTTGTTCTTCGGCCTGATCCGTGCCTACAAGGGCCTTGACTGGCTGCTCGAGGCCTGTGCCCGCAGCAAGGCAGTCAGCGAAGGTCGCTATCGGCTCATCGTCGCAGGCGAGTTCTACAGCGGAGAGGAGGCGTATCGTTCGCAGGCCAACCAGCTCGGTCTCGATGATCAGATTGTTTGGCACACGCGCTTTGTACCCGATAGCGAGGTGCGTCATTACTTCTCGGCCGCCGACCTTGTCGTACAACCTTACAAGACGGCAACACAGTCGGGTGTCACTCAGATTGCCTATCACTTCCTTCGTCCCATGCTGGTGACGCGTGTGGGCGGTTTGCCCGAGATCGTTCCGCACGGTCGTGTAGGTTTTGTGGCCGATCCTGATCCTGCCTCCATTGCCGAGGCCATCGATCGTTTTGCTCAGGAGCAACCCGACTTCACCGAAGGCCTTCTGTCCGAACGTCAGCGCTACAGCTGGGAGCAGTTCGTCCGTCAGCTCTATTTGCTCGTTCGTAAATAGTCGTTTCGGAGTCAAAAACGATGTCTTGTTGCAGAAAATGGCCGGAAATTTGCATTTTTTCGGCCTTTTTTGTTCGACTTATCGGAAAAAAGCCCTATCTTTGCGCCGCTTTTTGCAGTAAAATACCATCTATACCCCTTATGTCAGACGAAAAAAAGACCATTCGTACCATTGCTGAATGCGACGATCCGATGATCGTGGCCCGACGCGAGAGGGAGAAGTTCTATGCCGAAACCCACTGGTATGCCGTGTACGTACAGCCGCAGCACGAGTTCCAGATCAACGATTACCTGCTCGGTATCGAGGAACAGACCAAGAAGACGCGTCGAGGCAAGGCCAAACGCGAAGACCTCAACGTCAAGATCGATCCAGCCAAGGTCAAGATGCAATGCTACGTGCCCGTCATCCGCATGCGTATCAAGTATTCCGATCGTTACGTCTGGAAGGAGAAGGTACAGACCCCAGGTCTTATCTTTGTCCGCACCGACCTCAACCATCGCGATCCTTTGTTCCATAGCCATATTTCGGAGTACGTTACCGGCTTCCTCAACGATCACGACAAGCATCGTCCGATGCCTATTCCCGATGCGCAGATGGAAGTGTTCATGAAGCTGGTCGAGGCCGAATATGCCGTTTCGGTCGACCGTCCTACCTTTGCCGTCGGTCAGAAGGTGCTCATCCTCGAAGGTCCGATGACTGGCCATGTCGCCGAACTCGTAGGAATGGAGGAAACCATCAGCCGCAAGCAGTTCGAGGTCGACCGCTGGGGCCAGACGGTAATCGATTCTGAAGGCAATCCTGTGCCGAAGCACAAGACCGTGCTCCGCATCCGACTCAACTCGTTGCTGACGGCTACGTTCGAGATCGATGCCGACAAGGTGGCTATCGCTCCGGACAATGCCCGCGACTACGAGGCACAGTACTAAAGATCGCCGAAATATATGTTTTATAACATAAATGCGAAACGTGCAACCGATTGAATTTGCATGTTTCGCTTTTTTTCTGCCCGAAAAATTTGGTAGTGTCCGAAAAAAGTAGTAACTTTGCGGCCTAAAACTAATAAAACATGAGAAGAAGCGTCGATGTTATAGCCTTACGTCGACGGCCAATCAATTGCTTATTTATACATTTATTAAATAACAATTATTTTCTATCACTATGGCAGAAAACAAAAAACGTGTTTATACCTTCGGCAACGGTAAGGCCGAGGGTAATGCATCAATGCGTGAGGTTCTCGGCGGAAAGGGTGCTAACCTTGCCGAGATGAACCTGATCGGTGTACCAGTTCCTCCTGGCTTCACCATCACCACCGATACCTGTAATGAATACTATGAGGTAGGCGAGGAGCAGATCAAGGCCCTTCTGGAGGAAGAGGTTATGGCTGCTGTCGCTCAGACCGAAGCTTTGATGAACAGCAAGTTCGGTTCGGTTGAGAACCCACTGCTCGTCTCAGTTCGCTCGGGTGCTCGTGCCTCTATGCCTGGTATGATGGATACTATCCTCAACCTTGGTTTGAATGATGAGGTAGCTGAGGGCTTGGTTAAGAAGACCGGCAACCCACACTTCGTATATGATTCATATCGTCGTTTTGTACAGATGTACGGTGACGTTGTGCTCGGCCTCAAGCCAGTCAACAAGGAGGATATCGACCCATTCGAGGAGATCATCGAGAAGGTTAAGAAGGAGCAGGGCGTTGTGCTCGACAAGGACCTCTCTGTAGAGTCACTGAAG
>JAZUEP010000152.1:0-58739 GCA_045640225.1 Bacteroidales bacterium | reverse complement strand
TAGTGCAGACACTTGGCGAGATTGGCACGGGCACCGAAGTACTGCATCTGCTTGCCGATCTTCATTGGCGATACGCAGCAGGCGATGCCGTAGTCGTCGCCGTAGTCAGGGCGCATCAGGTCATCGTTCTCATACTGTATGGCACTGGTATCCATGCACACCTTGGCACAATAGCGCTTCCAAGCCTCGGGCAGGCGCTCGCTCCAGAGCACGGTGAGGTTGGGCTCAGGGGCTGGGCCGAGGTTCTCGAGGGTGTGGAGCATACGGTAGCAGGTCTTGGTGACGAGGGTGCGGCCGTCCATGCCCATACCGCCTTCGCTGGCAGTAACCCATACGGGGTCGCCCGAGAAGAGGTCGTTGTATTCGGGTGTACGCAGGAAGCGGACGATACGCAGCTTGATGACCATCTGGTCGATGAGCTCCTGAGCCTCCTCTTCGGTCAAGACACCCTTACGGAGGTCCTCTTCGATGAAGATGTCGAGGAAGGTAGAGATACGACCGATCGACATAGCTGCACCGTCTTGATCCTTGACAGCGCCGAGGTAACCGAAGTATACGAACTGTACAGCCTCGCGAGCGTTCTGAGCTGGCTTGGTCACATCGAAGCCGTAATTGGCACACATGGTGACAAAGCGCTTCAGGGCAGCGATCTGCTCGGCTACCTCCTCGCGCTGCTGGATGATCTCTTCCGTGAGTTCCTGCACGTCGAGACGATCCATGAAACGCTTCTTCTCCTCGATAAGGTTGTCGACGCCATAGAGTGCTACACGACGGTAGTCACCGATGATACGACCACGAGCGTATGCATCCGGAAGGCCGGTGATGACGTGGCTGTGACGAGCCGCGCGAATCTCCTTGGTATAAGCCGAGAAGACGCCCTCGTTGTGGGTCTTGCGATATTTTGTATAGATGAGCTTGGTCTCCGGATCGAGCTTGTAGCCGTATGACTCGAGGGCGGTCTCAACCATGCGGATACCACCCTTTGGGAAGATACCACGCTTCAGTGGAGCATCGGTCTGCAAACCTACCACAACCTCGTCCTCCTTGCTGATATAGCCAGGGCCATAGGTGGTGAGGGTTTGTGGGAGCTTCTGCTCGGCATCGTACACACCCTTCTCGCGCTCTACCATGAACATCTCTGAAAGCTTGTTCCAGAGGCGCAGGGTACGCTCGGTAGGTCCTACAAGGAACGACTCGTCGCCCTCATATGGAGTGTAGTTGTGCTGAATAAAGTCACGGACATTGATCTCGCGCTTCCAGATGAAGCCATCGAAATGATTAAGCTGATTAGTCAGTTTCATTTGTGAGATTGATTAATAATAAAGTATGTTGAGTGATGAAACAATACAATAGAAAAATAAGATTACCTAGCAACACTCAATGAGCTTTAGGCAATGGGGAATTATTGCTTCAATTGTGCTCGAGGACCTAGTTACGGCTTAGATACCTTAAAAAACGCTGTGCAAAAATACACAAAAAACACACGCCGGCCAACAGTGTGCAACATTTTTGGTAGCAAAATGACACATTTCTTGCATCGAAAGAAATCTTTTTTATTGTTTTGCCTTCTATGCCTTCCAAAACACCCTGCGGAATGCAGTGCATAGACATAAAAAAAGCAAGCGGCTGGGCAGAACCCCGACTTAGGCAGCGCTTCGCACCAACCAGAATGCCCTTAATACAGCTCTGTCGAGGCTCAAAAGCCACGATGGGTTACCTTTTTAACTAAAAAACACGGGAATACGGAGCGATTTGATAATAAAAAGAGATAAAGAAGACGATTTTTTGACTGAATATTTGGTTGCGAACAAAAAAGTGACTAACTTTGCCGCGCAAATATATATAGGTGTAATCACGAACGAAGCGAGTGGACAGAAGGACAAAGAAACGCATAGCGTATGTGACCATCGCAACAGTGCTCGGAGTGCTGCTGACGGTGCATCTTTGCGTACCACGACCTTTGTTCCGAACGCCCACATCAACGGTGCTGACCGATTGCCGAGGCGAACTGATCGGAGCACGCATCTCGGCCGACCAGCAATGGCGCTTCCCCGAATCGGACAGCGTCTCGGCAAAGTTTGCCCAGTGCATCATCGCTTTCGAGGACCGTCGCTTCCGCTATCATTTGGGCATCGACCCCATTGCATTAGGTCGTGCCATCGTGCACAACCTTCGGCAAGGCCATGCGGCCGAAGGAGGCAGTACACTGACGATGCAGCTGGCTCGCATGGCTCGCGGCAACCAAAGCCGCACACTATGGCAAAAGGCCATCGAGGCACTTTGGGCTCTCGACATCGAACTGACCTACAGCAAGGATGATATTCTGAGGATGTATGCCTCGAACGCTCCTTTCGGCGGAAATACCGTAGGCATCGATGCTGCGGCATGGCGCTACTTCGGACGCGACGCACACAACCTCTCGTGGGCCGAGAATGCCACATTAGCCGTATTGCCCAATGCCCCTGCCCTAATCCACTTAGGCCGCAACCGCGAAGCACTCCGCCAGAAGCGCGATGGCCTGCTGAAATGCATGATGGACGAAGGCATATTGACGCAACAGGAATATCAGCTGGCGACGAGCGAGCCTCTTCCCGAATCGCCTCTGCCCATACCGAATCAGGCGCCTCATCTGCTGGCTCGTCTTGCCAGACAGCATGCCGGCAAGCGCACTCAATGCACGGTGGATTTACGCCTTCAGCAACAGGTTCAGGACATAGCCGACCGCTACTCCACGTCGTACAAGGCCAACTATATCAGCGACATAGGCATCGTGGTGGCCGACGTCGAGACGGGCGAGGTACTGGCCTACGTAGGCAACAGCAGCCAGCCGACGTCCACCTCGCAGGTCGACAACGTGATGAGCCAGCGCAGCACCGGCAGCCTGCTCAAACCCTTCCTCTACGCCGCTATGCTGACCGACGGTGCGGCTACCCCCCGCATGATCTTTGCCGACACGCCGCTGAACCTGAACGGATTCACGCCTACGAACTTCAGCAAGACGTATCGCGGCATCGTGCAGGCCGACGAGGCCGTGACCCGCTCGCTCAACGTCCCCCTGGTCCGCATGCTGTCGCTCTACGGCATCGGCCGCTTCATGTCCGTGCTGCGATGGCTGGGTATGACCACGCTGCACTACGACGAGGATCACTACGGAGCCTCGATCATCCTGGGCGGAGCGGAAGGCTCGCTGTGGGACATGACCGGAATGTACGCCTCGCTGTCGCGCACCCTGGGCCATTACGCCTCGCTGGGCCACCGCTACGACCACAACGACATCCACCCGCTGCGCCTCGTCCCTACACGCACCGCCCAGCCCAGGACCGACGATACGCAGCGCCTCTCGGCTTCGGCCATCTGGTACGCCTACGAGGCCATGAGTGCCCTGAACCGCCCCGAGGAGGAGGCCGACTGGCAGAACTTCAGCACCATGAAGCGCGTGGCCTGGAAGACCGGCACCAGCTGGGGAGCACGCGACGCATGGGCCATCGGCACCACCCCGCGCTACGCGGTCGGCGTATGGGTAGGCAATGCCACGGGCGAGGGTCGTGCAGGCCTGACGGGCGTAGGCTACGCATCGCCGGTGATGTTCGACGTATACACGCTGCTGGACAGCAGCCCCTGGTTCGACGAACCCGCCACCGACATGCAGGTGGCCAACGTATGCCGCCACAGCGGACATCTGGCCTCGCCGATCTGTGCCGACGTGGTGAGCGAATGGGTACCCCGACAGAGCGTCGGCACGTCGCCCTGCCCCTACTGCCGGCGCGTGCACCTCTCGGCCGACGGTGCATGGCAGGTCAACTCGACGGGCGAATCGGTCAGCCAGATCCGCACTGAGTCGCGCTTCGTGCTGCCTCCTACGCAGGAGTACTACTACGCCCACCATACGACCAGCTACCAGCCCTTGCCGCCACTGAGGCCCGACTGCCAGAGCCAGGCGAAGGACCACCTGCAGCTGATCAGCCCTGAGCATGGAACGACGGTGGTGCTGCCGCGCGGCTTCGGCGGACGCGAGGAGAAGCTGGTGCTGAAGGCCGCCTGCCGCGACCCTGAGGCCGTCCTCTTCTGGCACCTGGACGACAACTACCTGGGCCAGACCCGCGGCACGCACGAGCTGGCAGCCCGGCCTACCACGGGCGAACACTGGCTGACCATCGTCGACAGCAACGGTGCCCGCAAGACGATACGCTTCACGGTCCGGTGAACCGACCGACGACACGCCCCCTACGACGACATAACAAACATAATCCTTACATACGATGAGAACGAGTATCTACTCCCTGATGCTGGCGTTGGCTACGCTCCTGTTCTGCCAATGCTCGAGCAGCAACAACGAGGCCCTGGTGCCCCAGTACAACGAGTTCATATCGGCCTACACCAGCGGGTCGGTACCTCGCAGTTCACAAGTGCGCGTACTCTTTGCGCAAGACATCCCGCAGGGCCGCATGGACAGCCTGAAGGCCGCCGAGGTGATGCAGATCTCCCCGAAGACCGAGGGCAGCTTTACCTATGCCGATGCGCACACCCTGGTGTTCACCCCGAAGGACGAGATGCAGCGCAACACGCAGTACAACGTCACGGTGGACGTCAAGAAGCTGTTCGGCCAGAGCGGCCAGTTCAAGTTCGGTTTCGCCACCCGCCCGTTTGCCATGGGCGCTACGCTGAAGCACTTCGAGGTGACCGACGACGACCAGTACGAGCTGACCTTCAACATCCTGACGGCCGATAGCGAGACCGCCAAGCACGTCGAGGAGCACGTCGAGCTGTCGCTCAAGGGCGACCTGACCTGGACCCACGCCGCCGATGGCATGTCGCACCAGCTGAAGCTGCGCGTCAAGCCCACGCAGGACTGCCAGCTCGCGCTGTCGACCATCGCCGACAATGCCGTCGGCATGGAGCGCCAGACGCTGACCCAGGTGGACCTGCCATCGACCGAGACCTTCTCCGTCGTGAGCCAGCGCTGCAAGCCAGGCGAAAGCCAGGCCATCGAGCTCACCTTCAACAAGAACCTTGATCCGAAGCAGGACATCAAGGGCCTGATCTTCATCACCGGCAAGAAGCTGCAGGCCGTAGCCGAGGGCAACAAGGTGATCCTGACAGGCGACCTCGAGGAGGGCGAGACCGTCAACGTGATGATCGAGAAGACCCTGCGTAGCCGCAGCGGCCTGAAGTTCTCGTCGCGCCAGCTGCCCCCACTCACCATCTCGATGGACAAGCCCGACGTACAGTTCATCGGCGACGGCACGATCATCCCGCAGTCGGACAAGATCCTTGTACCCTTCCGCATGATCCACATGCGCGGCGTACGTGTAGCCGTGTTCAAGATGTTCAGCAACATGATGGGCACTGTGATGCAGAACGGCGACCTCAACTGGACCAGCAACCTGAGCTACGCTGCCCGCCCAATTGCCACGACCACCTTCTACGTCGAGGACAAGAGCATCGACCTGAACGAATGGAACACCTACGCCATCGACCTCACCGAGCAGGTGAAGCTCGAGCCAGGCGCCATGTACCGCATCGAGCTGGCCCTCGACGCCCGCCTCTCGGCATGGCCCTGCGACTCGCTGCCACAGGCCACACGCGAGGAGATGATGGCCGACGATGCCCGCGTGCTCGAGGACTACTGCCGTCGCTTCGACAATGGCTCGTACTACTCGACGGGACAGGGCTTTGCCGGCAACTACTGGTGGTACGACAACTACTGGAGTGAATACAACGACCCTACCAAGGAGAGCTACTACATGGACCGCGCCGTGGGCAAGAACGTACTGGCCACCAACATCGGTCTTTCGGCCCTGAAAGGCTCGGACAACACGCTGAACGTCACGGCCATCAACCTGCCCGACGCACAGCCGATGAGCGGCGTCAGCATCGAGGTCTACAGCATGCAGCAGCAGCTGATAGGCTCGGCCCAGACCAACGGCGAGGGTGTGGCCGCCGTAGCCTACGACGCCCACCTGGGCCAGCCGGCCTACGTTGTGGCACGCAAGGGCAACGACGTCTCGTACCTCAAGGTCAGCAACGACCTGGCCCTCTCGACCAGTACGTTCGACGTTGACGGACACGTCATCGAGCGTGGTCTGAAAGGCTTTATCTACGGCGAGCGCGGCGTATGGCGTCCGGGCGATACCCTGCACATTGCCTTCATGCTCAACGACCGCCATCATACCCTACCCGAGGAGCATCCCGTCACCCTGACGCTCAGCAATCCGCTGGGACAGGTAGCACACCGTACGACCAAGACGGCCGGACAGATGGGTCTCTACACCTTCACGATCCCTACGGCGGCCGATGCTCTGACCGGCATCTGGTCGGCCCAGATCAACGTGGGCGGCGTCACCTTCAGCAAGAACATCCGCATCGAGGCTATCAAGCCTAACCGCCTGAAGATTGACCTGAAGCTTCCGGGCAACACCCTGGCCAACGGCAAGAACAACGCCCAGCTGTCGACCGAATGGCTGAACGGCAACAAGGCACAGGGCCTGAAGTACGAGATTACGGCCACCATCGTCGAGGCCAAAACCGGCTGGAAGGACTATCCCGGCTACGTGTTCGACGATCCGACCAAGTCGTTCGAGACCTCGGAGGTCAGCCTTACGAAGGGCGTGGTGGACGACAAGGGTACGGCTACGGCCGTCCTCGCCTTCAACACCGGCAAGACGGCTCCTGGCATGCTACGCGGCAACCTGACGACACGCGTCTACGAGCCATCGGGCGAATTCAGCCTCGACGCCGAGCAGACCTTGATCGCACCTTACGACCGCTTCGTCGGCATCAAGGCTCCTACCCAGCCCGACCAGTCGCATCTCGACACCGACAAGGACCAGACCTTCAGCCTGGTAAGCGTCGACAAGAACGGCAAGCCACAGGGCAACGTCAAGATGAAGGTCGACATCTACAAGGTCGACTGGTACTGGTGGTGGAGCTCGTCACGCCGCGAGATGGCCGGCTACACCTCATCGGGCATCAACCAGCCCGTGAAGCACATGGACGTCAGCACCGACGACCAGGGCAAGGGCAGCTTCAAGCTGAAGATGAGCGAGGCCAACTGGGGTACCTACCTCATCGTAGCTACCGACCAGGCCAGCGGCCATTCGGCCGGCCTGCTGAGCTACTTCGACTGGCCGTGGATGACCTCGCGCCGCAGCACCAATGCCGGCGAGGGCGCCATGAACCTCAGCGTCACCACCGACAAGAAGGAATACACCCCAGGCGAGAAGATGCGCATCAGCCTGCCTTCAGACGAGGGCGGCCGCGCCATCGTAAGCATCAGCAACGGATCGCACATCCTGAAGCTCAATACCTACGCCTGCCAGAAGGAGCGTACCGAGATCGTCATCGAGGCTACCGAGGAGATGACGCCTAACATCTACATCGGCGTATCGCTTGTGCAGCCTTATGCCCAGACGGTCAACGACATGCCAATCCGCCTGTATGGCCTGACGCCTGTGACGATTACTTCGCCCAAGAGCCACCTGACGCCTGTGATTGCCTCGGCCGACGAGTTCCAGCCCGAGAAGAAGTGCCAGGTGACGGTGAGCGAGAAGTCGGGCCGTCCGATGGCCTATACGCTGGCCATCGTCGACGAGGGCCTGCTGGATCTGACCCACTTCAAGACGCCTGATGCATGGGACGTCTTCAACGCCCGCGAAGCCCTCGGCGTACGCTTCTGGGACCTCTACAACCACGTCAACGGTGCCTACGGCGGCCGCATCGAGCAGCTGTTCAGCATCGGCGGCGACGAGGCACTGAACAATGGTCCTAAGGCCATCGTCAACCGCTTTACCCCGATGGTATACTTCGCTGGTCCTTTCACCCTGAAGAAGGGCGAGAAGCGCAATCACCAGATACCTGTTCCTAACTACAACGGCCGTGTACGCGTGATGGTGGTAGCCGGCGACGGAGCCGCCTACGGCAGCTCGGACAAGTCGGTACTCGTACGCCGTCCGCTGATGCTGATCGGCACTATGCCGCGCCAGATAGGCCGCAACGACGAGATGACCGTATCGGCCACCGTCTTCGCCACACAGGCACTGGGCGACGTCAAGGTCAGCCTCACGTCGAAGGACGGCCTCGAGGTGGTAGGCGAGCAGAACCAGACCATCCGCTTTGCCGACGCCGGCGACCAGACCGTACGCTTCCGCATCAAGGCCGGCAACCAGGGTGGCGTAGGCACGGTATCGCTGGTGGCTACATCGGGCAACATGAAGGCCGACTACACGGCCAACATCGACATTCGCACGGTCAGCCAGTCAATCCGCAAGACTACCGAGCACCGCATCGAGGCCGGCGCTACCTTCGAGCAGAGTTTCAACCTGCCGGGCGACGACCAGTACCAGCTGTTGCTCGACGTCAGCGCTCACCAGCCGCTCAACCTGTCAGGCCGCATCAACCAGCTGATCGCCTATCCTCACGGATGCGCCGAGCAGACTACGTCGAAGGCCTTCCCTCAGCTGTTGCTCAACGAGTTCTCGGACCTGACAGCCGACCAGCTGCGCGAGGTAGAGGATAACATCAAGTATGGTATCAACCGCCTGAGCGCCTTCCAGACTGCCGACGGCGGCATGTCGTACTGGCCAGGCCAGCGACAGAGCCACCCATGGGTATCGGCCTACCTGCTGCACTTCCTGAACGAGGCTGCCGCCCGCGGATATTACGTCTCGGACGACATGACCCGCAAGCTGAAGAGCTACGTAGCCGCACAGGCCAACGCCTGGACCCTGAAGGACGATGCCAACACGGCTGCTTACCAGCTGTATGTGCTGGCCAACATGCAGTCGGCCGAGCTGGGCGCCATGAACCGTATGCGCGAGCAGGCTGCACAGCTCTCCGAACGTGCCAACCGTCTGCTGGCTGCAGCCTATGCCGTCAGCGGACGCGACGACATCGCTCGCCAGCTGCTCACGGTTCAGCCTAACCAGAATGCCTGGTCGGGCGGCTGGTTCGACTCAGACGTAGCCCTGCTGCTGGCCGAGCTGCCTCTGAACGAACAGCACGCCGAGCAGACGGCCGAAAAGCTGCGCAAGACGGTAGCCTCGGACCGCTGGCTCTCGACCAGCGACTGCTCGCTCATGCTGGTGGCCCTCTCGCAGTACTACCAGAAGCACGCCGTGGGCAAGGGCCTGAAGTTCAATGCCCAGCTGGACGGCAAGAAGATCGCCGACGTGAAGAGCCAGAAGTTTGCATGGAACAGCCAGCAGGACCTCGCCAAGAGTCAGGCCCAGCTGAACATCCGCAATGCCGGCGAGGCTCCTATCTACGTGAGCGTCACCCAGCAGGGCGTAGCTACCCAGAGCAAGATCGAGAAGACGTCGAACGGCCTTGAGCTGTCGCTGAGCTATACGTCCGAGGCTGACCGTCCGATCTCGCCATACGAGCTGGCCCAGAGCTCGACGTTCCAGGCAAGCCTGCTCGTACGCAACACGTCGGGCCACGACCTCGAGCACGTAGCTGTGACCCACATCCTGCCGGCAGGCTGGGAAATCCTGGCCAAGCTGCCTTCAGGCAACGTCAGCTATCAGGATCAGCGCGACGACCGCATGCTGTCGTACATCGACCATCTGCGCGCCGGCGAGAGCGTGAATATCCGCATGACGCTCTCGGCCACCTATGCCGGCAAGTACTACCTGCCAGCCGCTCAGGCCGAGGCTATGTACGACGCCAACGTATCGGGTTGCACCGAGAGTGGCGAATGCGTCGTAACCGGCAAGTAATCAACCCTGTGACGGCTTCGCGGTGAACGCCGAAGCCGCCACGGTCATCTGATAAAACAGGCTGTGTCCCTTCCGTAGAACACAGCCTGCTTTTTGTCCTCAAGCCACCCCCAAAAAAAGCAGATGCCGTGGCTTTCGTCACAGCACCTGCAGAGAGAAATATTACCTAACCTTATTAATTACTTCGAGAGGTCGACCGCAAAGTAGCCTACACGGCCCTGAGGCGTTACTGCCGCGATGAAGAGGACCGGATCCTGATCGGCCGAACGGTGAGTGGTGAGCTCGTCGTAGATCTGCTCGATGTCCTTGTCGCTCTTGACTGGCTGATCGTTGACCTTGACAATGACCATCTTCTCGCGCAGACCTGAACGATAGAAGAGGCCGTTGGTCTCGAGCTTCTGAATCAGTACACCCGAGCGTACGCCGTACTTATAGAGCTCCTGCGACGAGAGGTTCTTGAACGTGCATCCCAGGGCATCAATACCCTTCTTCTGGATAACGTCGGTGTTGCCCTTCGAGTTCTTGAGCGTGCAGGTAAAGCTCTTGACATCGCCCTTGCGGTTGACGGTAACCTTCACCTTGTCGCCAGGACGGAAGCGCGCAATCTGCTCCTGCAGCTGGGCCATGGTCTTGACGTTGGTACCGTTGATGGCGGTAATGACGTCCTCGGCACGGATGCCGGCCTCCTCGGCAGCACCTTCCTTAGCCACCTCGCTGACGTATACGCCCTCGCTGACGGTGAGTTCCTTCTCCTCGGCTACCTGTGCATTGACGTCGCCGCCCATGATGCCCAGCAGGGCACGCTGTACGGTACCGTACTGCTTGAGGTCGGTCACTACCTTGCTGACGATCGACGAAGGCACGGCGAACGAATAGCCGGCGTAGTTGCCTGTCTGGCTATAGATGGCCGTATTGATGCCTACCAGCTCGCCTGCCGTATTGACCAGCGCACCGCCCGAGTTGCCAGGGTTGACGGCAGCGTCGGTCTGGATGAATGACTCAATGCCCAGCTTGTTACCGCCCATACCGAGGCTGCGAGCCTTGGCCGAGACAATGCCGGCCGTAACCGTCGAGGTGAGGTTGAACGGATTGCCCACAGCGAGCACCCACTCGCCTACCTTCAGGGCATCGCTCTGGCCGATGGTGATGGTGGGCAGATCCTTGGCGTCGACCTTGAGCAGGGCAATGTCGGTTGTAGGGTCAGTGCCGATCAGCGTTGCGGTGAACTGCCGACGGTCGTTCAGCGTGACGGTAATCTCGTCGGCCTTGTCGATGACGTGGTTGTTGGTCACAATGTAGCCGTCGCTCGAGATGATGACACCCGAGCCTGAGCCAACCGGCGCGGGATCGCTCGACTGTGGTTGCTGCTGACGCGGTGCTCGCTGGCCGAAGAAGAAGTCGAAGAATGGATCGTTCATACCTCCGTACGACTGCTGCTGTTGCTGAATCTGCTTGTTGGTAATACCCACGACGGCATTGACCGAACGCTCGGCTGCACGGGTAAAATCGTTGTCGGTGACCGACGACGAATTGACGGTCGGGAAGAAGCCGACTGGCGTCAGAGCCACGTCGGTCGTTGCCGTATCGGCCGAGAGGAGACCATTGTGCTCCATCACCTTATAAGTAGCGGCTGCCGTAAGGCCGCTGACGATGATCATAGCTCCGAAGAGCTGGATAGTGTTACCAAATTTCATAGTTTACTTATTATTAATTATTGTATGATGTTGCATTGTTTTCGTCATTTTTGACGCTGCAAAGATACGAAGGTTTAGGCGAATTAAGTTAAAAACGACCGAATATTTAACATTTTCTATTAAAAAACGGCCGAGATGTGAAAAATTTGAGTTTCGTTTATATTCATTTTAAATAATTTTGCGTATATTTGTCGCGCAGTAGGCTCGTCTGTCGCTCGCGTGTACGCGAGAGGAAAGTCCGGGCAACACAGGGCACCATGCCGGTTAATGGCCGGAAGGCGGCGACGTTTAGGATACCGTAACAGAGAACAGACCGCCCGAAAGGGTAAGGGTGAAACGGCGGGGTAAGAGCCCACCGCACCGGTGGTAACACTCGGTGGCACGACGGTCCCATGGGTTGTAAGATCATGTATACTGGTGCAGATTGTTAGCATTCAATGTTAGCTTTCGTGAGGGCGGCCCGCTCAAGCCAGGGGGTAGATTGCTAAAGTCGGTCAGTAATGGCAGACTCAGATTAATGGCAGACACCTGTCGGAAGGCAGGCACAGAACCCGGCTCATAGGCCTACTGCTTTTTTTATTCGACAAATCACGACTCCACGGTCCAAAGAAACTATCAATGGCAGTTAAATCCAGCACTCCCAGCTATAGCAAGGTCACCTCGCTGCTCAGCAACGGGCACTTGCGCGACGCTTGCGCTTTCCTGAGCAGCATACGTCATACGCTGCCGGCTACGCTCGAGATTGCCGAAGAGGCCGAGCGCCTGATGGCCGACCTTGACCGCATGCTCGACCACTATGCCCAGGGAGGGACGGATCCTCACCGCGAGGCGCTGCTGGGACAGGCTACCGACCGTGCATGGCTGTTGGCTGAACAGCTGTACGACATAGAAGCGCCAGCCTGCACCATCGACAACGGATGGACCGTGGCCTCAGCCGTAGAGGCACTGAGGGATGGTGTGCTGAACGACGTGATGCTGGGCACTGCCTTCGAGGAAGTGGTAGAGTGTCGCCACCTGTCGCGCGACGACCGCAACGCCTTAGGGCTGGCCATGCTCGACGAGGCCCTGCCCGAGTACGTACGTGCTACGCTGTTGTCGGCCATCACCCTGAACCTGCTGCAGTGGTTCGACGCCGAGATGGTGGAGTCGCTCTACGTCTACACCTTCGACGACCAGCCGCTCCAGGTACAGATGCAGGCCTGGGTAGCCCTGACGCTGATTGCGCTGGTACACAAGCAGCGCATAGGCAACCTGCCTCGACTGAAAGAGCAGTACCAGCTGATATGCGAAAGCGAAGGAAAGCTGCTGGACGACATCCAGAAGGAGCTGCTGATGTGTCGCGAGGCGCATCACGCCAACAAGCGCATGACCGAGATGGTCAACCAATTCGACGAGGAGGACAGCGAGCAAACCCGTAATGCCAACCTGAAGGAGCTCTTCGGCATGCTGAACGAGGGTGTAGACATGTCGTTCAACGCTTTCAGGAAGCAGGCCCGACTGCCCTTCTTCAGCCTTCCGGAGATGCGTCACCACTGGCTTCTGCCGTTCAGCCTCGAGCAGCCTCTGATGAAGGACATCTTCGACGCTCACCCAAAGGCACTGCCTTGGGCAAGAATGATGATGCAGTCAGTAGCGCAATGCGAAACGGACAAATATGCCGCCGTACTGATGATGCAAGGCATGGGTGGCGGCCAGCTGATGAGCGCTATAGGGCAGAAACTCGAGGAGACAGGACTGAAGTTCGAGGACATCGTTCCAACGCCACCCCTCTACGTGATGCGCAACTATCTGCACGACCTTTACCGCTACTTCACGCTACATCCCAAGGCCCGGCAGATGCGCAACCGCCCTTTCGACGGCGACCTCCTGATGTGCCTGAATCCCTGGCTGTCCGATGCCGCAAGCGACACCGAGCGGCTGGCCTCGACTGCCGAGCGGCTGATGCGTAAGGAACGCTGGGCCGAGGCGGCAAAAGTTTACCAGCTGCTGGCGGACATCGAGCCAAGCGAGAAGACACTACAACGCCTGGCTTACGCCTACATCCGCGATCCGGAATGTAACGACCAGAGAGCCCTTCCCTCCCTGTTCATGTGCCGACGCCTCTACCCTGGCAACCTCTGGACGCTCAAGTCGCTGGCGGATTGCCTGTGTCGCGTCGCTGATTATGCCCGGGAGGAAGACGTGCTGAACGAAGCACTCGAAACACATCCGGACGACATTGGTCTCCTGACGCGCCTGGGCCGCTGCCTGAACATCCAGCACCGCCATCGCGAGGCGCTCAAGCCCCTGTTCAAGGCCGATCTGCTCAAGGAAGGCCGCCGCAACGTTCAACGCGAACTGGCTCGAGCCTTGCTTGCTACCCACGACGTCGACCGCGCCCTGTATTATGCCGAACGTGCCGTACAGCACAGCAGTGCTTCGGACGACGACTTCCTGGTCTATGGCCTTGTAGCATTGCAGCGCGGTGACATACCACTGGCCGCTGCACAGTACGCCAAAGCCGATGCTGACCTGGCCACCTTCTCGCTCAACGCCGAACGAAAATGTCTGAACGCACTCGGCGTCAGCGACAGCGACATAGACCTGATGTGCGAGCTGATAAGGCGGCAGGACAGCCAGAATACAACGACAACCCTACAGTAAACAATCAAACAACATAAAACAAAGAAATGGAATACAATTTCAGAGAAATCGAGCCTCGCTGGCAAGCCCAGTGGGTCAAGGACCAGACCTACAAGGTAGAGATTGATCCGGCGAAGCCCAAGTTCTACGTACTCGACATGTTCCCCTACCCTTCGGGTGCCGGCCTGCATGTAGGCCATCCGCTGGGTTACATCGCCACTGATATCTACAGCCGTTACAAGCGTCTGAATGGCTTCAACGTGCTTCACCCTATGGGATACGACGCCTACGGCCTTCCTGCCGAGCAGTACGCCATCCAGACCGGACAGCACCCCGAGAAGACCACCACTCAGAACATTGCCCGCTATCGCCAGCAGCTCGACCGCATCGGCTTCTGCTTCGACTGGAGCCGCGAGGTGCGCACCTGCGAGAAGGGCTATTACAAGTGGACTCAGTGGGCTTTCCAGCAGATGTTCGAGTCATACTACGACAACGATGCACAGCAGGCCAAGCCTATCGCTGCACTCGTCGAGCAACTGGCCACCAAGGGTACCGAGGGCCTCAACGCTGCCTGTTCGAAGGAGCTGAGCCTGACGGCTGCCGACTGGAACGCCATGAGCGAGAAGGAGCAGCAGCAGACGCTCATGAACTACCGCATCGCCTATCTGGGCGAGACAATGGTGAACTGGTGTCCTGAGCTGGGCACTGTTCTGGCCAACGACGAGGTAGTGAACGGCGTCAGCGAGCGCGGCGGCTTCCCTGTCGAGCAGAAGCTGATGCGCCAGTGGTGTCTGCGCGTCTCGGCCTATGCACAGCGCCTGCTGGACGGCCTGGAGACTATCGAATGGAGCGACGCCATCAAGGAGACACAGAAGAACTGGATCGGCCGTTCTGAGGGTACCGAGGCACAGTTCAAGGTCGTGACAAACGACAATCCTGCCACCCAGGAGAACCTGGAGTTCACCATCTTCACCACTCGCGCTGATACGATGTTCGGCGTTACCTTCATGGTTCTTGCCCCTGAGAGCAAGTACGTGCAGATGGTAACTACGGCCGACCGCAAGGAGGCTGTCGACGAGTATCTGGCTGCCTGCAAGCGCAAGACCGAGCGCGAGCGTCAGGCTGGTCACGAGGTTACTGGCTGCTTCACGGGTGCCTATGCCGTCAACCCAATTACGGGCGACAACATTCCAATCTATGTGGCCGAGTACGTTCTGGCCGGCTACGGCACTGGTGCCATCATGGCTGTGCCTGCTCACGACTCGCGCGACTGGGCCTTTGCCAAGCACTTCAATCTGCCTATCATCCCACTGATCGAGGGTGACTACGACCTGAACGAAGGCTCGTACGACGCCAAGGAAGGCGTCATGAAGAATTCGGCCAATGCCGAGCTCAACCTCAACGGCCTCTGCGTCAAGGACAGCATTGCAGCCATGAAGAAGTACGTGACCGAAAAGAAGCTGGGCCGCGTCAAGGTAAACTATCGTCTGCGCGATGCCATCTTCAGCCGCCAGCGCTACTGGGGTGAGCCATTCCCTGTATATTACAAGGATGGCATGCCATACATGATTCCGGCCGACAAGCTGCCTCTCGAGCTTCCTGAGGTCAAGGACTTCAAGCCTACGACTACCGGCGAGCCACCATTGGGCAACGCACCATTGTGGGCTTGGGACGAGCAGAAGCAGCAGGTTGTCGACAAGGCGCTGATCGACCAGCAGACGGTCTTCCCTCTCGAGCTGTGCACGATGCCTGGTTTTGCAGGTTCATCGGCCTACTATACCCGCTACACCGATCCTCACAACACCGAGGCTCTCGTCTCGCCTGAGGCTAACCAGTACTGGGACAACGTAGACCTCTACCTGGGCGGTTCAGAGCATGCAACTGGCCACCTCATCTATTCGCGCTTCTGGAATAAGTTCCTGAAGGACCTGGGTGTAGTGAAATCAGAAGAGCCTTTCAAGAAGCTGATCAATCAGGGCATGATTCAGGGCAGCTCGCGCTTCGCCATGCGTGTAAGCGGCACACAGAAGTACGTAAGTGCCGACATCGCTGAGCAGTACGGACAGTGCGATCCTATCCACGTAGACGTAAACTTCGTCCAGGGTCTGGAGATGAACGTCGAGGCATTCCGCCAGTGGCGTCCTGAGTTTGCCGAGGCAGAAGTCATCTGCAATGCAGACGGCAAGTTCCTGACCACACAGGCTGTCGAGAAGATGTCAAAGTCGAAGTACAACGTCGTGAACCCCGACGACATCTGCGAACGCTATGGTGCTGATACCCTGCGTCTGTACGAGATGTTCCTTGGTCCTATCGAGCAGTCAAAGCCTTGGGATACCGCCGGTATCGACGGCTCGTTCCGCTTCCTCAAGAAGCTGTGGGCTCTCTACAACGACAATGCTTCGGAGCAGGCAGCCTCGAAGGTGACCGACGCCGAGCCAACCCCAGACAACCTCAAGTCGCTGCATAAGCTGATCAAGAAGGTAACCTCCGACATCGAGCAGTTTGCCTACAATACCGCCATCTCGGCCTTCATGGTAGCTACCACCGAGCTGACACAGCAGAAGTGTACCAGCCGCCAGATTCTCGAGCCGCTGGCCGTACTGATTGCGCCATTCGCTCCACACATTGCCGAGGAGTTGTGGCTGCAGCTGGGCAAACAAGGCAGCATCTGCGACGCACAGTGGCCAAAGCACGACGAGAAGTACCTGGTTGAAAGCACCATCAACTACCCCGTACAGATCGGAGGTAAGATGCGCTTCACCATCGCACTGCCAGCCGACGCTGATGCCGACGCCGTTCAGGCAGCCGTCCTGGCTCATCCCGACGCTCAGAAGTGGATTGCAGGCAAGCCAATCCGCAAGTTTGTCTTCGTCCCAAAGAAGATCGTCAACATCGTATGCTGATCGGTTACGACCAGCATACCTGCCATTAATCATCAACTCACCTCAAGATCAACTTCTCCTGAATGAACAACTCACGGAAGACGACCCTGCTACTCGTGATGCTGCTGACCATCCTGATGGACTGGTGTGGGCCTATGGCCTACGCCGGTTCACGGCGTCACCGTGCGCGACGTCCCAAGCAGGACATTGTCATCTACTTCGACAACGACGTACACGGAGCCGTGGAGGGTTATGCCAAGATTTCGGCCTTGCGACAGAAGACTCTTGCCGAACACACGCCCTACGTCTCGGTCGTGTCGTGTGGCGACTTCAGCCAAGGCAGTCATCTGTGTGCCTTCTCGCACGGACGCGACATCATGACGCTGCTCAATCTGGCCGGCTATGAGGTACTGACCATGGGTAACCACGAGTTCGACTACGGACCTCTGCACGCCGAGCGTCTTGGCGAGCTGTTCAATGGTGAGGTGGTACTGTGTAACTTCGAGGATCTGCGCACATCGGAGTTTGTCTTCAAGCCTTACGTCATGCAGCATTACGGCAAGGTGAAGGTAGCATACGTGGGTGTACTCAATCCTTCGACCGAGATTACCGATGCACCACAATCGTACTTCGACGAGACGGGACAGAAGATCTATTCCTTCCATCTGTACGACGTGTACAATCTCACCCAGAAGGCCATTGATGCCGCACGTGCCGATGGTGCTGACTATGTAATATTGTTGTCGCACGTAGGCGAGAACATGGGGTTGCACATCAATTCGATCGATCTGATCCGCAATACCGTCGGTGCAACGGCTGTCCTCGACGGACATGCTCACCACATCAACGACGGCCAGATGTTCCCCAATGCCGAGGGCGATTCGACCCTCTTCATAACCACAGGAACCAAGTTCGAGTACATCGGACAGCTGACCATCGATACACGCGGAAAGCTGCGCCACAACCTGATCGACACCCGTCTGCTGGGCGAGATGGATACACGCATTACGGCTTGCATCGACTCGCTCGAGAAGGCCCTAAGCACGACGCCTCCTTTCGGCTTCAGCGACTTCGATCTGCTGGGATACGACACCTATGGTGTTTACGACCGCAACTCCGAGACTAATCTTGGCGATCTCTGTGCCGATGCCACACGTATCACGATGGGAGCACAGATTGCATGGATCAACGCCGGCGGCATCCGTGCCAGCATCAAGCAAGGATCGTTCGGCATCCGCGAGGTAATCGACATGTATCCGTTCGATAATACGTTGTGTATCTCGGAGGTAAAGGGAAGCACCTTGCGCAATGCGCTTGAGTTCAGCCTCCGCTCCTACCCCGACGATTCGGGCAATTACCCGCTGATTTCCGGCATGAAGGTTACGTTCGATCCTTCGGTTCCGAGTGCGGCAATCGTCGACGAGAGTCAGACGCTCATCGGCATTAAGGAAGGTCCGACACGTGTGCAGGAAGTATGGGTCCTCAACAGCAACGGTGAATACGAGCCGCTCGATCCCCACCGCATGTACACGATTGCAGCCACATCGTTCGTCCTGAAGAATGGTGGTTGCGGCGGTATCTTTGTCGACTCAAACCTGTTGTTCGACAGCGGTACGATGGATGCTCAGGCATTCGAAGATTACATCACCTATAACCTCGAAGGACGCATCCCCGACAGCTATCGCACGCCTCAGGATCGTATCATAACGCTAAAATAATTCGTAGCGCAGTTTACCGCCAAGAATTGCGCTACCCGAAGTTCGGAAGAGCAATTGGCCAGCGAAATGGGCTTCCTCGTTTTGTGGAGCTCCATTTTTCGTCAGGATTAGCGCCCATAAAAACTCGGAAGAGCAGTTGGCCAGCGAAATGAGCTTCCTCGTTCCGCGGAGCTCCATTTTTCCTCAGGATTAGTGCTCATAAAAACTCGGAAGAGCAGTTAGCCAGCGAAATGGGCTTCCTCGTTTTGCGGAACTCCCTTTTTCGTCAGGATTAACGCAGCGCAAAGTTCAGAAAGAGAATTAATGAAATCGCCCTTGTTACACGAAATGGTAGCAAGGGCGATTACTTTGTATGAATGTCTACCTGCGATGCAGGGAGTCGTTACTTGTCTTGCGGAGAAGCCTCCGGAATTAGAACTCGGCAGTCTTAGGCGTACGTGGGAAAGGTATGACGTCGCGGATGTTCTGCATACCGGTGACGAACAGGATCAGACGCTCGAAGCCCAAGCCGAAGCCAGCGTGAGGGCATGAGCCGAAGCGGCGGGTATCGAGGTACCACCACATGTCCTTCATCGGAATGCCACGGGTCTCGATTTCGTTCATCAGCTTGTCGTACGACTCCTCGCGGACAGAACCACCGATAATCTCGCCGATCTGTGGGAAGAGGACGTCGGTACCCTGTACGGTCTCCTCCATCTCCTCGCCGTTGAAGATAGGCTTCTTCTCGTCGATCTTCATGTAGAACGACTTGATCTTCTTAGGATAGTTGGTCATGATGACTGGCTTCTTGAAGTACTCCTCGACGAGGAAGCGCTCGTGCTCAGAAGCAAGGTCATCGCCCCAGTTGCATGGGAACTCGAACTTCTTGCCATCCTTGATTGCCTGCTGCAGAATCTTGATACCCTCGGTGTATGGCAGGTGGACGAACGAATCCTTCAGGACGCCCTCAAGACGCTCGATAAGGGTTGGATCGATCAGCTTGTTCAGGAACTCGAGATCCTCGCGGCAGTTATCGAGTGCCCAGCGGACACAATGCTTGATGAAGTCCTCCTCAAGGGCCATCAGGTCCTCCATGTCGTAGAAGCAGACCTCTGGCTCAACCATCCAGAACTCGGCGAGGTGGCGTGGAGTGTTCGAATTCTCGGCACGGAAGGTAGGGCCGAACGTATAGATCTGGCCGAGGGCCGTAGCACCGAGCTCACCTTCGAGCTGTCCACTGACGGTCAGCGAAGTCATCTTGCCGAAGAAGTCGTCGTCGTAGATAATCGAGCCATTCTCGTCCTTCTTCAGGTCGTAGAGGTTCTTGGTCGTAACCTGGAACATCTGGCCGGCACCCTCGCAGTCGCTGGCAGTGATCAGTGGGGTATGGAAGTAGTAGAAACCGTGCTGATGGAAATACTCGTGGATGGCGATGGCCATGTTGTGACGGATGCGAAGGATGCAACCGAACAGGTTGGTACGTGGACGCAGGTGAGCCTTCTCGCGCAGGAATTCCATCGAGTGGCCCTTCTTCTGGAGGGGATACTCGTTGGCATCGCAGTCACCGAGCACCTCGATGGCCGAAGCCTGAATCTCGCACTTCTGGTTACCGCCCTGACTAGCTACCAGCTGGCCGGTGACCTTGAGGCAGGCGCCGGTGGTAATACGCTTGATGGTTGCCTCGTCGAACTTCTCGACGTCGGCCACGATCTGAATGCCCGTGACGCACGAGCCGTCGTTCAGGGCAATGAACTTCAATACCTTGTTGCCGCGCATCGAACGTACCCAGCCGCAGACGGTCACCTGACGGTCGAGCTGCTCGCTAGCGAGCACAGCCTTGATAATTTCTCTGTTGAACATAAGTAGGTCCTTTTTTATGAACAAGAATTTTAAGAATCCGAAGCACAGCCATAGGCCATTATCCAGAGATTCCTAAAATTCCTGTTTCTATAGATTAATGATTATTCGAATGCATTCATCTTCAGCATGCTGACCTCCTGCTGGGTAAGGTGACGCCAACGGCCACGTGGCAGGTTCTTCTTGGTCAGACCAGCGAAGTACACACGGTCGAGCTTCACGACGCGATAGCCGAGGTGCTCGAAGATACGACGTACGATACGGTTCTTGCCCGAGTGGATCTCGATACCTACCTGGTTCTTATCCTCCTCGTTGGCATAGGCAATAGCGTCGGCATGGATTGGACCATCCTCGAGCTCGATGCCGGCAGCGATACGTGCGAGGTCGGTCTCGGCCACGTCCTTATCCAGCCATACATGATAGATCTTCTTCTTCACATACTTAGGATGGGTAAGCTTCGAAGCCAGATCGCCATCGTTGGTCAGCAGCAGGACGCCCGTTGTGTTGCGGTCAAGACGGCCTACAGGATAGATGCGCTCGCGGCTGGCGTTGCGTACAAGATCCATGACCGTCTGACGGCCCTGAGGATCGTCGCTGGTGGTAACGGTATCCTTTGGCTTGTTCAGCAATACGTATACCTTGCGCTCGAGGCTTACTGGCTGGTCGTTGTAGAGCACGGTATCCTTGCGGGTTACCTTGGTACCCAGCTCGGTGACTACCTCGCCATTCACCTTGACCATACCGTTGGTGATCAGTTCGTCAGCCTCACGACGCGAGCAAACGCCGGCGTTGGCCAGGAACTTGTTCAGACGAAGTTCCTCGTTTGGATCGACTACGATATCGGTGTACTCGATCGGACGCTGATAGTTGTTTGGCTTGTTGCGCTGCTGCTTCTTGCGAGGAGCACCATAGCCCTGCTGTGGACCGCGGCCATAACCACCGCCCTGCTGTGGGCCTCGGCCATAACCGCCCTGCTGTGGACGACCGTAACCGCCACCCTGCTGTGGGCGACCATAACCACCTTGCTGTGGACGGCCATAACCGCCCTGCTGTGGACGGCTGTAACCACCCTGCTGACGCTGGTAACCGCCCTGTGGACGCTGATAGCCACCCTGTGGACGCTGGTAGCCGCCCTCCTGCTGTGCAGACTGCTGAGCTTCGCCCTCGACCTGTGGCTGCTGATAGCCGTGGTTGTCGTTATAGCGCTGATAGCTGTTGTTCGGACGCTGTGGGCGCTGATAGCCGCCCTGTGGACGCTGGTAGCCGCCCTCCTGGCCGTCGTTGTTGTAACGCTGATAGCCATTGTTTGGGCGCTGTGGACGCTGATAGCTCTGGTAGCCACCCTGTGGACGCTGATAACCGCCCTCCTGACGTGGCTGGTAGCCTTCGCCATCGCGCTGTGGACGCTGATAGCCCTCGTCATTGTTCATAGGCTGGTAGCCGCCCTGGCGCTGATAACCGCCCTGTGGACGCTGCTGGTAGCCACCCTGGCGCTGATAGCCGCCCTGTGGACGCTGGTAACCGCCGTTATAGTCATTGCCACCACGCTGATATGAGTTGCGTGGCTGTGGATCGTAGCTTGAAGCATTGCTGAATCGGCTCTCGCCGATACGCGGACGACGACGAGGGGCCTGCTGGCCACCCTCTTGCTGGCCACCCTCCTGTGGGGTATTGGCCTGTGGATTCTGATTTTCTTCCATAATAAATTAAATACCTGTGTAATTAAATGGAGCCAATGCATGCAGTTCTGCTTTCACAGACTCCGATACGTTAAGTGTTTCGATAAACTGAGATATTGTCTCTTCGTTCATACCCGTATTGACACGGGTCAGAGCCTTGAGGGTCTCGTAAGGCTTAGGATAACCCTCGCGGCGCAGAATTGTCTGGATGCCTTCGGCCACGACGGCCCAGGCGTTGTCGAGGTCGCGACGGATGGCAGCCTCGTTGAGCAACAGCTTGCCAAGGCCCTTCTTGGTCGAAGCCAGGGCGATGAGCATGTGGCCCATAGGTACACCGACGTTGCGGAGTACGGTCGAGTCGGTAAGGTCGCGCTGCAGACGGCTGACAGGCAGCTTGACGGCCAGGTGCTCGAGGATAGCATTGGCAATGCCCAGGTTACCCTCCGAATTCTCGTAGTCGATAGGATTGACCTTGTGAGGCATGGCCGACGAACCTACCTCGCCTGCCTTGATCTTCTGCTTGAAGTACTCCATCGAGATGTACTGCCAGAAGTCGCGATCCAGGTCGAGCAGCACCACGTTGATGCGGCGCATGGCGTCGAACAGGGCGGCCAGGTTGTCGTAGTTCGAGATCTGGGTTGTCCACTCCTCGCGCTCGATGCCGAGCTTCTCGCTGAGGAAGCGGTTGCCGAACTCGCGCCAGTCGCGATCTGGATAAGCAATGTGGTGGGCGTTGAAGTTGCCGGTAGCACCGCCGAACTTGCCGCTGACCTTGCACGACTTGAGCAGGTCGAGCTGCTGACGCAGACGGTAGACAAAGACCATTACCTCCTTGCCCAGACGGGTAGGCGAAGCTGGCTGACCATGGGTACGGGCAAGCATCGGGATGTCCTTCCAATCCTCGGCATACTGTGCCAGCATGTCGATTACCTCCTCGAGGGCAGGAACATAAACCTCGTTGATTGCCTCCTTGATCGACATTGGTACCGACGTATTGTTGATATCCTGACTGGTGAGGCCGAAGTGGATAAACTCCTTATACTGCTCGAGGCCGAGACGGTCGAACTCCTCCTTCAGCAGGTACTCGACGGCCTTGACATCGTGGTTGGTGACGCTCTCGATCTCCTTCACGCGCTGTGCCTCAGCGGGAGTGAAGTTCTGATAGATAGCGCGCAGCTGTCCGAAGATTTCTGGATTGATACCTGCCAGCTGTGGCAGGGGCAGTTCGCAAAGGGCGATGAAGTACTCGACCTCGACGCGAACACGATACTTGATAAGTGCAAATTCCGAGAAGTAGGCGCTCAACGCCTCGGTCTTGCTCTGATAACGGCCGTCGATTGGCGAGACGGCGGTAAGGGGACTAAATGATAAATCCATCGTTATGTGTGATAAACTGTTTTTTCTGTTTCTGTTCTTTACTTCCAAAGGTGGATGCCCACGTTCAGCATCAGGGCACAGATGCGTGTGTTGCTACCTTTGATAATGTTGCCATACACACCCGGCATGTAGTTTACGCCTACCGACAGGCGGTTGTAATCGTAACCCAGGCCTACCACAGGCCCAAGGTCCCAATCCTTGTCCTCGCTGTACTTGCCCAATACGCGGCCCACATAGGCACCGGCATTGAGCGACAGACGGCTCTTATACGTGAGGGGAACGAAATAGCGATACGAACCCTGCAGCAACACCTCGTTGATGTGGATTGGCTCGGTCAGATCGTAACGCTGCTGAGGACCATAGCCCAGGCCCTGATCGACGTAGAACACTTTCTGACCACCGAACTGTGCATAGCTGGCAGCTATCTCGATGCCATGGTTCTTGCGCTTGCAATAATCCCATGCAAAGGTAAAGGCGAACGACTCACGAGTGTTGCCATAGAGACCGGTGCGGCCAAATTCGTTGCTATCGAAGTGATCTGTAGCCAGCCAGCCGTGCACATAGCCGGTCGACAGCGTGAACGAGTTTCCGTAGAAATAATTGATGGCGCGGGCTTCACGAAGGGCCTGTTCCTTTTTGGTAAATCGCTGCCCCATACATGGCACCGCCACAATCATAGCCAAGAGGATAAGAAGGAAAAACTTCTTCTGGATATACATAGAAAATATAAATCGTCAATATTACTTACAACCTGCAATCTTCTGTTGTCTTTTTCTCACTGAGTAATGCGACGTGTGCGGTCGTTGCCTCAGGTCGCTTATCATAAATGTGGGTGCAAATATAGCCCTTTTTTCAGCAAGTTGCAACCAAACGGACGCTATTTAACTATCCGGAGCGTCCTTTTAGGGATGAATGGCATTCTGTGATTACAAAATCGCACAGAGACTCACGCCTCTGCGCGATTTATATTGTTTCGCCTCCATCACAACGAGGAGTACGAACATTCTGCTTTTTATTTGCCTCCGATCTTGTCAGCCGACTTACCACCGAGGATATTCAGCACGATGCCGAGGATGACGAGAACGAACGATGCTGCCAAAACTGCGGAATTGACATCAGGATCCTGAAGAGCGTCAGTGAAGAAGCATACTGCAAGAACTATGACTACGAGAAGGATGAGGATTGAGCCTCCGTACTGCTTAAGAGCTTTCATAATGTATTATTTGTGTTTTTAATTTGTATATTCGGCTTGTATTTTGGGGCAAAGTAACGAAAAAAATCAATACGTTGGTCAAAAAAACTTGAAAAAATGTACGTTTTAACGAAAAAAAGCATATATTTGCCCCGAAATTACTAAAAACAACTCATTTTTCGTTCCATTTCCGACAAAAAACGACCTCTCTCTCGAGGCTTGCATCGAAAAGAATATGAAGGTTCTGCTCTTCGTCTACCAGTGGCTGATATTCATGCCTGGTATGTTCATCATCTCCGTCATTGCTTCTGTCATCACCATCATCGGTTGTCTTCTGGGCGACGGCAAGTTCTGGGGCTATTGGCCAGGTGTCTATTGGGCAAAGGCCATCTGCTGGCTTGCGCTCTGTCCGGTCACGGTCACCGGCCGTGAAAACATCGATCCTAAGACCGTCTACGTCTTCGTTGCCAACCATCAGGGTGCCTTCGACATCTTCCTGCTCTTCGGCTACCTCGGCCATCAGTTCCGCTGGATGCTCCGCAAGGGATTGCGCAACATTATATTTATTGGACGCGCATGCGAGAAAGCCGGCCACATCTACGTCGATTCGCACGGCTCGTCGGGCATGATGCACACCATCCGTCAGGCCATGGGCACCGTCAAGTCAGGCCTCTCGCTCATCGTATTCCCTGAGGGCACTCGCTCGGGCGACGGTCACCTGGGCCGCTTCAAGAAGGGCGCCTTCAGCATTGCGGCCATGCTCAAGGTCCCGGTGGTGCCTCTCACCATCGAGGGTCCTTATCAGATCAATCCTAAAGGCTCGAAGGTGATGCATCCTCATCGCATGAAGATCACCATCCATCCTCCGCTCGATCCCGTATCGCGTCAGGAGGGCACCGATGCCGGTGTCGAACGTCTGCTTCACCAGTCGCAACGTGTCATTGCCGAATCGCTGGGCGAACCTGTCATGGCCGAATGATACGCGTCGTCGAACAATTCACAGCCCCGAAGTGCGCCACTACCCCATCCGAGGATGCCGTAGTGGTCACTTCTGCTTTTGCGGCTGTCATCGATGGTGCCACGCCCAAGACTGCCTACCGCTACCCATCGGGCGAAACTCCCGGACACATGGCTGCACGGTTACTTGGCGACGCCATCGCTCAACTGTCCTCCGATGCCACGGCCGCCGAAGCCACTCGTTTCCTTACCCAGGCACTGCATCAGCCGTCAGACATCGTTCCGGCCAATCGGCCTACTGCCTCGTGCATTGTCTACACCGACGCCCGTCGCGAGGCGTGGATGCTGGGCGACTGCCATCTGCTGGCCTTGCGCGACGATGGTTCGTCCTTCTACATCGACAATCCCAAATCGATCGACCAGATCCTTGCCTCGTGGCGACGCTCGGTCATTGTCAGTGCCCTCGGCCGTCAGCTCATGACCGAAGAGCAGGTGCTGGCCGACGATCCCGGCCGACGTATCATACAGCACTTTATCACCCGACAGGTACGCTACCAGAACCGTGCCGACGGCCATCGCCTTGCCTACTGTATGCTCGACGGACAACCCGTTCCTGAAGCACTGATTCGCATTGTACCGATTCCATCCGACGTCAGTCAGCTCGTCCTTGCCTCCGACGGCTATCCTGTCCTCCATCCTACCCTTGCGGCCTCAGAAGCCACCCTCAGCCAGCAGCTTGCCGCCGATCCGCTCTGCATCGCATCCCTGCTCGGCACCAAAGGCCTACGTCCCGGTTCACAGAGCTACGACGACCGCACATACCTCCGCATCCAACTATGAAGACCAAAGCCGAACCCACAACCGAACTCCCACTTATCCTGCAGCGTCTGCAGCAGTTTACCGACCGTCTCGGCCTCACGCTCTATCAGGTCAACAAGGAAGCAGGCCTCTGCAAAGGCCTGCTGATCAACGCCTACAGCAAGCATCAGGGACTTACGACCAATACGCTCGAGGCCATCCTCATTGCCTACCCGCAGCTCAATGCCAACTGGCTGATCTGTGGTCGTGGCGACATGATTATTCCGGCCGCAAACGATGCACTGCCCGACCCTGACCTGACTCGCCGACACCTGCAGGACCTCGACCAGCTGCAACAGCAAGCCATTGCCCTGATCCGTACCATACAGGACCTCAAGCAACGCGAGCAAGCCGATGCCGATGCCCGCCTGCTGGAGAGTCTACACTAATCCCACAACACTTCCCAAGAACCCCCTTCTGCCAGGGTGTGCTGCCGTTTATTGGTGCAAAAACAAAGATTTTTAGGTCTTCGGACCGCCCGAGGGCAATAAAACACGAAAATCTGCGTTTATAAGATGGTATTACGCGCGTATACCGGACCAAATCAATGTACAGCAACAGGCAGAACATAGGCGGCACAAAGATTGGACGATGGCTGATGACAGTCATCGGCACTGCCTGTATCTGTCTGGGCGCGAAGGCTCAGCAACTGCCACAAGAGGCCGATTCGACCTACCAGAGCCGCTATCCCGTAAGCCCGACGACGCCCGATGGAGCCAAGGACCTGAACGCTACCCATCCGGCCGACCTGAAGACGCCGGACAACATCAAGACGGTGATCGAATACGACTGGCGCAACAATCGTTACCTGATCAAGACCATGCTGGGCGACAAGCAGATAGGCCATCCCATCCCGATGTCGCCACAGGAATATGGCCTCTACACCGAGCGTCAGATGCGTGGTGCCTATTATCTGGACAAATACCACAAGGCCGTCGAGGAAGAGGAAGGCAAGGGCGACTTCAACCTGCTGGATATGCAGTTCTCGTTAGGTCCGGCCGAGAAGATCTTCGGTCCTGGCGGCATCCGTGTCAAGACCCAGGGCTCGGCTTCGCTGTCGATGGGCATGAAGAACAACGTGGTGGACAACCCGACGCTCTCCGAATCAGCACGCGATCAATGGACCTTCGACTTCGACGAGCAGATCCAGCTGAGCATGAAGGCCTCGATCGGCTCGAAGATGTCGTTCGACCTGAACTACAACACCCAAGCCACCTTCGACTTCGATGCGACAGCCTTCAAGCTGGCCTTTGCGGGCGAAGAGGACGACATCATCCAGAACCTCGAGGCAGGCAACGTGTCGATGACGACGGGCAACTCGCTGATCTCGGGTGGCGCTTCGCTGTTCGGCGTGAAGTCGCAATTGCGATATGGCAAGCTGAATATCACCGCCTTGCTGGCCAAACAGGAGTCGACGTCGAAGACCGTATCGTCGAAGGGTGGTGTGACGAAGCGTACTTACGAGATCTCGCCTACCGAATACGACGAGAACCGTCACTACTTCCTCGGCCACTTCTTCCGCGACACGTACGACCAGAACATGTCGAAGATGCCGCTGATTGCCTCGGGCGTGGAGATTACGAAGATCGAGGTATGGATGACCAACAAGAAGTCGACCTACGACAATGCCCGCAACATCCTGGCGCTGGCCGACCTGGGCGAAAGCAATCCCGACGAGATGCAGCATCCGGGATGGGCAACGATGACGGGCGGTTCGTCGCCTGCCAACAGCAACAATGCCCTCTACGCTACCCTGCGCGACGAATACCCTGCCCTACGCGACATCACGCTGGTTTCGAGCACGATGCCCGAGGTAATGACCCCTGGCGGTGGCGGCATGTTGGAGAGTGGTGCTGATTACGAGAAGGTCGAGTCGGCACGACTGTTGTCGACGTCCGAATACTCGCTCAACTCGGCCTTGGGCTACCTGTCGCTCAAGACCAAGATCGACGACGATTGCGTCCTGGCCGTAGCCTTTCAGTACACCCGTGGCGGTCAGACCTATCAGGTGGGCGAGTTCAGTACCGATAATACCGAAGACACGCAGAAGACCCTGTACGTGAAGCTGTTGAAGTCGACAGCCGGCAATCCTCAGCACTCCATCTGGGACCTGATGATGAAGAACATCTACTCGCTGGGCGTCACCAACCTGAAGCAGCAGAACTTCACGATGCAGATCCAGTATCTGACCGACTCGATCGGTGTCTATACCAACTACATCAACGAAGGACAGATCGCACAGCAGCTGCTCGTCAAGGTGATGAACCTCGACCAGCTGAACCAGCAGAACGAGCGTCATCCGGACGGTCAGTTCGACTGGGTGCAGGGCTATACCGTACAGCCCCAGACGGGTCGTATCATCTTCCCTGTCGTCGAACCTTTCGGCAGCCATCTGGCACGTCAGCTGGGCGATCCTGCCTTGGCCGAACGCTATTGCTACACAAGCCTTTACCGTCAGACCCTGACCGATGCCGAACAGGATGCCGAGCACAATAAGTTCCGCATCAAGGGCGAATATTCGGCCTCGAGCGGTGCCGAGATCAGCCTTGGCGCCATGAACGTTGCCCGAGGTTCGGTACGCGTCACGGCCGGTGGTACCACGCTGACCGAGGGTTCGGATTATACGGTCGACTACACGATGGGCGTCGTGACGATCCTCAACCAGTCGATCATCGAGAGCGGTACGAACGTCAGTGTCTCGCTCGAGGATCAATCCGAGTTCTCGCTGCAACGCAAGACGATGATGGGCCTCGACATGCAGTACGACTGGTCGAAGGACCTGAAGCTGGGTGCCACCGTCATCAACCTGAGCGAGACGCCTCTGACCACCAAGGTCTCGATGACCGAAATCCCGATCAACAACACGATCTACGGCTTCAACTTCAAGTGGAACAAGGACTTCATGTGGCTGACCAATGCCATCGGCACCATCCCGTGGATCAAGGCTACGGCACCTTCGAACTTCAGCATCGACGGCGAATGGGCGCAGCTGGTAGCCAGCCATAGCGAGCACATCGGCGACAAGGGCTCGATCTACATCGATGACTTCGAGTCGAGCGAGTCGTCGAAAAACCTGGCCGTACCTTCGTTGTGGCAACTGGCTTCGACCCCTGCCAGCATCGACGGACGCGACGTAGGCGGTTCGCTGTTCACCACCGGATACAATGCCCGCCGTGCCCATCTGGCATGGTACGACATCGACAACCTCTTCACCTCGCAGACCTCGAGCCTCACGCCTTCGCACATCAAGAACGACATGCGACAGCTGTGCGACCCTCGTGTCCGACAGGTGACCTTCGAGGAGATCTACCCCAACAAGGAGCTGGAATATGGCGAGACGGGCATCCTCAATGTCCTGAACCTTGCCTATTATCCGCAGGAACGTGGTGCCTACAACGTCAGTGCCGACCGCATGCAGAGCGACGGTACCCTACGCGATCCTCAGGGCAACTGGGGTGGCCTGATGCGTGCGATGGACGTGACGAACTTCGAGTCGGCCAACTACGAGTATATCGAGTTCTGGATGATGGATCCGTTTGCCGAGATCGAAGGCGACCCGACCTGGCGGCCCAACAGCGAGGGCAAGCTGGTGCTGCAGCTGGGCGAACTGTCCGAGGACATCCTGAAGGACGGCTACAAGTCGTTCGAGAACGGACTGGACATCAATGGCGACCTGTCGGCCATCAAGGAGACGTTGTGGGGACGTGTTTCGACGCGTACCTCGACCGTCTATGCCTTCGACAATTCGTCGTCGTCGCATGCAACTCAGGACGTTGGCCTCAACGGCCTCTCGACCGAGGATGAGTTCCGCTTCCCTACCTATAGTAATTACGTCGACACCCTGCGACAGATTGTCGATGCTGACGTGCTGACCGCATGGGAGAAGGACCCCTTCTCGCCTCTGAACGACCCTGCCGGCGACAACTACCACTACTTCCGCAGCCGCGACTTCGACCGTGCCGAGACCTCGATCCTCGACCGCTACAAGCACATCAACGGCACCGAGGGCAACTCGCCTTCGACCCAGGACAGCCCCGAGTCATACAGCACGGCCTACAAGAGCACACCGGACGTCGAGGACATCAACCAGGACAATACCATCAACGAGAACGAACGCTTCTACGAGTACGTCATCGACCTCGATCGCGACCACATGAACCTGGCCGACAACAAGTATCTGGCCGACGTCAGCATCCGTCGCCTGCCGCTTCGCGACGGGCAGCTCCACGAGGTGAAGTGGTACCTGTTCCGCGTGCCGTTGCGTTCGCCTGACCGACGCGAGGGCAACATCTCGAACTTCAAGTCCATCCGTTTCCTGCGCATGCTGATGACCGGTTGGCAGGAGCCACAGGTGTTGCGTCTGGCCACGTTCGACCTGGTACGTTCCGACTGGCGCACCTACACCCAGGACCTCTCGGACGTAGGCTATCCTCAGAGTGCCGACGCCATGCTCTCGGCCAGCACCGTCAACATCGAGGAGCACTCGGGTTCGCTGCCCGTCAATTACGTGCTGCCTCCGGGCATCTCGCGTATCGTCACCCCAGGCACCAATTCAGTGCAGCAGAACGAGCAGGCCCTGGCCCTGAAGGTCAGCAACCTCGACCCGCACGACGCCCGTGCCGTATACAAGAACTCGGGCCTCGACCTGCGTCAGTACGAGAACCTGCAGCTCTTTGCCCACATGCATGCCAATGCCGACGAGGAGGAGTACCTGCAGGATGGCGATCTGGCCATCTTCCTGCGCGTGGGTTCCGATTATAAGGATAACTATTACGAGTACGAGGTACCGCTGCACAAGACCCGTGCCGGACAGTACAACAACAACTCGCCGAGCGACCGCCAGCTGGTATGGCCCGAGGACAACATGATCAACGTCGAGCTGGCCAAGTTCACGGCCGTCAAGCGCGAGCGCAACTCGAAGAAGAACCAGGGCTTCCAGGGCGTGAGCTACACGACGGAATACTCGGTCTTCGACGACGACAACCGTTCGAACCGCATCTCGGTGAAGGGCAATCCGTCGCTGGGCGAATGTACGGTCATCATGATCGGTGTGCGCAACGTCGGACGTCAGACGCGTTCGGCCGTAGTGTGGGTCAACGAGCTTCGCACCGACGGCATGGACGAGAGTGGCGGCTGGGCAGCCCGTGGCAATGCTACGCTTCGCGTCTCGGATCTGGCCACCCTGAACGGCTCGGGCTCGTTCCGTAGCGTGGGCTGGGGTTCGGTCGAGCAGTCGACAGCCAACCGTTCGCTGACCGAGGATTACGAGTACGCCCTCTCGGGTCAGACCGACCTGGGCAAGTGGCTGCCTTCGCAACTGAAGCTCAACGCTCCGCTGTACTACAGCTTCTCGAAGTCGGTCAATACCCCGAAGTACGACCCTTATAACGAGGACCTTACCGTCGACGAGACGCTCGAGACCTATCCCGACCGACAGCAGAAGGACTCGATCCGATCGCTCGTGCAGACAACGGCCCAGACGACGTCGCTGTCGCTGACGGGCGTGAAGTTCGACATCAAGTCGAAGCACTCGATGCCATGGGATCCGGCCAACGTGACGATGGGCTACTCGCAGAACCGACAGGAGTCGCACGACCCGACCACCGAATACGAGCACAACGACTCGTACAAGGGCTCGATCAACTACAACTGGTCGCCATACTTCAAGCCCTGGAAGCCGTTCGCATCGAAGAAGGACAACGCTGCACGTCCGCCCAAGCCAAGGCCTGACCCCTCAACCGGACGTCGCGACACGATGCCGAAGCAGGCGGCTCCGAGCAATAACTCGTCCAGCCGTTCGCCGTTCAAGAAGCTGAAGGACGACTTCCAGCTCAACTGGCTGCCCAACAGCATCTCGCTCTCGTCGCAGGTCAACCGTACCTATCACGAGGAGCAGCTGCGCAACATCGAGACCTACGAGTCGGACTTCACCATCCCGGTCAGCTACACCAAGACCTTCACCTGGCTGCGACAGACTAGCATTGCCTGGGACATCACCAAGACGCTGAAGATGAACTTCCAGTCGGCTACGAATGCCCGTGTGGATGAGCCTGACGCACCCGTCAACAAGTACCTCTATCCCGACGAGTACGAACGCTGGAAGGACACCATCTGGACACAGATCTGGAAGCTCGGAACACCCGTCGACTACAACCAGACGTTCGACCTGTCGTGGAACGTACCTATCAACAAGATTACATGGACCGACTGGATGAACCTCTCGGCCAAGTACAAGGCTACCTACTCGTGGCGCAAGGGCACGCAGATCAGCGAGGACCTCTTCACGGGCAACACCATCCAGAACAACACCCAGTGGCAGATCGACGGCAAGTTCAACTTCGAGTCGCT
The DNA here is from genome assembly GCA_045640225.1 of Bacteroidales bacterium. GTDB lineage: Bacteria > Bacteroidota > Bacteroidia > Bacteroidales > UBA3663 > Liminaster. The sequence goes on along the minus strand of JAZUEP010000152.1, from coordinate 25,860 downwards.
GTACAACAAGTCCAAGTTCCTGAAGAAGGCCAACGACCGCTTCAAGGCCTCGTCGTCGCGTGGCAACCAGCGCATGAACACCAAGGATGCCGACCCTGCCAAGGACCGCAACAACCGCAAGAAGGACGACGCCAAGGATACCAAGAAGAAGGAAAAGACCCGCAAGGAGTTCAAGCAGGAGATACAGCTGGCCGGCAACGACACCACCATCACCCTGCGCCATTCGCTCGACACGCGTCGCATCATCCTCTCGGCCAAGAACGTCGAGACCGGACACTCCTACCACCTCGACTACCGCAAGGTGGACGGCAACAGCATCCGTTTCCAGACCTCGGACAGCGCCAAGATCGAAGTGACCATCCGTGCCGACAAGCCGCTCGACGAGATGGCGTGGTACCAGTCGCTGCAGGTAGGTTCACGCCTGCTGATGCTGGTACGTAGCGCACAGATCGGCTACAAGCAGACCCAGGACACCTACCTGCCCTACTTCATGGCCGACGTTGGCGACTTCTACGGCCAGGGCCCTACCGACTTCGGTACAGCCCCAGGTCTCGGCTTTGCCTTCGGCCTCGAAAGCGGCGAGAGCTACACCCACAAGGCCGAACAGAACGGCTGGCTCATCTCGAACGAATCGCTCTCAACTCCGGCCGTCTACAACTTCACCAAGGACCTGACCTACTCCGGCGTCATCGAGCCATGGCCAGGCCTGAAGATCAACATCAACGGCACGTGGAAGAACAACCAGAAGGAGTCGCACCAGTTCATGTCGCCCGACCTGCCCATCCAGCGCAGCGGCTCGTTCCAGATGACCACCATCGCCATCGGTTCGAGCTTCGGCGGCAACGATGCCGGCGACAACTACTCGAGCGACGTCTTCCATCGCTTCATCCAGAACCGCGACATCGTCTACCAGCGCCTGCTCGAACGCTATGCCGGTGCCACCTACCCGATGGAGGGCGGCTTCATCAACCAGATGGACAACCGCTCGTGGGCAGGCAAGGACGTCGTGGCTCGCGACCCGCAGACCGGTCGATACGAACAGACCCACGGCCAGACGCGCATCAACGCCAGCGACGTGCTGGTACCCGCCTTTGCGGCTGCCTACCTGGGTGGCGACGCCCGTACGGCCGACCTCAGCCCGATACCCGACATGTGGCGCGCATTGCCCAACTGGAAGGTCTCGTACGACGGCCTCCTGCAGATGTTCCCCGTGCTGACCCGATGGTTCAAGACCCTGCAGCTCAACCATGGCTACAACTGTACCTACGCCATCGGCAACTACCAGACGTACACCAACTACCTGATGACCGACGAAGGCCTCGGCTACACCCTCGACGTAGCCAGCAACTGCCCTATCCCGTCGTCCGAATTCGACATCGGCACCATCACCCTCACCGAGAGCTGGGCACCACTGACCGGCATCAACGCCACGATGCTCAATAACCTCTCCATCAAGAGCGAGTACAAGCACACCCGCTCCGTCTCGCTGGCCCTGTCGAGCGCACAGATCACCGAGAACGTCTCGAAGGACTTCACCTTCGGCCTCGGCTACAAGTACGCCAACTTCAACCAGGTGCTCGGCCTGCCCGAGGGCAACCAGAAGGGCGTCAACCACGACCTGAACATGAAGCTCGACATCACCTACAAGAGCCAGATGTCCCTGCTCCGCAAGGTAGCCGACGAGTACACCCAGGCCACCTCGGGCAACACGGCATGGACCATCAAGTTCTCGGCCGACTACCAGTTCTCGAAGATGCTGCAGATGAAGGTCTACTACGACCGTCAGGCCAATACCCCACTCATCTCCACCTCCTATCCTACCATCAACTCCGACTTCGGCGTCACCCTGTCGCTGTCGCTGACGCGATAGGCGCCCAGCATTGTGCTATCGCCTCATACATGGCACGGGCGTCGCGCTGCTTCCTGGCCTTGAGGCCTTCCGTCTCGACAAAGGAATGCTTATAGCTGACGTACAGACGATTCAGCGATTTCTCCTTGCGCGAGATTCCCGAGCGGTCGAGGGCTATACCGTTGCCGAAGTGGCGCTGAACGACGTTGATGAAACCCTGCAGATTAGGCTTCACCACCTTGACATCCAACAGATAGATGTAGCTCAGCGCCCAGAACTCCGTACGACTCATCGTTTGCCCTGGGCCGAACTCGAATGTGGGGTTCTTATCAGGTTCGCCCTGACGATAGTGGCGGTCAATCACGAGGCGGGCCTGGCGGACAAACTCCTCCTCGCACGCTTCCGTACCAAAAGGGTTCTCCACCGGGCGGCCTACGCTTCGTTTCGCCTTAGGTGTTGCTGTTTCAGGGTCTGACCAACTCATCTCTATTCACTATTGTGATTTCACTCTTCTTCGTCCCAAGGGTCGTCGTCCTCCTCATCCTCCTCACTGAAGGCCGATGCCGCCAGGACGTCGAGCATCAGTATGTTCCACGTATAGCCGAAGTCGGGCGACGTCACCGCATGCTTCTGCATCAGCTGGCGTATCTTGCCGTCGAGGGCATCCACCAGCGTCTGCTCGGGATGAGGCGTACCCATGGGCCAATGTTCACCGATCCATGCGGCCAGCTCGCGGGCAAACACCACCTGCCGGTGTCGGTAGGTAGTGTCGATAAACGTGTCGAACGCATCGTACACCGATTGTGACAGCCAGTCGAAGCCCAGCAATCGGCCGACCTGCAAGTGGTTCTCCACCTGCCACATCTTGTTGGCACACTCGCTCACAGCCGAAGCCAGCACGGCAGGCAGGTCGGGCTTGCGGTCGATGCGGTCCTCCCACGGCCGCTTCACGTCGTAGTTGAAGGCGTCGGCCACTTCCTGACGGGCAACGCTGGTATACAGGTCATTGCTGCCGCGCCACACCTGCTCCTTCAGGTCGTACAGCATAGCCGCCTCGAGGAAAGGCCGCTCACCGCGGGTCAGGGTGTCGAACAACTCGTCGTTGTCCATACTGTCCGATGCGTCGTGCATCAGCCAGGGCCATGCTGTCCAGTCCACCTTCTTGCCACGGAACAGCGGACAGCACACCTCAGCCAGGTCCAGATAGAAGCCCAGGCGCTGGCGCTGTGCCTTGCTCAGGCGGTCAATCTCGGCCAGATCGTGCGTCAGGGCTACCACCTCGGGCACGTCGAACAGCTCGAGCGTCCATTCGGTCACATGGCTGTAACGACCCTCGGCGAACATCACGTCGTTGGCCGTCTGCAGCACCAACTGGCGGTATTCCTCGCTCTCGCGGGCGGGCAGATGGGCGTAGTCGATGCCCTTCAGGAAATGGTCGAAACGCGAAATTACGGTATCTAATGTCCATGTATTCATATTATTTCATTTTTTGCTGGAGAGATTTTAGTACTTTTAGCGATATTAGGGTTTTAGGGACGATACCTTCGACCGTTGAACTTCAGTCAAGGCGGGGATTCGACCGACAATACATCCGGCTCCGATATCCCCAAAATCCCTAAGTTCCCTAATATCAATAGTTTGCTCTAAACCGTCGGTGCAAAGATACGACTTTTTTCCGACCCCTCCAAATTTATACTACACTATTTTTGTAAATGTGATTTGTGATTTGTGATTTTTCGATGTGCGTGAGCCCGACGCCTCCGTGACTTGGCTTACCCTACCTTGCTGTAACGGCCGGAACCTACCTTGCGGATCAGGCCATCCGACTTCCAGCGCCAGATCACCGTGGCCACGTTGGCATTGCCTCCGTTCTGCATGCGCAGCGAGATCAGTTCCTGGGTAGTGAACTCGTTGGGCAGCAACGAGAAGAGCTTGCGGTTCTTCGTCATACTCACCTGTTGCTGCTGGTAGGCATTGTCCGTATCGTTGATGGCCTCGTAGTCCTTGCCGCTGAACATGTACACGCTCTGACGCATGGCCTCGGCCGTCCACTGCACTACGCGACCTATCTCGCGCTGCTGCTTCTCATCCTCGGGGCAGCCTCGCAGATACCACTGCAATACACCTACACGCATGGCTACCACCAGCGAACGCTTGCCCAGGTCGTACCACACCTCGTTCGGGTTCTCGTCGTCCTCGCGATCCCAGCGGTTCTTCAGGTTCACGATCACCTTGTCCAGCCACGGCAGGCTTACCTTCGTACCGTCCACCTGGGCTAGGCGGTTGCAGACGTCGTCGAACTGCGCCCGCTCCTCGTCGTTCAGCTCGCGATAGTTAGGGAATCCCTTCGAGCGAACCTTGGGCATGAAGGCGTAAAGGATGCGGTTGTTCAGGCCACCTTCGGGGTTGTTGTAGAACTTGTGCATCGCTCCGGGCGTACCGCAGAACAGCGTATTCAGATAGATGTTGATACGGATGTTACGCGTCTGCTTGTTCTTCGATTCCTTACCGCCCACGGCATTGTCGAAGGCCTTGCAGTACAGGTCGTCGTTGTCGCCATAGATCGTACGCTTGGCCTTCTGCAGTCGGGCCACCTCCTCGGTGAACTGCAGGCCGTGCTGCCCCTTCAAGTTGTCCAGATACTCCAGCAGCTGGCTCGTCGTGATGTCATCACCATAGATACGTACACGCGGGCGAGGATCGTCGGGCTTCTCCGAGTCGTCCGAAGCCTTGTTGCACATGGCCAGATACTGGTCGGCCTTCTCGCGTTCACGTCGGTCTTGTTCGCGTATCGTAGGCGTCATCTGCTCGAACAGGTGCGCCGCAAAGGCCTTGCCCGAACCGCTCTTGCCCACCACGGCCGTCATGAACGACAGCGAGTTGACACGTCCGTCCAGGTAGTCGAAGCGTACCTTCGTGCCGTACACACCCCAGATGGGCAACATCGACAGGAAGACCTGTCCACGCAGGTGCTTGGGGTAATGGCTCACGATCATCTCCTCTACGTCCGACAGCTTCGGCAGTCGTGGCAGTGGCTGTCCGCCCTGCTCGTCGGCAGCATCGGCATTCTCGTTCTTCAGTTCGTTCAGCACGCCCTGCAGCATCGGTGTCACCGTCCGTCCGTTCGTGGCTATTGCGCTACCTATGGTCGACCGCACCTCGGCATCGGGCAGGTCAGCAAAGTAGGGCTTCAGGAACAGATACGTCGTCTGGAAGTTGTAGCCTACGATGTGGCGCAGCTCGCGTACCATCTTGAACAGCACGTTGTTGCGCTCACCCTCGCGCACCTCACCCTGCGTAGCCAGTCGCTTCATCAGAGCCTCGATGATCTGGCTGTACTTCACGCCGTTGTAGATCGAATTCTCGGCCGGTTTCTGCAGTTCTGTACCATGGGTTTCGGGTTCGCATACAGGGGCAAAGATCTCCTCGTCCTCAATCACCGCCTCATCCTGGGGCGCTGGCATGACACTGACCTCAGGCACTGCCTTGACCGGAGTCGGTGAGGCGATGCCCTTTCGCTCCTTCTCGAACAGCCCCTTTGCATCGACAAACAGCACGTAATCCTTGCTGGGCAGGAACGACAGGCGGGTAATGTCCTTCACCTGCCGATCGGCATATTGCTCCATGCCGAATTCGCGTGCCAGTCGTGCCTGACATTGGGCAATGCTCTCGCCCTGACCCATCTCCGTCACCAGACGCAGCCCCTCGCCTCGAGGCGTGACGTGTGCCAGCACGATGCGCAACTCCTTCTCGCGTCCGGCTATACGACGCAGATAGAACGCACGTGGATCTACCTGCATGTGATCCCAGTCGTGCAGGCAGAAGCCGCTGGCCACACCCAGGCCGTTCTCCTTCTTCGGACGCACACCCTCCTCGGTCATCTGGCAGGCATAGAGCACTACGGGCAGCTGCTCCTTCAGCAGTTTCTTCTCCTCCTGATCAGCCGTAGCTTCGATCTGTGCCATCGTCTGGTAAACACGGTCCGACGACGTCAGCTGATCCAGTACCTCGGCGGTCAGCACCTTCATGGATTTATCGAAACGGGAATCCATGTACCCGATCTGAATGAAATCTTGACTCATCTCTTTTCTCGTAAACAGGTTTTTGGGTTGAACTTCTCTCTCCGCCAAAACGATCCGTGCGGCCGTCACCAACCGTTTTCGCTCTGCAAATATACGAAGAAAAATCGACGCTTGCAAGCCTTGTCCCACCTCATATAATTAGTGTGACATAAAAAATAATTAGTGTGACACTTTCGCGAATTAGTGTGATACTTTCACCGAATTAATGTGACACTTTTGCCCGCCATCGATGCCCTGTCTGCACCGATCCCGTCCCGAAAAGGCAGCGACAGGCATCGACCGCCGCGCCACGAAAAATCACAAATCACAAATCACATTTCATCGAATAGTGTACCACCGCACACCTGCCTCATACACCTATTATATAATAAATAGCAAACTCAATCACACCACTCTCGGCCCGTCTCATCATTTCTCAAACCCACTTCGCCAGAATACTCGATTTTGCCCGCAAAAGGCGAAGAAAGAAGGGAAAAGAGGTATAGAGATATATAGATATATTAATATATATTATACTATTATTCAACTACTTACCCTTCCCATCCTACTCCGATTCCCGGGTTCATTACACTATGCAACGGAATGTGATTTGTGATTTGTGAGATTTTGAATCGTCCTGCCGCCTTTCACCTGCCCTCTCCTCTTGTCAACGGCCAAACCGCCGCGTGAAATAGTCCCCGTCCTGTTTGGCATCTGCCATCCCTACGTCCTATTTTGGGGGTACGATTCGTAATCGGAGCGACATGGTGGTGCAATCTGTACCACATCCACGGGTATTGGTACAAATCGGGTGCGGACACGGATTTCTCCTTCCCCGGTTTGGCCAGTCCAGCGATTCGTCGCAACTTTGCGCTGCACTGCCGCCATCGCATGATGCACTTCCATCAAAACGAGGAAGAGCATTTCGTGAGCGGAATGAACGCCATAAAATCGAGCAAGCACGTTTCGTGAGCGGAATGACCTCCATAAAATCGAGCGAGCACGTTTCGCCAGCAGAATGAACGCCATAAAATCGAGCGAGAGCATTTCGTGAGCAGAATGACCGCCATAAAATCGAGGAAGAGCATTTCGACAGCGGAACAACGTCCATAAAATCGAGGAAGAGCATTTCGCCAGCGGAACAGCGTCCATCAAAACGAGGAAGCACATTTCGACAGCGGAACAGCGTCCATCAAAACGAGGAAGCGCATTTCGACAACGGAACAACCTCCATCAAATCGAGGAAGCAAATTCCGCCACCGAGACGTCGATCGGAGAAAATTAATATTGTATAGCTATATCAAATGGAAGAATCCCGAAAATTCAGCGTACCTTTGCCACCCGCAAAACAACGCCACAGGCATCACATAGAACAAGGAATGAAAAGAAAATATTGAGCCCAGAGTATTCCTTTAATTCATCTTAATTCCCTGTTGTGAATACGCCTACCGCAACATTCAATTTTTAATTTATAATTTTCATTCCCATGACCATGCTCATGACCCTCGTCCTCTGGGCGGGGGATGTTGCTGTATCTGACCGGCTGAAATTGCCAAACGCGGTACACAATTGGGGGAATACGGGAGGGAATAGGGCGATTTTGGGATATTTTAAGGGGTGAGGGTTTGGGATTCTCATATTTTATATGTATATTTGCGCGATTTTATGGGCATGTGGGTACGCGTATACGCGGGCTCGGGCACATGATTAAAGTACTGCTACATTGTCTTGTAATGAGGTCTGCTTTATCATTTATGCTCTAATATTTCATATTTCGTGTCGGGACACGTTCCCCTCGGACAAGACTACAAACTATAAAACAAAGATACAGAAAACTATGAACGTTTCTTACAAGTGGCTGAAAGACTATCTGAAGTTCAACCTCTCGCCCGAGGAGACTTCGGCAGCCCTTACATCCATCGGCCTTGAGACCGAAGGCGTGGAGGAGATCGAGACCATCCGTGGTGGCCTGAAGGGCCTCGTCGTGGGTCAGGTACTGACTTGCGAGCCACACCCTGATTCGGATCACATGCACGTGACCACCGTCTGCCTGGGCAAGGCCGAATGGGTCAAGGAGGCTTATGGCCAGAACTGCACCATCGACGCTGAGGGCAACGTGGTGGCCGGCATCGTATGCGGTGCTCCGAATGTAGCCGCTGGCCAGAAGGTGATCGTGGCAACGCTCGGCACCGTGCTGTACGACGGCGATCAGTCGTTCACCATCAAGAAGGCCAAGCTTCGTGGTGTACCTTCGAACGGCATGATCTGTGCTGAGGACGAGATTGGCGTCGGCCATGACCATGCCGGCATCATCGTGCTGCCCGAGGATACTCAGGTAGGCATGACGGCAGCGGAATACTATAAGGTGGAGAGCGATTACGTCATCGCTGTCGACATCACCCCTAACCGTGTGGATGCGGCTTCGCACTTCGGTGTGGCCCGCGACCTGAACGCTTACCTCGGTGCCCACGACATGGAGCACGAGCTGACGAAGCCATCGGTCGAGGCCTTCGAGGCCGTCCATGCTGCCGACAAGGGCGTCGATACTAACTACACCCCTATCGAGATCAAGGTAGAGAATCAGGAGGCCTGCCCACGCTACTCGGGCATCACCATCGCCGGTGTGACGGTGAAGGAGTCGCCTGAATGGCTGAAGAACCGACTGACCTCGATCGGCCTTCGCCCGATCAACAACATCGTGGACATCACGAACTACATCCTGTTCGAGACGGCCGTACCGATGCACACGTTCGATGCCGACAAGATCAAGGGCGGCAAGATCGTGGTGAAGACCTGCCCAGAAGGTACGCCATTCGTGACCCTCGACGGCCAGGAGCACAAGCTGTCGGAGCGCGACCTGATGATCTGCAACACCGAGGAGCCGATGTGCATCGCCGGTGTATTCGGCGGCCTGGAGTCGGGCACGACCGAGGAGACGAAGAACGTCTTCCTGGAGTGTGCGTGCTTCCATCCGACATGGGTACGCAAGACGGCTCGTCGCCAGCAGTTGTCGACCGATGCCTCGTTCCGCTACGAGCGTGGCGTGGACATCGACAACATCCCTTACGCCCTGCGTCGTGCTGCCCTCCTGGTGAAGGAGCTGGCCGGCGGCACCATCGTAGGCGACATCGTCGAGGAGTATCCTGTCGTGAACGTACCTGCCGTCGTCGACCTTACCTACAAGCGTGTGAACGGCCTGTCGGGCATCGAGATTCCGGTTGAGCGCGTGAAGCAGATCCTGTCGCTGCTGGAGATGAAGGTGCTGGAGGAGACGGCCGAGGGCGTGAAGATCGAGATCCCTGCCTACCGTGTGGACGTGACCCGCGACTGCGACGTGATCGAGGACATCCTCCGCATCTACGGCTACGATCGCGTAGAGCTGCCACAGAGCGTACATACCTGTGCTGTACAGAAGACGTCGACCGATGTATCGAACCAGCTGCAGCAGCTGATCTCGGAGCAGCTGACGGGTGCCGGCTTCAACGAGATTCTGTGCAACTCGCTGACGGCCGAGGCCTTCTACGAGGGTCTGGAGACCTATCCGCAGGAGAAGCTCGTACACGTGATGAATCCGCTGTCGAGCGACCTGAACGTGCTTCGCCAGTCGCTGCTGTTCGGTGGCTTGCAGTCAATCAGCCGCAACATCAACCACAAGGCTCAGTCGTGCCGCTTCTATGAATTCGGAAACACCGAATTCTACAATGCGGAGAAGCAGGCCGTAGTGAACGAGCAGGTGAAGAGCGGCGAGAAGACCGCCAACGAGCTGATGCAGGAAGGCCGTGCGCTGGCCGGCTACTCGGAGGAGAGTCACCTCGGCCTCTGGATGACGGGCAACCGCAATCAGGGCTCGTGGGCCGTGGCCGACCAGAAGGCTACCATCTTCGAGCTGAAGGCTGCGGTGATGAACATCCTGAAGCGCCTGGGCCTGGACGACAACCTGCGCCAGAAGCAGTACAAGAGCGACATCTATGCCGTTGCGCTCGACATCACAACGTCGAAGGGCAAGGTACTGGCTACCCTGGGCATCGTATCGAACAAGGTGCTGTCGCGCTTCGACATCGAGCAGGAGGTTTACTATGCCGACCTGAACTGGAAGTCGCTGATGAAGGACGCCTCGAAGGTGAAGGTAGAGCAGCAGGAGATCGCCAAGTTCCCACCGGTGAAGCGCGACCTGGCCCTGCTGGTCGACCAGACGGTACAGTTTGCCGACATCGAGCGCTGTGCCTTCGACACCGAGAAGAAGCTGCTGAAGAGCGTCTCGCTCTTCGACGTCTACGAGGGCAAGAACCTGCCAGCCGGCAAGAAGTCGTACGCCATCTCGCTGATCCTGCAGGATGCTGAGAAGACGCTGAATGACAAGGCAATTGAAAGTGTCATGTCGAAGTTCATCAAGAACTTCGAAGTGAAGCTGGGGGCTAGCCTGAGATAAGGCCCCCATCCCCTGACCCTTCCCCCCGTGGGGGATGAAGGGAGTGGATAGTTTCGGAGGCACTTATAGGGTCCGAGAACGACTGAGGTCAGAGGGTGATTGGACATCCAAGGCCTTGAACAAAATAAGATTACCAATAAAAATAATAATAAAAAAAAATAAACAATTAAAACCGCCCAACAAATCCTTGGCAAGGGAGGCAAATACTCCCTTCATCCCCCACGGGGGGAAGGGCCGGGGATGGGGGCCTTATAATCATGGGAAGAGCATTTGAATATCGCAAAGCGCGTATCATGGCGCGTAACAGCAAGAACAGTAAGGCATTTTCGAAGTTCAGTAAGGAAATCACGATGAGCGCCAAGGCTAGCGGCCCTGATCCAGACACCAACAGCCGCCTGCGTACCCTCATCGCTTCGGCCAAGTCGGCCGGTATGCCTAAGGACACCATCGATCGCGCTATCAAGAAGGCATCGGACAAGGATACCAGCGATTACAAGGAGCTGACCTACGAAGGATACGGCCCATTCGGCATCGCTATCTTCGTCGAGGCTGCTACCGACAACAATACCCGTACGGTTGCCAACGTCCGTTCGTACTTCACCAAGTACGGTGGTACCCTCGGCACACAGGGTTCGCTCTCGTTCCTCTTCACCCGCAAGGCTGTCTTCACCGTCAAGGCTAAGGAAGGCATCGACATGGAGGAGCTCGAGCTGGAACTGATCGACTTCGGTGTAGAGGAAATCAACCTGGACGAGGAGGAGAACACCCTCACCGTTGAAGGCGAGCCAGAGGCATACGCCCAGATGCAGCAGTACTTCGAGGAGAACGGCTTCGAGATCGTCAGCGCCGAGTTCATCCGCTTCGCCAACGACTTCAAGGAGGTTACCGAGGAACAGCGCGTAACCCTCGACAAGCTGCTCGACAAGCTCGACGAGGACGACGACGTAACAGCCGTCTACCACAACATCAAGGAGGACGAGGAATAAGGCCTTCTTCGCGCGTACATTATTTAATTATCTAGATATTCTAGGGTTCTAGAGATTCTAGGAAAAACAAAATCAGATGTCAATTCAACTTCAGAAAATACAAGAACTGATCAAGAACCGCGAGACTGCCCGCATGGGTGGCGGCGAGAAGCGCATCGAGGCACAGCATGCCAAGGGCAAGCAGACCGCCCGCGAGCGCATCGAGGCCCTGGTTGATCCGGGTTCGTTCGAGGAGACCGACATGTTCCTCATCCACCGTTGCACCAACTTCGGCACCGACAAGTCTCACCCCTTCGGCGATGGCATCGTCACCGGCTCGGCAACGATCGGTGGCCGTCTGGTGTTCCTCTTCGCACAGGACTTCACCGTCAGCGGTGGCTCGCTCAGCGTCACCATGGCCGAGAAGATCTGCAAGATCATGGACATGGCCATGCGCGTAGGTGCTCCGGTCATCGGCCTGAACGACTCGGGTGGTGCCCGTATTCAGGAGGGTATTGCCTCGATGGCCGGCTTCGGCGAGATCTTCGAGCGCAACATCCTTGCCTCGGGTGTCATCCCACAGATCTCGTGCATCATGGGTCCATGTGCCGGCGGTTCGGTCTACTCACCAGCTCTGACCGACTTCGTGATGATGGTCAAGAACACTTCGTACATGTTCCTCACCGGTCCTAAGGTGGTGAAGGAGGTGCTGGGCGAGGTGGTCGACCAGGAGTCGCTCGGCGGTGCTTCGGTACACGCTACCAAGTCGGGCGTCGCACACTTTGCGGCCGAAGACGAGGAAGAGGCTATCCAGATGATCCGTACCCTGCTGTCGTACATCCCACAGAACAACATGGAGGAGGCACCACGCGTAGAGTGCACCGACCCGATCGACCGTGCCGAGGATTCGCTCAACGAGATCATCCCCGAGTCGGCCAATCAGGCATACGACATGTATCAGGTCATTGCTTCGATCGTGGACAACGGCGAGATGTTCGAGGTACATGCCGGTTGGGCCAAGAACATCATCGTAGGCTTTGCCCGCATGAACGGCCAGTCGGTAGGCGTTGTAGCCAACCAGCCTAAGGTCATGGCCGGCTGTCTGGACTCGAATGCTTCGCGCAAGGCTGCACGTTTCGTACGCTTCTGCGACGCCTTCAACATCCCATTGGTTACGCTTGTCGACGTTCCGGGCTTCCTGCCAGGTACCGGTCAGGAGTACAACGGTGTGATCGACCACGGTGCCAAGCTGCTCTATGCCTATGGCGAGTCGACCGTACCTAAGGTAACCGTTACCCTCCGCAAGTCGTATGGCGGTTCGCACATCGTCATGTCGTGCAAGCAGCTCCGTGGCGACGTCAACTACGCCTGGCCATCGGCCGAGATTGCCGTTATGGGTTCGGGCGGTGCCGTCGAGGTGCTGTATGGCAAGGAGCTCAAGGCTGCCGAGACCCCAGAGGCCAAGGCTGCCGTCATTGCCGAGAAGAAGGCCGAGTACGAGAAGCTCTTCTGCAACCCCTACGATGCTGCTCACAAGGGATACATCGACGACGTCATCGAACCTCGCAACACGCGTTTCCGCGTGATCCGTGCCCTCGAGAAGCTCCGCAACAAGCGCGTAGAGAATCCTGCCAAGAAGCACGACAACCTGCCGTTGTAAAGTTAAAGAGTTAAAAAGTTGCGTCTGGCTAAACGCCAGAGACGAACGGATAACGTATTCAGATTCTTAATGAAAAAACTCATAATCTCCACGACCTTGCTGGCCAGCGCTGCTCCTGCACTGCTGGCTGGCAATGCCGATAACTTCGGGCAGAACGACCCCATAGGCTGGATGATGGCCGTCATCGCCATGTCGGTAGTATTCTCGGCCCTCGTCATCCTGTTCCTCAGCTTCAAGTACCTGTATCCTTTCTGTGCATGGTGCGGACTGAAGATCATGAAGTCGATCCACCGCAAGAAGCAGTACGAGCAGATTACCGACCGTCGTCAGGCAAAGCAGCAGATGAAGGTGAAGGATGCCGCATCGGGCGAGCTGGTCGACGATGACGAACTGGCAGCAGCCATCGGTGTAGCGCTGTTCATGCACGAAGACGGAATGCACGATCAGGAGTCGGGCGTCCTGACACTGGCCACCACCAACAGCACCTGGACAGGCGCCGGCCAGAACCAGAAGCGCTCACCCCTGCGCAAGTTCTAAATAGTAGCAACCTAGATTAATCCTAGCTCAAGAAACTAGTAACAACCTAGAACAACGAAATGAAATCATACAAAATGAAGATCAACGGCAACGACTACGAAGTTGCCGTCAAGGATGTAGCCGGACAGAACGTCGAGGTCGAGGTGAACGGCAAGGCTTATACCGTCGAGCTGGCCGAGGCACCTAAGGCCGAGAAGCCAAAGCCCGTCGTTGCACGTCCAGCAGCGGTTGCCAGCGCTCCTGCTGCAGCCCCTGCTCCACGTCCGGCTGCCGGTGCTGCCGGTGCAACGAAGTCTCCACTTCCTGGTACCGTCCTCAGCGTCAACGTCACCGTAGGCCAGGCAGTCAAGTCGGCCGATGTGGCTCTTGTACTCGAGGCTATGAAGATGGAGAACAACATCAACTGCGGTCGCGACGGTGTCGTAAAGGCCATCTATGTACAGAAGGGCGACAACGTCCTCGAAGGAGCTGACCTACTTCTCATCGAATGAGCGAGAGATAAATAATAAATAATAAAGGATAAATATTATTGGTGGACGAGACAAGCTGCACACGGAAAGCTACTCGTCAGGCTCCGGCCCTCAGTTAATATTTAATATTTAGTATTTAATATCTATTTTGAACTCCATGTTCAAAATCAAGCGCATATACACGTTCATGCTGCAGACTTTTCTGCCGCTGTTCCTCATGACGTTCTTTATCTGCCTCTTCATCGTGTTGATGCAGTTCCTGTGGCGTTATGTGGGCGACATGGTAGGCAAAGGTCTGGGCATCGACGTGTTGGCGCAACTCTTCTTCTATGCAGCGCTGACCTTTGTCCCGATGGCATTGCCGCTGGGTATCCTGCTGGCATCGCTCATGACCTTCGGCAACCTGGGCGAAAGCCTCGAACTGCTGGCCATGAAGGCATCGGGCATCTCGTTGCTCAAGATCATGAAGCCACTGACGGCATTCATGGTGCTGCTGGCTATCGGCACGTTCTTCTTCCAGGATCGCGTACTTCCCTACGCCAATACCAAGATGTACTCCATCCTGATCGGTGTGAAGAATGCCTCGCCTGAGCTCGAGATTCCGGAAGGCGTCTTCTACAAGGAGATCAACAACTACAACATCTACGTCGAACACAAGGACTTCGACACCGGCATCCTGCATGGCGTAACCATCTACATCTTCGACGGCTACAACATCGAGGACGCCATCGTCACGGTAGCCGACTCGGCCAAGGTAGCCGTAGCCGAAACGGGCAAGCACCTGAAGCTCACCCTCTGGAGCGGACGTCAGGTAGGCACCTTCAGCGAAGGCACGGGCGGCAACATACAGCAACAGCAGAAACACCCGAAGTATCGTCGCGAGTCGTTCACCGAGAAGGTGGTCTACATCCCCTACGAGCACGACTTCGACGCTGCCAACGAAGAGGCCATTGCCGACCGACACGTAGGCAAGAACCTCGCACAGCTGACCCATTCGGTCGATTCGCTCAACCAGCGCATCGATTCGATCAACTACGGCTACGGTCGCAAGCTGGTCAGCAGCATCTACTACACCCAGGTACGCGAGAATGTCCGCAACGACTCGGCCTTCTTCGCCCAGGTAGCCGAAACCCCTGGCCGAATGCCCATCGACCTGGATAGTATCTACGCCTCGCTCTCGTCCGAGCAGATGGAACAGCTCACCGACAAGGCTACACAACGAGCCAACAACGTGATCCAGACCTTCGCCATCCAGCGCGAGATGCAGGCCTACGAACAGAAGAACGTCAACTATCACGCCATCGAGATGCATCGCAAGTTCACGCTCTCGGTTGCCTGCTTGCTGTTCTTCTTCATCGGAGCCCCTCTGGGTGCCATCATCCGCAAGGGTGGACTCGGCATCCCGATCATCACCGGTGTTCTGTTCTTCATCTTCTACTACATCATCGACAACACGGGCTACAAGGCTGCCCGTAATGGCGACATGGAGCCATGGTTCGGCATCTGGCTTTCGTCGCTCGTATTGGCCCCCATCGGCCTCTGGCTCACATGGCGAGCCATCAACGACGCACCGCTCTTCGATTGGGATACGTACAAGATACGCTTCAATCACCTGATGCGACGCGTCCTGCGCCACAGCAAGCCGCTGCTCAACTACGTCCGCGCCCATACACCACGACGTACGCATCACAGCGCCTTCTTCACCCGCAAACATCGCAATAAAACATCATAATAATATATAACAACAGACAATGACTATGAATCAGTTATCTTCTCGCCTCATGGCACTCTCGCCATCAGCAACGTTGGCAATGTCACAGAAGAGCCAGGAACTCAAGGCACAGGGCCTCGACATCATCAACCTCTCGGTTGGCGAGCCAGACTTCAACACTCCTGACCACATCAAGGAGGCAGCCAAGCAGGCAGTTGACAACAACTTCTCATTCTATACTGCCGTCCCCGGTTACATGAGCCTTCGCGAAGCTATCAGCCGCAAGCTCAAGGACGAGAATGGCGTGGATTTCGCTCCTTCGCAGATCGTCGTGGGCAATGGTGCCAAGCAGGAGATCTGTAACGTCATCCTCTCGATTGTCGACAAGGGCGACGAGGTAATCATCCCTACCCCGGCATGGGTCAGCTATTTCGAGATGGTGAAGCTGGCCGAGGGTACTAACGTACCTTTCCTCTGCAACATCGATCAGGACTTCAAGATCACGGCCGAGCAGCTCGAGAAGCTCATCACTCCTAAGACCAAGGTCCTGCTGCTTTGCTCGCCATCGAACCCTACCGGTGCCATCTATAGCTACGACGAGCTGAAGGCGCTAGTCGAGGTACTGGCCAAGTATCCACAGATCATCGTCATTGCCGACGAGATCTACGAGCACATCTCGTACACCGGCAAGGCACTGACCTCGATCGCTTCGTTCCCCGAGATGAAGGACCGTGTCGTCATCATCAACGGTGTGTCGAAGGCCTACGCCATGACCGGCTGGCGTATCGGTTTCTGTGCCGCACCGGCATGGATTGCCAAGGCCGTCACCAAGCTGCAGGGACAGTATTCATCGGGTTGTTCGAGCATCGCGCAGAAGGCTGCCGAGGCTGCCTACAACGGCTCGCAGGAGTGTGTCGAGGTAATGCGTCAGGCCTTCGAGCGTCGTCGCGACCTCATCTTCGACCTCGTACAGCAGATTCCTGGCTTCCGCCTCATCTCGAAGCCTGAAGGTGCCTTCTATGTATTCCCAACCGTCAGCGACCTCTTCGGCAAGCAGGCTCCATCGGGCAAGACCATCGAGAATGCCGACGATCTGGCCATGTACCTGCTCGAGGAAGGCCATGTGGCCGGTGTCTCGGGTGCTGCCTTTGGCGATCCACAGAGCATCCGCTTCAGCTACGCTACCTCCGAGGACAAGATACAGGAGGCCATGCGTCGTGTAAAGGAAGCTGTCGAGAAGCTTAAATAAATAAAATATGTTGAAAATCACCAGATACGTCTGCATCGTCATTTGGCTCTGTTTCATCGTGGGCATCCTTGCTGCCACCGGTCTCATCTGGGGCATCAAGGCAGGTCACATCGGCAAGATGCCTTCGATCGAGGAACTCGAGAATCCTCAGAGCCGCTATGCCACCATCGTGTATTCGGCCGACTCGGTCGAATTGGGTCGCTTCAGCCGTGCCAAGGCCAATCGCGTCTTCATCAACTACAACGAGCTGTCGCCTAACCTCGTCAACGCCCTTGTAGCTACCGAAGACTCGCGTTTCCTCGAGCACTCAGGCATCGACTTCAAGGCCCTCTTCCGTACGGCTATCAAGACGGTGCTGTTGCGACAGAAGTCGGCTGGTGGTGGTTCGACAATCACACAGCAGCTGGCCAAGCAGGTCTATACCAAGGACGTAGCTTCGAACATCTGGGAACGTGCCATGCAGAAGCCTATCGAATGGGTGATTGCGGTTGAGCTCGAGCGCCTCTATACCAAGGAGGAGATCATCAACATGTACCTCAATCACTTCGACTTCTGCTACAATGCCGTCGGCATCCGTTCGGCAGCCCGCATCTACTTCGACAAATATCCTTCTGAACTCGACATCGAGCAGTCGGCCATGCTTGTCGGCATGCTGCAGAACCCTGCCATGTACAACCCGATCCGTCGCCCTGAGAAGACCAAGCAGCGTCGTGCCGTCGTACTGGGTCAGATGCTGAAGGAAGGCTACATCACACAGCAGGAATTCGAGGATTATAAGGAACGCCCGCTCCTGCCACAGACCGATGCCAAGGGCAATTACCGTCTGGCACATACAGCCGACCATAAGGAAGGCATGGCACCCTATCTGCGCGAATACCTCCGCAAGATCATGCGTGCACCTTTCCCTGAGCGTTCAAAGTATGCCTCATGGCAGGATCAGCAGTATCGCGACGACTCGCTGGCATGGGAGACCAATCCGCTCTATGGCTGGTGTAACAAGAACGTCAAGCCCGATGGTTCGCACTACGACCTGACCACCGACGGTCTTCGCATCTATACTACCATCGACTCGCGCATGCAGCAGTATGCCGAGGATGCAGTCGTGGCACACTTGCGCGACAACTTGCAGCCCGCTTTCACCAAGGAGAAGGCCAAGCAGGCCAATGCTCCCTATAGCCGTAAGCTCAGCGCCGAGGACGTTGACCGTTCGCTGACACGCGCCATGCGTCAATCCGAGCGTTACGTCACGATGAAGTCCGGTGGCTATTCGAAGGAGGAGATCGAACGTGCCTTCAAGACACCGGTCGACATGAAGCTCTTCTCGTGGGAAGGCGAAATCGACACCATCATGACGCCCTGGGATTCGTTGCGCTGGCAGAAGCAGTTCCTGCGCGCCGGCTTCATGTGCATGGATACACTCGGCTACGTCAAGGCCTACGTCGGCGGTCCCGATTTTACCTTCTTCCAGTACGACATGGTCACCTCTGGCCGTCGTCAGGTAGGTTCGACCATCAAGCCGCTGCTCTATACGCTGGCCATGGAGGAAGGACGCACGCCTTGCGACGAGGAGCTTAATACCCAGCCCGTGCTCTACGATGCCCTCGGCCGTCCCTGGACGCCACGTGACGGTGGCACCAAGAGGATTGGCGAGATGGTCACCCTCCGCTGGGGTCTGATGATGTCGAACAACTGGATTTCGGCCCGCGTGATGAGCCGCATGACACCTGAACACTTCGTCGAGTTCCTGCATTCGGTTGGCATTCACAATAGCCTCGACCCCGTGCTTTCGCTCTGCTTGGGCGTATGCGATGTTTCGGTCGAGGAGATGGTCACCGCCTATTCGGCCTTCCCTGGCCGTGGTATGCGTAGCCAGCCACTCTACGTCACATCGATCACCGACAATTCGGGCGTCGAGATCTCACGCTTCATTCCTACCCGCCGCGAGGTGTTCTCGACCGAGGCTTATTGCAAGATGTTGCCTATCCTTCGCGATGTCGTAGATCATGGTACGGGTGGACGTGTCCGTTCGCGCTATGGAGTTCAGGCGCCTATGGGTGGCAAGACCGGTACTACCAATGACAACTCGGACGGATGGTTCATGGCCTTTACACCGGGCCTCATTGCCGGCACCTGGGTCGGTGGCGAAGAGCGAAGCATCCACTTCGACCGCACCTCCGAGGGACAAGGAGCCTCGATGGCATTGCCTATCTGGGCACAGTTCATCAAGCGTGTTCTCGACGATACTTCGTTGCCGTATCGCTCTACCGATCAGTTCTATTATCCCTCAAACTACGATCCGTGCTCATCCGAGCATATCGAGGAACCTGAAGAGGTATTTTCGGATGATCCTACATTTTTTAATTAATACATAAACCCATTAAAACCATTTATCGTATGAAAAAGTATCTTGCAGAAATGGTAGGCACTTTCGTGCTCACACTGCTCGGCTGCGGTGCTGCTGTCAGCCTTGGTTGTACTAATGCAGATCCAGAGACCGTCATCGGAACCTCTGTAGCTTTCGGTCTTTCGGTTGTTGCCATGGCTTATGCCATCGGTGGCATTTCAGGCTGCCATATCAATCCAGCCATTACCCTTGGCTGCCTTCTCACCGGCCGTATGAACGGCAAGGACGCTGGCATGTACATTGCTTTCCAGTGCATTGGTGCTGTTATCGCTGCTGCCGTCCTGGCTGCACTGACTGGTTGTGTCGATGGTCTTGAGGGTACTGGTGCCAATGCCTGCCAGGCTGGTGTTAGCCAGATGGGCGGTCTGCTGGCCGAGATTGTCCTGACCATGATCTTCGTTCTCGTCGTACTGGGTGCTACCGACAGCAAGAAGGGTGCTGGCAACTTTGCTGGCCTCGCTATCGGTCTCTCGCTCATTCTCATCCACCTCGTTGGTATTCGCTACACCGGTACTTCGGTCAATCCAGCTCGTTCGTTCGGTCCTGCCCTCTTCCAGCAGGGTGAGGCTCTCGAGCAGCTCTGGATCTTCATCGTTGGCCCATTCGTAGGTGCAGCCCTCGCTGCCGGCATCTGGAAGGTTATCGGCTCTGACGAGAAATAATCACTGTTAACAAACAAATATCCAATCCCATGATCAAGCGCATCGTTCTCACAGGTGGTCCTTGCGGAGGCAAGACCACAGCACTGGCTCGTATTCAGCAGCATTTCGCCGGCCTTGGCTACAAGGTCTTCACCGTACCTGAGGTTCCCACCATGGTTACGGCTGCCGGCTGGAACTACATGACCGACAACCGCGCCTTCTATTACGAGGGCGAGAAGGTTATCCTCGAACTCCAGCTCATGCTCGAAGACGAGATCCATCGTCTGGCCGAGACTTGCTCCGAGCCCTGTCTGCTGATCTGTGACCGCGGTGCGCTTGATATTTCGACTTATATCTCGGCCGAGATCTGGAAGGAGCTCTACGAGAGCTGCCACACCACACCCGAAGCCTTGCTGGCTCGCTACGATGCCGTTATCCACATGGTCACGGCTGCCGATGGTGCCGTACACGCATACACCACGGCCAACAATGCGTCACGTTACGAGAAAGCCGATGAGGCAGGCCTGCAGCTGGCACGCGAGCTCGACCGCAAGCAGTTCAACGCCTGGAAGGGACATCCTCACCTATGCGTCATCGACAACTCGACCGACTTCCCTACCAAACTGCAGCGCGTCGTCGACGCCATTGCTGCCATTCTACCCGAAGCCTAATATCTGATTCTACCGCCAATGCGAAGGCTACTATCCATTCTTCTTACATTCCTTTTGTTTCCGTACTGTACCCTACTGGCACAGGACGACGATCCTGATGTAATCGAGTTTGCCTTCCTTACCGATACGCACAAATGGGGTCCGACGGCCGATGTCCGTTACGCAGACTCCAACATCAAGACTTTCGTGCAGTATTGCAACGAGCATCCTTCATTGCAGTTTGCCCTCTTCGGCGGCGACTTCATGAACGCCTACGATACCGATCATCAACAGGCACTCTACTGCCTCGAACACGCTCGCCGCGACTTCGAAGGCCTCCGAATTCCTTTCTACACCACCAAGGGCAACCACGATTGCAACGGCAAGCAACGCACGGCCGACCGCAAGCCTGATAATACACAGATCGTAACCGACCACGAGTATTATCAGCTCTTCCATCCGCTTTCATCGTCCAATCCACTGGCCGATTCGACAGGCATCGTCATCAATACCGACGATCCGGAAGGCAACTACTACTACCGCGACTTCCCTCGTCAGCGCTTCCGTCTCATCGTGCTCAACGACTATGACATAGACTCGCTCGAATACTTCGGCTATCACGGTGCACAGATGAAATGGCTGGCCGAAGATGCCCTCGACTTTACCGAGAAGCCCGATCCTACCCAATGGTGCTTCCTTATCCTTGGTCATGGCTTTGGCTTCAACATGTTCGGCAAGCCTATCAGCCGCCTTCTTCATGCCTATACCCAGGGTCTGGACTTCGAGGATTCCGACCGCGGATATTCCTACCATTGTCAGTTCGACAAGATGCCTCGTGCCCAGCTCGTAGCCCTTCTGGGCGGACATAACCACGAGGATCTGTTCGACAATCCTGACGACTACAACATCATCCACGTCAACCGCGGCTTTGCCACCGGTGGCGAGGTCGGCATCCCCGACGAGGAACTCTGCTTCGACCATTTTGTACTCAACACGCGCGAACATACCCTGCTCGAAAAGCGCATCGGTCGTGGCCGTACCCACATGTTCAGTTACGCACCTAGTGCACAGATCGACCCCTTCCCTACATTCCCCGAAGCTATGGGCATGGGAGGATTTACGCATGGCGGAGCCAAGGGACGCGAACTTTGGGTCACCAACCTCAACGACAGTGGCGTAGGCAGCCTCCGTTGGGCTGTCGAGCAGCCAGGCAACCGCATGGTGTGCTTCAAGGTCAGCGGAACCATCAAACTCCAGTCTCCACTCGTCATCAGCAACGACAGCATCTCCATCTGCGGACATTCGGCACCCGGTCAGGGCATCGCGCTGCAGGGACAGTCAGTCCAGATTCAGGCGTCCGAGGTCATCATGCGCTACCTCCATCTGCGTTCTTGCGAGTTGTCTGATCACGACTTCGGGCAGAAGAACATCCTGATCGACCATCTCTCGTGCAGCTTTTCCGAAGGTCCTGCCATCTCGATCCGTCGCACACAGAACGTTACCGTACAGAATTGCATCGTCAGCCACTGCCGCGACATCGGCATCGTTGCCGGCGGTTATATGAGTACGTACTATCACAATCTGATTGCCAACTGTCCGAAGGCGATGCACTTCCCCGACAACGAGGGAGAGAACCGTTGGATTCATGTCTTCCGCAATGTCTTCGACAACTGGCGCGACCATGCGATGTATGGCGGCGGCTGTGGTGGCGAGATTACCATCGAGGAGAATTACTTTGTCCCTGGCATTGCCATGCAGAATCCTCAGATGCTCGACGTGGCCGAAGATGCCACTGGCCGATACTACGCCAACCGCAATGTCATCCGTGGCCGCGAGAAGGAATGGGACCGCCAGTACATCAACGATCGCCCGGGCATGCCTTATGACCCTGCTCCCGATCCTCGCCTCGATTCGCTGCGCCAGCGTATGGATCTGGTAGCCCGTCCAAACCGTGGTGACTTCTCCAAATCGTGCATCGTTATCGCGGCGTTCCATTACCGTAGCCTTTTTTCGCGTCCGGACGTCTACCTGACCTGGCGTCAGGTGATGCTCGAAGCCGGTTGCTCGCTCAATCGTGACCGTTACGACCAGACCCTCATTGCCAGCCTTCGTCAGAATACCACCATGGGACAGGCCGATGGTCTCTTCTCGGACGTCAGGTTGCTGGGCGGCTATCCCAAGATCAAGTCTGTCAGCCATTCACCTCGCTATTCGGTTCTGGCCAACTGGCTCGACAGTCGCACGGATGCTGTCCACGACCGCAGTATCGTGGTGCTGTTTGAGGATAACATGATGGGCAACTACGAGAAGTATCCCTTCCTGGCCGGATACCACGATGCCATCATCTCCGATTCGTGCCATGTTTCGATCGTAACCACCGGCAATTTCCTCCCTCAGGGCGAATCGGCAGATGGCGAAGATTGCAATATGCTTACCGACGAGGGTATCCTGCAGATGATGAACGAAACCGGTTACGATGCCATCGGTATTGGCACGAACGAGCTGAATCGTGATTTGCCTCAACTGCGCGAACTGCTCAAGCCGCTACGGCATAGTGTGATCAGTGCGAACCTACGCAATCGTGATCAGAACCACAGCCTTGCCTTCCAGCCCTACATACTCAAGCATTTCGGACGTCGCACACTGGCCTACGTCGGCCTAACCATGCCTTCGAACGCCCATCAGTCCAGCGAGCTGTATATTCGCAGTGTCCAGCAATGCATCGATATGGCTCGGCAGCAAGGTGCTGATTATGTAGTGCTGCTTACCAACCTCCCCGACAATACGTCTGTAGGCGACAATACGCTCTATATCTCGCGTATCATGGCTGACCTTCATGGCGTGGACGTTGTACTCGACGGAAGTTCCAACAATCCTGTATCAATGCTGAAGCTCGTCGATTGCGATGGCCGACCTGTCATCTTCAGCCGAACGGGCGGCAGCAACAGCAACATCGGCAAACTAATCATCGCTCCTGACGGCATAATCACTACCGAGCTTCTACCTATCGAACGCTTACGATTCAAGAGCCGTCGCATCACCCTCCTCTTCGACAAGCTTTGTACACAATGAAGCAACTCACTTCCTATATTGTATGGCTCCTCATGGCCCTGATGGTCCTGTCGTCGTGCGACACGGCCAAACTCAGTACGGCCATCGAGCAATACAATCGTGGAGAATACTATGAGGCGAGCCTTACGCTGAAACGTGTGTATCGAAAGACCGATGCCCGCGAGGAACGCGACCAAAAGGCTCAGGCAGCATGGTACATGGGCCTCTGTTACGAGAAGCTGATGATTCCTGCCCAGGCCGCTTCGGCCTTCAAGAATGCCCAGCGTTATGATTACGACGATCCTTCGCTGCTACTCCATCTGGCACAACAGCAACATCGCAACGGCAATTACCGCGATGCCGAACAGTCCTATCTCGATTACCTCGAACTGGCCATCGACGATCCCGTAGCCCTCAACGGTCTTGAGTCGTGCCGTCATGCAGCCGAGTGGAAGGAAGCAGGTTCACGCTACGAAATCAAGCGTTTTGCTATCGCCAATGGCCGTCGTGCCGATTTTAGCCCCGCCATCTGGGGCGAGCAGGACGAGATTCTATATTACACCTCTTCGTCCGACAAGTCCACAGGCGACGAGAAGTCGCCAATCACTGGCACCAAATATTGCGACCTTTGGCGCGTACAGAAAGACGATAAGGGACATTGGGGCCGTCCTGAACTGGTCGAAGGCAGCATCAACACCGATGGCGACGAGGGTACACCCAGTTTCTCGCCAGACGGCAACACCATGTACTACACGGCTGCTGGCGGCAATGGCCAGATCGCCACGCCTCACCTCTATGCATCGACTCGTAGCGAAGCCTCATGGGCCAAAGGCACGATGCTGAAGTTCGGCAACGATACGCTCTCCATCTATGCTCATCCAGCCGTATCGCCTGACGGTCGCTGGCTCTACTTTGTCAGCGACATGCCTGGCGGTGAAGGCGGGCTCGACCTCTGGCGTGCTCAGCTCCGCAATCCTACTGACATCGCTTTCATCGAGAACCTTGGTCCCCAGGTCAACACGCCTGGCGACGAGATGTTCCCTACCTTTGCTCCTGACGGCATCCTCTATTTCAGCACCAATGGCCGTGCCTCGCTCGGTGGCCTCGACATCTACAGTGCCCGTCTCGACGAGTGGAACACCTGGCACCTCGATCACCTCGGCCCGCCCATCAACTCCAATGGCGACGACTTCGGCATGACCTTCTGTCACGCCACCCAAGACGATCAGCAGGGCTATTTCAGCTCCAACCGTGGACAGGGCAAAGGCTTCGACAATATCTTCACCTTCCTCCTCCCCAGCATCAAGATCCGCATCACCGGCAACGTCTACGACACCGAAGGTGAGCCTCTCGCCGAGGCCATCGTCCGCATCGTCGGCCGCAACGGCATGAACTTCAAGTCGCTCCCCAAGCCCGACGGCTCCTATTCCGTAGCCATCGATCGCCCTACCGAATACGTCATGATGGCCGGCAAGCAGGGCTACCTCAACCGCAAGGCAGAGTTCACCTCCGACCCAGCCGAAGAGGATGCCGACTACGAGGTCGACTTCTTCCTCCCCTCCGTCTCGGTGCCCGTCCTGATCGACAACATCTTCTACGACTACAACAGCGCCACGCTCCGCTCCGAGTCCTACCCCTCGCTCGACGACCTCGTGCAGCTCCTGCTCGACAACCCCTATTGCTCCATCGAGCTCTCCGCCCATACCGACCGCGTAGGCAGCCAGGGCTTCAACCTCGACCTCTCGCAGCGTCGAGCCGAGTCGGTGGTCGAATACCTCGTCGAACAGGGCATCGACCCCGATCGCCTCACCCCCGTTGGCTATGGTAAGAGTGAACCCAAGGAGGTCGACGAGCACCTCCATGAGCTCTACGACTTCCTGCCCCTCGGTCAGGTGCTCGACGAAGACTTCGTCCTCACCCTCGACCCCGACCAGCGTCAGGTAGCCGATCAGATCAACCGCCGCACCGAGTTCCAAGTCCTCTCGACCACCTGGGGCCTCGAGTAGTCCCTCCACCATCACCTCCACCCCTCACCCCCTATGCTTGGCATCTACCGCACCTCCTCCCTCCCCCTCCTCGCCTCATGGGCCATCCGACTCGGGTGGTTCAAGGGACGCTATGCCCGCTACAACGTCTCTGAGCTCGAGGTGCATGACGACCGCATCGTGCTCCGTGCGATGCAC
>JAZUEP010000151.1:0-12814 GCA_045640225.1 Bacteroidales bacterium | reverse complement strand
GGAAGCGCATTTTGCTGGCGAAGTGCTCTTCCGCGAAACGGGGAAGCGCATTTTGCTGGCGAAGTGCTCTTCCGCGGAGCGGGGAAGCGCATTTTGCAAACGAAATGCTCTTCCGCGAAACGGGGAAGCGCAAATTGAAATATTTCCTGGATCTTGTGACACAGCCTCGTCTTCGTCCCCGTCCAAAGCATCGAGGCCTATTAACGAGTAATTACCCCCGCTACAGTGCATTGTAACGGGGGTAACCATATTATGTACGCTTTAATGTTTCGTGTCTTTTGACACGCCCTCTTTTGCTATATAATTCGAGATCGGATCAGAACTCGAGGGTCTTGCGAGGACCAGAGTATACACGGCTGAAGTCGTCGCGGTTGCCTACGACGAGGTTCTCGAAGTCGCGCTGACCGGTACCAGCTGGAATGAGGTGACCGCAGATGACGTTCTCCTTCATACCCTGCAGGTGATCCTCCTTGCCGAGGATTGCAGCTTCGTTGAGGACCTTGGTGGTCTCCTGGAACGAAGCAGCCGACATGAACGAACGAGTACCGAGGGCGGCGCGGGTAATACCCTGCAACATCTGCTCGCAGGTAGCAGGCTGTGCGTCGCGGGCATCGACGGTCTTCTTGTCGTGGCGCTTGAGCATCGAGTTCTCGTCGCGGAGGCGGCGTGGGCTGATGATCATACCTGGCTTGAGTTCGGAAGAGTCGCCGGCCTTGGTGACAACCTTCATGCCCCAGATGCGGTCGTTCTCGGCTGCAAACTCGAGCTTGTCGACTACCTGACCCTCGAGGAAGTTGGTATCGCCCGACGAAAGGACGTTGACCTTACGCATCATCTGACGTACGATGACCTCGAAGTGCTTGTCGTTGATAGCTACGCCCTGCAGACGGTATACGTCCTGAACCTGGTTGACGATGTACTCCTGAACGGCTGTTGGACCGAGGATACGAAGGATGTCGCTTGGGGTGACTGCGCCGTCAGACAATGGATTGCCTGCACGTACGTAATCGTGCTCCTGTACGAGGACCTGACGGTTGAGCGGGATGAGGTACTTGCGCTCGTCGCCATGCTTGCCGGTGACAACGATCTCGCGGTTACCACGCTTGATGCGGCCGAAGGTAACCTCGCCATCGATCTCGGCCACGATAGCCGGATTGGATGGGTTGCGGGCCTCGAACAGCTCGGTAACACGTGGAAGACCACCGGTAATATCGCCGGCCTTGCTCGAGGTACGGGTGATCTTTACGATCAGGGCACCTGGCAGAACCTCCTCCTCGTCGTTGACCATAATGTGGGCACCGAGAGGCAGGGTGTACGAAGCGAGGACCTCGTCGTCGTCGTTGACAACGTGTACGACTGGAGCCACGGCACGAGTCTTCGAATCGATAACGATCTTATCCTCGAGGCCAGTAGCGGCGTCGGTCTCGACCTTGAAGGTATCGCCCTCGACAACGTTCTCATACTGGATGCGACCCTTCTGTTCGCAGACGATGACAGCGTTGAATGGGTCCCACTCGGCAATGACGTCGCCCTTCTTGACCTGTGTGCCGCTCTCGATAAAGAGCTTAGAACCGTAACCGATGGCAGCCTGCTGGAGGGTCATACCGGTGTTAGGATCCACGATACGCATTTCGGTCATACGGCTGACGACAACCTTCTCGGTAGTGCCATCGAGCTGTGGGGCATCGATGGTACGGAGCTCCTCGATGACGAGGTTACCATCGTAACCGGCCTTGAGGTTGTTGACGGCAACAGCGTTCGACGCAATACCACCGGCGTGGAAGGTACGGAGGGTAAGCTGGGTACCAGGCTCACCGATTGACTGAGCAGCGATGACGCCGACAGCCTCGCCCTTCTGAACCATGCGGTTGGTAGAGAGGTTGCGGCCATAGCACTTGGCGCAGACGCCGTGCAGCGACTCGCAGGTGAGTACGGAACGGATCTCGACCTGCTCGATTGGGCTGGCCTGGATCTCGTCGGCAATACGCTCAGTGATCTCCTCGCCAGCAGCGATGATGAGCTCGCCGGTGAGTGGGTTGATGATATCGTGAACCGAAACGCGGCCGAGGATACGCTCCTTGAGGGTAGCGATGACCTCGTCGTTGTTCTTGAGCTCAGTGCAGATCAGGCCACGCAGGGTACCGCAATCCTCCTCGCGGATGATGACGTCGTGAGCAACGTCGACAAGACGACGGGTGAGGTAACCGGCATCGGCCGTCTTGAGGGCGGTATCGGCCAGACCCTTACGGGCACCGTGGGTCGAGATGAAGTACTCGAGTGCCGACATACCTTCCTTAAAGTTGGCGATAATTGGGTTCTCGATGATCTGTGCGCCTTCGGCACCGGCCTTCTGAGGCTTGGCCATAAGACCACGCATACCTGACAGCTGAGCGATCTGATCCTTCGAACCACGGGCGCCTGAGTCCATCATCATATAGATGGCGTTGAAACCACGCTCGGCCTCGGTGAACTGCTTCATCAGGGTCTTGGTGAGCTTGGTGTTGGTAGCCGACCATACGTCGATGACCTTGTTGTAACGCTCGGTGTTGGTGATCCAACCGTTGTTGTAGTCGTCCATAATCTGGTCGGCCTCGTTCAGGGCGCCATCGATGATCTCTGGCTTCTCGGCAGGAACGAGCACATCGCCAAGGTTGAATGACAGACCGGCACGGAAGGCCTCGTAGTAACCGAGGTTCTTCACATCGTCGAGGAACTCAGAGGTGCGTGGGATACCACAGTACTTGATAACGTCGGTGATGACGCCACGAAGCGACTTCTTGGTGATGACCTGGTTGACGAAGCCAACCTTCTGTGGCACCTTCTCGTTGAAGATAAGGCGGCCGCATGAGGTCTCGACCATGCGCTTGATAGGACGACGACCATGCTCGACATCGATGTCGTTGACCACACAGTTGATGCGGGCCTGCATTGAGCAACGGCCTTCGTTCATGGCGATCATAGCCTCTTCGGGACCGTAGAAGGTCAGGCCCTCACCCTTGTCGTTCTCGCGGATCTTGGTGATGTAGTACAGACCAAGTACCATATCCTGCGATGGCACGGTGATAGGTGCACCATTGGCAGGGTTGAGGATGTTGTGCGAGCCGAGCATGAGGATCTGAGCCTCGAGGATAGCGGCATTGCCCAGTGGCAGGTGGACGGCCATCTGGTCACCGTCGAAGTCGGCATTGAATGCGGTACATGCCAATGGGTGGAGCTGGATAGCCTTACCCTCGATCATGCGAGGCTGGAATGCCTGGATACCGAGACGGTGAAGTGTAGGAGCACGGTTGAGGAGTACGGGATGTCCCTTCATGACGAGCTCGAGGATGTCGAATACGACAGGATCGCGCTTGTCGACGATCTTCTTGGCCGACTTGACGGTCTTGACGATGCCGCGCTCGATGAGCTTACGGATGATCAATGGCTTGTACAGCTCGGCAGCCATGAGCTTAGGCAGACCGCACTCGTTCATCTTGAGCTCTGGGCCAACGACGATTACCGAACGTGCTGAATAGTCGACACGCTTACCGAGGAGGTTCTGACGGAAGCGACCCTGCTTGCCCTTGAGCGAGTCTGAGAGCGACTTGAGTGGACGGTTCGACTCAGACTTGACAGCCGACGACTTGCGCGAGTTGTCGAAGAGCGAATCGACAGCCTCCTGGAGCATACGCTTCTCGTTGCGGAGAATGACCTCAGGAGCCTTGATCTCCATGAGACGCTTCAGACGGTTATTGCGGATGATGACGCGACGATAGAGGTCGTTGACGTCCGAGGTAGCGAAACGGCCACCATCGAGCGGAACGAGTGGACGAAGCTCTGGCGGGATGACAGGCAGAATCTTCATGATCATCCACTCAGGCTTGTTGCGGTCCTTCGAAGCACGGAACTGCTCGACTACCTGCAGGCGCTTGAGGGCCTCGTTCTTGCGCTGTACCGAGCCTTCCTGGCTGGCACGGTCGCGAAGCTCGTATGAGAGCGAATCGAGGTCGACCTGCTGCAGGAGCTCGAGGATAGCCTCGGCACCCATCTTGGCGATGAACTTGTTAGGATCGTCGTCGGGCAGGTTCTGGTTCTTCTGGCCTACGCGCTCGAGTGCCTCCATGTACTCGTCCTCAGAGAGGGTGTCGAGGCGCTGCTTGCCTTCGAGCTTCTCGAGTGGACCAGGCTGCATGATGATGTAGCGCTCGTAGTAGATGACCGAATCGAGCTTCTTGGTAGGAATGCCCAGCAGATAACCGATCTTGTTAGGCAGCGAGCGGAAATACCAGATGTGGGCAACAGGAACCACCAGGTTGATGTGTCCGCAACGCTCGCGACGTACCTTCTTCTCGGTTACCTCGACGCCACAACGCTCGCACACGCAACCCTTGTAGCGGATACGCTTGTACTTACCGCAATGGCACTCGAAATCCTTGACAGGACCGAAGATGCGCTCGCAGAAGAGGCCGTCGCGCTCGGGCTTATAGGTGCGGTAGTTGATGGTCTCAGGCTTGAGCACCTCACCACGTGAATTATCAAGAATCTCTTCAGGCGAAGCCAGGCCGATGCTGATCTTCGTGAAGTTGACCTTCTTGTTGGAATTATCTTTTCTAAAAGCCATATTCTTTAGAAGTTAAAAAGTTAAAGAGTTAAAAAGTTATGGTCCTTCGACCACGCTGAAGAGTTGCTGTTGGGCAAGAGGCAGGCACCGCGGAACGGGTGCCGATGTACCTCTTTACCTTTTTACCTTTTTAACTTAATTAGTCCATCTTGATGCTTAAGCCGAGACCCTTGAGCTCGTGGAGGAGCACGTTGAGTGACTCAGGCAGACCAGGAGTAGGCATGTTGTCGCCCTTGACGATAGCTTCGTAGGTCTTGCTGCGGCCCGAAACGTCGTCGGACTTGACGGTAAGAACCTCCTGCAGTACGTGAGCTGCACCGAAAGCCTCGAGGGCCCAGACTTCCATCTCACCGAAACGCTGACCACCGAACTGGGCCTTACCGCCGAGAGGCTGCTGCGTGATGAGTGAGTATGGACCGATTGAACGTGCGTGCATCTTATCCTCGACCATGTGACCGAGCTTCAGCATGTAGGTGACGCCCACGGTAGCCATCTGGTCGAATGGTTCGCCAGTGCCGCCATCGTAGAGCTGGGTCTTGCCATAGCGTGGCAGGCCAGCCTTGTCGGTCCATGCGTTGAGCTCGTCGAGCGAAGCGCCGTCGAAGATTGGGGTAGCGAAATGCTCGCCCAGCTCGTAGCCTGCCCAGCCGAGGACAGCCTCGAAGATCTGACCCAGATTCATTCGTGAAGGCACGCCGAGTGGGTTGAGGACGATATCGACCGGACGACCATCAGCGGTGAATGGCATATCCTCGTCGCGAACGACCTTCGAAACGATACCCTTGTTACCGTGACGACCGGCCATCTTATCACCTACGCCGATCTTACGCTTCTTGGCGATGTAGACCTTGGCCAGCTTGATGATACCTGTTGGCAGCTCGTCGCCGATGCTGATATCGAACTTGCGGCGCTGCAGCTTGGCATTGATCTCCTTGCTCTTGCGCAGGTAGTTCATAATGGTATCCTTGATGAGGGCGTTGACCTGCTCGTCTGCAGTCCACTTCAGGATGTTGGTCGAACGATAGTCGATGTTCATCAGGACAGGAGCGGTGAATGGCTGACCCTTCGAGAGGACATCCTCGCCGATACTATCCTTGACGTTGAGCGATGTCAGGCCTTCGGTCAGGACGAGGAGCTTCTCGACAAGCTTCTTCTTGAGTGCATCCTGCATATCCTGATACTCCTGCTCGAGCATTGGCATCATGGCACGCTCGGCACGCTTCTGGGCGCGGTCCTTGTTCGAACGGCTGTAGAGGGCCGTATCGATGACAACGCCATGGAGCGAAGGATTGGCCTTGAGCGAAGCGTCCTTGACGTCGCCAGCCTTGTCGCCGAAGATGGCGCGAAGCAGCTTCTCTTCTGGTGTAGGATCAGACTCGCCCTTAGGCGTGATCTTACCGATCATGATGTCGCCTGGCTCGATCATGGCGCCTACACGAACGATACCACGTTCGTCGAGGTCCTTCGTTGCATCCTCACTGACGTTCGGGATGTCGCTGGTGAGCTCCTCGAAACCACGCTTGGTCTCGCGAACCTCGAGGGTATACTCGTCGACATGAACCGAGGTAAGGATATCCTCGCGGACGATGCGCTCTGAAAGCACGATGGCATCCTCGTAGTTGTAACCCTTCCAAGGCATGTAGGCAACCTTCAGGTTCTTACCGATAGCGAGCTCGCCGCGCTCGGTAGAATAACCCTTGGTAAGGATATCGCCGGCATGTACGCGCTGGCCCTTCTTGCAGGCTGGCTGCAGGTCGTAGGTAGTGCTCTGGTTGGTCTTGCGCCACTTAGGCAGGAAGTACTCCTTGATTGGCTCGTCGAAGGCGCAGAACTCCTCCTGCTCGGTGCGGTCGTAGCGTACGCGGATGACGGTAGCGTCGACAAAGATGACCTCACCCTCGCCCTCGGCGATGATCTGGGTGCGGCTGTCGCGGATAAGCTGTTCCTCGATACCGGTACCGACGATAGGAGCCTCGCAGGTCATCAGAGGTACGGCCTGACGCATCATGTTCGATCCCATGAGTGCACGGTGGGCATCGTCATGCTCGAGGAATGGAATCAGGGCTGCAGCGATCGAAGCGATCTGGTTAGGAGCAACGTCCATCAGGTTAACCTCCTCAGGGGCTACCTTAGGGAAGTCGGCGCCTTCGCGGACGATGACGCCCTTGTCGGTCAGACGGCCATTGCGGTTCATTGCAGCGGTCGACTCGGCAATGAGCATACCCTCTTCTGCCTCGGCCGACATCCACTCGACGCCGGCATCGGTCAGATCGACGACACCATTCTCGACCTTGCGGTATGGAGTCTCGATGAAGCCCAGGTCGTTGACCTTGGCGTAGACGCACATTGACGAAATAAGACCGATGTTAGGACCTTCCGGCGACTCGATAGGACACAGACGACCATAGTGAGTGTAGTGTACGTCGCGGACCTCGAAGCCTGCACGCTCGCGTGACAGACCACCAGGACCCAGGGCCGACATACGACGCTTGTGGGTAATCTCGGCCAGCGGATTGGTCTGATCCATGAACTGGCTGAGGGCGTTGGTGCCGAAGTATGAGTTGATGACCGAAGAAATGGTCTTGGCGTTGATCAGGTCGACTGGCGAGAAGTCCTCGTTGTCGCGGACATTCATACGCTCGCGGATCGTACGGCTCATACGGTTCAAACCTACAGCGAACTGGTTGTACAACTGCTCGCCGACAGTACGTACGCGACGGTTAGACAGGTGGTCGATATCGTCGACTTCCTCCTTCGAGTTGATCAGCTGGATCAGGAACTTGATAATCTCGATCATATCCTCCTTGGTGAGGGTACGGGTCTCGATAGGAGTATTGAGGCTGAACTTCTTGTTCAGGCGGTAGCGGCCAACCTCACCGAGGTCATAGCGCTTGTCGCTGAAGAAGAGGTTCTGGATAACCTCGCGAGCTGACTGATCGTCAGCAGGCTCAGCGTTACGGAGCTGACGGTAGATGTAGATGACGGCCTCCTTCTCAGAGTTCGATGGATCCTTCTGGAGGGTGTTGTAGATGATGGCAAAGTCGTCGAGCTTGGCATCTTCGCGCTGAAGCAATACGCTCTCGGCACCGCTTTCGAGAATCTTCTCGATATTGGCATCGTCGAGTACAGCCTCGCGCTCGACAAGAATCTCGTTACGCTCGAGGGTTACAACCTCGCCGACTTCCTCGTCGACGAAATCTTCGACCCATGAACGCATGACACGAGCGGCCAGCTTACGGCCACGAGCAGCCATCATGTTCTTCTCGTTAACCTCGACAGTCTCGGCAAGGTTGAAGATCTGAAGGATGTCCTTGTCGCTTTCGTAACCGATGGCTCGAAGCAGGGTGGTAACAGGGAGCTTCTTCTTACGGTCGATGTAGGCATACATGACATTGTTGATGTCAGTTGCGAACTCGATCCATGAACCCTTGAAAGGAATGATACGGGCAGAATAAAGCTTGGTACCATTAGAGTGAAGATTCTGGCCGAAGAAAACGCCTGGCGAACGGTGGAGCTGGCTGACGACAACGCGCTCGGCACCATTGATAACGAAGGTACCCTGAGGCGTCATGTAAGGGATCTGGCCCAGGTAAACGTCGGTTACCTTGGTATGGAAGTCCTCATGATCAGGATCGGTGCAGTACAGCTTGAGCTTAGCCTTGAGAGGCACGCTGTAGGTCAGGCCACGAAGCAGACACTCCTCGATGGTGTAACGCGGAGGATCGACAAAGTAGTCGAGGAACTCGAGCACATAGTTGTTGCGAGTGTCAGCAATTGGGAAGTTCTCGGCAAATACTTTGTAGAGACCCTCCTTCTTGCGTTCCTCTGGTGGAGTATCCAGCTGCAGGAAGTCGTGGAAAGACTTGAGCTGGATGTCGAGGAAGTCAGGATATGCCAGAGGTGCCTTCGTAGAAGCGAAGTTCACTCTTGGTTTTCTTGTTCCAGAAGCTTTTTTAGTCATATATCGCTTAAAAAATGAAATTTCCGTCGGAAAATGAAAGCTGTGAATATCAAATCTGAAAACTATTTTAAAATTTAGTAGACCTATAAGCACAGCGAAAAAGGACGCGAGGACGTGCCCTTTCATACTTTTTTACGGATCAACACCGTTGATCTAACCTCAGAACTCGGTAGAAGCCGGTCGTTCGTAGGGAAAAGAAAAGATAAATCTTGGACTTAGAGCCCAAAAACGAGAAAAGGGTTTAGGCCCACCAAAGATAGGTAAGGGCCTAAACCATGGGATAAAGTAGAGCGATTATTACTTGAGCTCAACCTCAGCGCCAGCCTCCTCAAGAGCCTTCTTGAGAGCCTCAGCCTCTGCCTTAGGCAGCTTCTCCTTAACGGTGCTAGGAGCGCCATCAACGAGCTCCTTAGCCTCCTTCAGGCCAAGACCACAAGCCTCCTTAACGGCCTTAACGACCTGGAGCTTCTGAGCACCAGCTGACTTCAGGACAACGTCGAAGTCAGTCTTCTCCTCAACAGCTGCCTCAGCGCCAGCTGCAGGACCAGCAGCAACAGCAACAGCTGCAGCAGCAGGCTCAATACCATACTCTTCCTTCAAAATGTTAGCGAGTTCGTTTACTTCCTTAACGGTGAGGTTAACCAACTCCTCTGCGAGAACTTTCAGATCTGCCATAATTGTAATTTTTTTTATTTATTATTATTATTATTGATTATTTTATATGTAGGGTTGGACCAACTATTATGCCGCCATTGCCTGGTAGCCCGGATGCCGATCCTGTATCCGATTACTCTGGACGCTCGCCCAGGGTCTTGAGCACACCATGGATGGTGTTGGCGCCGCTCTGCAGTGCAGAGATAACGTTCTTTGCAGGAGACTGCAGAAGAGCGATAACGTCGGCGATGAGCTCGTTCTTGCTCTTGATGGCAACAAGTGCCTCGAGTGAGTCTGCACCGAAGCAGCCTTCCTCAACATAAGCACCCTTGAGACCAACAACCTCTTCCTTCTTGTTCAGGCTCTTGATGAGCTTAGCAGGAACGTTACCAGTATTCGAGAACATGATAGCGCTAGTACCCTTGAACGCAGAAGCGATAGCCGAACAGTCGATTCCCTTATTCTCGAGAGCCTTCAGGAAAAGCTTGTTCTTAACCATAACGAGCTTAACCTCCTGCTTGAAGCACTCGCGACGAAGTGAGCTGGTAGCTTCAGCATCGAGACCCTCGATATTGGTTACATAGAAATGAGCGTAGTCTGCGAGGAGACCTTCGAGCTTCTCAATGTTGAGGACTTTATCTTCTTTCTTCATATCTGTAGAATTTTTCAGTTCGAAGTATTACTCGTCGATAGACTTGGTATCAACCTTGATGCCAGCACTCATGGTGCTAGAAAGGAAGATAGACTTGATGTAGGTACCCTTAGCGGTAGCTGGCTTAAGCTTGATGATGGTCTGGATGAACTCCTTAGCATTCTCCTTGAGAGCCTCAGGAGTGAAGCTGACCTTACCGATAGAGGTGTGGACGATACCGCCCTTGTCAACCTTGAAGTCGATCTTACCCTGCTTAACCTCCTTAACAGCCTTGGCAACGTCCATAGTTACGGTACCAGACTTTGGGTTTGGCATGAGGCCACGAGGACCGAGGATACGGCCAA
Organism: Bacteroidales bacterium; assembly: GCA_045640225.1. Lineage (GTDB taxonomy): Bacteria > Bacteroidota > Bacteroidia > Bacteroidales > UBA3663 > Liminaster. The sequence continues at coordinate 2,603 of JAZUEP010000151.1, read as the reverse complement.
GAGGACCGAGCTTACCCATGCAAGCAGGCTGAGTGATGATCACGTCGATGTCAGACCAGCCCTCCTTGATCTTCTGGAGGTACTCGTCGAGACCAGCGTAATCAGCGCCGGCAGCAAGAGCTGCAGCCTCCTGATCAGCAGTACAGAGTGCGAGGACACGTACGGTCTTACCAGTACCATTTGGCAGTGAAACGGTGCCACGAACCATCTGGTTAGCCTTACGTGGGTCAACGCCCAGACGCATATCGATATCGACAGAAGCGTCGAACTTAGTGAAAGTAATCTCCTTAACGAGAGCAGCTGCCTCGGCAAGAGTATAAGCCTTACCTGCTTCAATCTTAGCAGCGGCGGCCTTCTGATTCTTAGTAAGTTTTGCCATTGTTAGTTTGAAGTATTAAGGATTACAACTCTGGCTTCTCGCCAGTAACGGTGATACCCATGCTGCGAGCAGTGCCTGCGATGAGGCTCATAGCCGAAGCAACAGTGAAACAGTTGAGGTCAGGAAGCTTATCCTCAGCGATAGCCTTTACCTGATCCCAAGTAACCGAACCAACCTTCTTACGGTTAGGCTCAGCAGAACCGCCCTTGATCTTGGCGGCCTCGAGGAGCTGTACGGCTGCAGGTGGAGTCTTGATGACGAAATCATAAGACTTGTCGGTGTAGTAGGTGATCACTACAGGAAGCACCTTACCAGCACGATCCTGGGTTCGCGCATTGAACTCCTTGCAGAAACCCATGATGTTGATACCCTTCGAACCGAGGGCTGGGCCTACTGGAGGTGCAGGATTGGCAGCGCCACCCTTAATCTGCAGCTTAATCTGTCCAGCAATTTCTTTTGCCATTGTGGAAAATTAATTTGTGCCAGTACCGTTCCAGACGTCGTTGGAAGACTCGCGGTAAAACTGGCGGTTAATATATAGTCTAAATCAGTCCAACAGGATTGCTTCTCTTTCGGCATAAAGACTGCTCACGCAGCCACCAGGCAAACTGGCTCCGAAACCAGTACAAACTCCCTTCTGAATCAGGCGTCTTTTACGACTTGATCAAAGTTGAGCTCAAGCGGAGTCTTGCGACCGAAAATCTTGACGCTCACCTTCAGTTTCTTCTTTTCGTCAGAAATCTCTTCGATTACACCATCGAAATCCTTGAAAGGACCATCGTTAACCTTGATGGTTTCGCCCACCATGAAGGTAACCTGTGCGGCCTCTTCAGCAATGATCGTCTCGTCGACATGACCGAGCATCGTTGCAATCTGGTCATCTGGCAACGGCTCTGGCTTCTTTGTTACACGACCCATAAGGAAGTTGACCACATTAGTCGTGCTAGCAAGCTGGGCCTGAACTTCGCCTACCAAACGGCAACGAACAAAGACATAACCCGAGAAGAGAACCTTATCCTTGATCTCCTTCTTATTGCCCTTCTGCGACACTACCTTCTCTGTAGGCACTATCACCTCGACAACATTACCGTTGAAGTCACCGTTCTTGATTTCTGCATCAAGAAGCTCCTTAACCTTCAACTCCTTGCCGCTGATAGCGCGAAGGCAATACCATCTGATCTCTTCCTTCTCTATTTTCATAACCTTCAGTAGTTAGTCGAGGACAAAGAATCAGAACGAATAGATCAATGGCATCAAAGCAGTGCCGAAAGCCAGATCCATGGCAAGGATTACGAGCGCAATGATAACGGAAGCTGAGAGTACAACAACCGAGCTGCTAGTAACCTCCTGACGAGTTGGCCATGAAACCTTATTTACCAATTCGGAATAAGATTCCTTTACGTAATTGATGATTTTCTTCATTGTTTTACTTATTTTATTGCACGGGTGGAAAGGTTCGAACTCTCGACACCTGGTTTTGGAGACCAGTGCTCTACCGACTGAGCTACACCCGTAAATTAATTACTAATTACGAATTACGAATTACACGGTGAAACCCGTAATCAGTAATTCGTAATTAGTAATTCTAATCAGTCAAGATTAGAGAATAGCGGTGATCTGACCAGAACCTACAGTGCGGCCACCCTCGCGGATAGCGAACTGGAGACCCTCAGACATAGCAACTGGGGTGATCAGAGTAACGTCAATCTGAACGTGATCGCCAGGCATTACCATCTCAACGCCTTCTGGGAGCATGATCTCGCCAGTAACGTCCATGGTACGCAGATAGAACTGAGGACGATAGTGGTTCTTGAATGGAGTGTGACGGCCACCCTCTTCCTTCTTGAGGACGTAGATCTGAGCCTTGAAGTGATCGTGAGGAGTTACGCTGTTTGGCTTGCAGAGAACCATACCACGCTTAACCTCCTGCTTGTCGATACCACGGAGGAGAAGACCAACGTTATCGCCAGCCTCACCCTGATCGAGGAGCTTACGGAACATCTCGACGCCAGTTACGACGGTGAGCTTGTCAGCGCCAAGGCCGAGGAGCTGTACCTGGTCACCAACGTGAACGATACCGGTTTCGATACGGCCAGTAGCAACAGTACCACGGCCAGTGATTGAGAAGATATCCTCGATTGGCATCAGGAATGGCTTATCAAGGGCACGTGGAGGCAGCTGGATCCACTCATCGCAAGCAGCCATGAGCTCCATGATCTTGTCC
>JAZUEP010000150.1:0-2771 GCA_045640225.1 Bacteroidales bacterium | reverse complement strand
AGTAAACATCCCAATCTCCGCCTTGCCTTTTAATAACTAATACCTACCTTTGCATCGCCGAACAAATTATGGCGTGCAAAATGGAAAGACAAGAAATGATGGACTATGCTGCGGTGGTCCAAGAATACCGCACAAATGGTGGCGGACTGAAGATGAAGGAATGGTGCCAGAAGGAAGGGTACGATTACTTTAAGGTCAGACGCTACAGCAAGAAGGAACCTCTCTTCCCAAGTCTGAAATCAAATGAGAACGGAACGGACGGGACCTCCAAAACACCTAAGATGATCAGCCTCGAGATGACAGTAGACACAGAATCGCCATCGGCACCTGCCTGTGGTGAGAATGACCTGCACGTCTCAGAGATCATGGTCAGGCTGAACAGTGGTGTCGAGATCCGGCTGCGCGAGCGTCCGATATCCGAGATGGTCGAGATCGTGAACAAGCTGTTGAAGTGATACTATGGTTTCTTTCACGACTTCGATGACCTACCACCTGTACACAGAGGCTGCCGATATGCGAAAGGATATCGATGGCTTCTGTGGCATTCTTCGCTCGATGGGCGAGGATCCGACCCGCAGAGACCATGTCTACCTCTTCTTCCAGCGCAACCTGAAGATGGCCAAGATCCTGTATCGGGGATTGGGAAGGTACGAAATGTTAAAAATCCGTTTGGATAACGGAAAATTTTTTCGACCCGTAATAAGCGGAAATCTCCACAGTGCCAAAATTTCCTGGAGCGACTTCGTTGCGCTTACAGAGAGCGTCCAGCAACGTGATATCATAGTCCGAAAGGCTGATTTGTAATTTATCAAACTGTTGATACATAGATAAATAAGCACTAAAATAAGTGTTAAATAATTTGCTTATGTCCGAAAAAAACGCTAACTTTGCACCCATGAACGATAAGAATCTCATCGCGGTGCTACACGCCAAGATTGCCCAGTTGACCGTGGCTCTTGACGAGGCTGAACGGAACAATAATTCCGCTCAGCAGGTAGCGCGTATGGAGGAGTTCTATCGCAAGCAGAGAGAGGAGGACAAGGCATATTACGAACAGCGACTGGAGTCGGAACGCCAGCAGCACAAGCAGGCGGTAGAGGCTCTCCGTCAGGATATTCGCGAGCTCAAGCAGCAGCATCGTGAAGAGATGCGTCAGCTCCGAGAAGATAGCAAGCGACAGTCTGCAGAGCAGATTGAGGAGTACAAGCGACAGATGCAGATGCTCAACGAGCGTCTTGCTTTGCTCGATAATATCGCCAAGGATCGAGAACTGAGTGCCGAGGAACAGAAAGCCCTTGCACGATTCCGTCAGAAGCAGAAATTCAAGCGTAGTACCGAGCAGAGAAACCTGCTGAACAGACGCGAAAAGGAGCAGTCGCGCGAAGAGGAAAAAGACAATTGGGATGGCACAAATTCTGGAGCAGGCAATGCTTCGGGCAATACGGCCGACATACCAGCCGAAGCGCATACCACCCCAACCGGCAAGAAATCGGTCAAGCTCCGGAAGGACTGCCGCAAGAACGTGCCCTATACGGACAATCCTCAGTACGTCAGCCTCGAAGACTATTACACCTTGCCTTTCGGCGCAAAGTTTGTGATGCGCGATGGCAGGATTGACACTTGGCAGATGCGCGAACTGGTGAGAATTCCTGAGCATTATGAAGAGCGATTCTATACCGTGGCCCGAGTCCGACAGATGGATGGCGAACTAATCAGCACTCGCACACGCCACATCCCCGGCTGTTGTTTCGACACCAACCTGATAGCCTACACCTTGGGTGAGCACTTCGTCTATAACAAGCCCTATCGCCAGATATGCATACAGCTCAAGGACCTGGGACTCAACATGAACGACAGTACCCTCGGGCGTCAGATCCACAAAGTAGTCAAGTACTTCCGCAACCACATGAGTGATGCTTGGGAGACCATCCTCAAGACAGCCAACTACTGGATGATCGATGAGACCCCCGGACTGGTCGGCTGCGAGACGGACGGCATCCGCTCCTATTTCAAGCGCTACTTCTGGGGCATCAAGGCCAAGGCCCTCAAGCTCTGCTGGTTTCTGTACGAGAACGGCAGTCGAGGGCTGAAGGCCATCAAACCCTACCTCGACCAATTCATCGGCTTCTTCACCTCAGACGGCTATGTGGTCTACAAGGCATATGAAGGCAACGACACCCCTAACCAGACACGAAGCGCCTGCCTCACGCATATCCGCAGAGACTTTGTGAACAGTCTGGAAGAGAACCGCGAACTGTCCTATTGGTTTATCGACATCTTCGGCAAGCTCTTCGGCCTCGAATACGAATACAAGAAGCGCAACCTGACTCCGGAAGAGAGGCTGGCGGAACGCAACAGCGATAACCCCGGAAGCACCAAACGCCTGATGTCGCTCGTAAGGCAAAGGCTCAAGGAATTCCATGAATCGGGTTACAAGGGATGCGGCCAGCTCATGACCAAGGCTTTGCGCTATGCCTACAACGAATGGAAGGCGATGGAGACGGTACTGAAGAATGGTGCCGTAGAACTCTCAAACAATTTGGCCGAGCAGATGATGCGACACATCAAGCAGAATCTGAAGAACAGCATGAACATCGGAAGCGAAGAAGCCGCTCTCGACAATGCCTTCATGTATTCACTCATTGAGAGCTGCCGCATGAATAATCTTTCACCTGTGGATTACATCCGACATCTGACCGCAGGACTCGTCTCCGGTCATACCAACAAACGTCAACTTTTACCTTGTTTTTGCAAGATCTGAGGCTCAAATT
>JAZUEP010000149.1:0-11390 GCA_045640225.1 Bacteroidales bacterium | reverse complement strand
CTCGTTGAGACTGTTGAGAACGCTCTTGAGGCTGGCAACGTTGACGAGGCTCTCGAGATCAGCAAGAAGACCCGTGGTCCTATCGCATCTATCTTCACCCAGGCTCTCATCCGTCTTAAGGATGGTCAGTCACTCGAGCAGGTTGATGCTGCTATCACCTCTTACGGCGCTCTCCAGAGCGGCTACCTCGAGACCAACCTCTCTTGGATTACCCTCTTCATCGCAATGGCTCCATCACTCGGATTCCTTGGTACCGCTATCGGTATGATCCAGGCATTCGACGACATCGTAAAGGCTGGTGATATTTCTCCAACAGTCGTTGCATCTGGTATGAAGGTAGCTCTTATCACCACTGTAGGTGGTATTATCGTAGCCCTCGTACTCCAGGTATTCTACAACTACCTGCTCTCTAAGGTTGAGGGTATCGTCAGCGACATGGAGGATGCTTCTATCTCTCTCCTCGACGCTATCATCAAGATGAAGAAGTAATCAATCTAATAACGGAGATAAATTAATATGAAGAATCTTACATCAACCATCGTAATCGCGATTGGTTTGGTCGTATCATTTGCTCTTGGCGCACTGAGCATCTTCGGTGCTACCGAGCAGCTGCCAGATTCAACTGGCAAGATGATCGACGTTCCAGTCCAGATGGATTTACTCCTTTATTGGATGTATGCCACCATCGCGATTGGCGTTGTGCTCTTGCTCGTCTTTGCCTGCAAGACTCTCGCCACCATGTTCCAGACCGACTCGAAGGCTGCTATCAAGTCTATCGGTGCTGTCGTACTGTTCATTGCTGTCATGGCAGGTTGCTACCTCGCCAGCGGCGAAACCGAGTTCTCACGCGTAGTAAACGGTGAGGTAGAGGTTTACTCTGAGACCACCATGAAGATCATCGACATGTGGCTCTACAGCTTCTACGTACTCATTGGTGCTACTATCCTCCTCGTTATTGGCTTTGCTGCTAAGCGACTCATCTCTAAATAAGATTTGACCTATGGCAAGAAAGAAAAGAAAAGCGCCGAGCATCAACTCGTCATCAAGTGCCGACTTGGCATTTACCCTGCTTATCTTCTTCCTCGTGGTCACATCTATGGATACTGACGAAGGCTTGGCTCGACTCCTCCCCCGCTGGGTACCAGAGGAGCAGCAGCAAGATCAGGAAATCAAGAAGCGTAACATTCTCAACGTCATGGTCAACAAGGATAACGCTATCCTCGTAGGCGATGAGTACGTTGAAGGCTCAGTACAGAGCCAGAATGAGCAGATCCGTCAAACTGCAAAGGACTTCATCACCGCTCAGGGTCGTTTCTCTGGCGATCGTGGTCCAGAGCTCTTCGAGATGGACGATGCACGTCGCGAAAAGTGTCCTGAACTTACCAAGCTTATCGTGGCTAAGGAGCCTAACATTCGCTTCACCAAGAACCACGTAATCTCACTGCAGTCCGACTACGGTACAAGCTACGAGAAGTATATCCAGCTTCAGAACGAGCTTGTGGCTGCTTACAACGAACTGCGTCAGGAGGCCGCTCAGAAGTATTTCCAGAAGGACTATGACGAAGAAATCCTCAGCGCCGACGAGTTGAAGGCTTTGAAGGATCTCTATCCTATGAACATCTCAGAGGCTAACGCCAAGTATTAATCACAATCAGGAACAATTATTATGAGCAAATTTAATAAAGGCGAAAAAAGAGGAATGCCTGAATTGAACACCTCATCTCTTCCTGACTTGGTGTTCTCTATCCTGTTCTTCTTTATGTGCGTAACCCACATGCGTGAGGATACTCCTATCGTAAAGGTCAACACTCCACGTGCCGACCAGGTTACCAAGCTCGAGAACAAGTCACTCGTCACCACCGTGCTTATCGGTAAGCCACGCGACCCACGTCGTGGTTCTGAGGAGTTGATCCAGTTCAATGATGACTTCCTGGATATGCGCAATGTCCAGAACACCATGGAAGCTGCTCGCGAGTCAATGAAGGAGGCAGACCGTCCTAAGATGCAGGTTTCGATGAAGATCGACCGCAACTGTAAGATGGGTATCGTTACTGAACTTAAGAAGGAGCTTCGTAAGGCTCAGTGTCTGAAGATCAGCTACTCAGCCAAGAAGTAATCTTCGCGGCTAGCAACCTAAATATCAAGACCGCAATCATCGCAAGTGTTGGTTGCGGTCTTTACTTATCATTTTCCTCGAATCCATACCACGACCTGAAAGCACGAATCCACATCATCATCCTCGCCTCGTACAGGCCAGCGCCTGTCGTCGGCGAAGATCGATCCCCGACACGAACATTCATCCAAAACATCAACCATATACTATGTCATACAAGAGAATCCTCCTCAAGCTGAGCGGCGAATCGCTCATGGGTAGCAAGCAATACGGCATCGACGAGCAGCGTCTGGCCGAGTACGCACAGCAGATCAAGCAGATTGCCGACATGGGCGTACAGATCGGTATCGTCATCGGTGGCGGCAACATCTTCCGTGGCCTCAGCGGTGCCGGCAAGGGTTTCGACCGCGTCAAGGGCGATCAGATGGGCATGCTGGCCACTACGATCAATGCACTCGGTCTTTCGTCGGCTCTCAACGCCATAGGCCAGAAGGCACGCGTCCTGACGGCCATCAATATGTTCCCTATCGGCGAACAGTACTCCAAGTGGCGCGCCATCGAGCTGATGGAGAAGGGCGAAATCGCCATCCTCGCCGGCGGTACCGGCTGTCCATACTTCACTACCGATACCGGTTCGGCACTGCGTGGCATCGAAATCGAGGCTGACGTCATGCTCAAGGGTACGCGCGTAGACGGCATCTACACAGCCGATCCCGAGAAGGATCCTACGGCTACCAAGTTCGAGAAGATCACCTACGACGAGATCTACCACAAGGGCCTCAAGGTAATGGATCTGACCGCTACCACCCTCTGCCGCGACAACAAGCTGCCTATCATCGTCTTCAACATGGACAAGCCAGGCAACCTCGTCAAGGTCATGTCGGGCGAGAACATCGGCACGTTGGTATACGAAGAGACCCACCCCTGACCCCTCCCTTTATGGAGGGGGATAGATAGTACATCATACAACAATTCTATAATACATAATAATAACATATAAAGCCGCATTCCTCCCCGCGGACACAACAAACAATCTACACCCCGCCCTAAAGGGAGGGGATGGGGGAGGGTCCGTATGCTAGACGTTAAGAAAACTATCAAAGACGCCGAAGCCAAGATGCAGGCTACGGTCGATCACCTCCAGGAAACCTTTGACCACATCCGCGCCGGCCGTGCCACCGTCAAGCTGCTCGATGGCATCAAGTGCGAGTGCTACGGCACGATGATGGAGGTCAGCCAGTGTGCCAACTGCTCGTGCCCCGATGCCAAGAGCATCGTCATCCAGCCATGGGACAAGGCCATGCTCCGCGTCATCGAGAAGGCCATCATCGATTCGCCTCTGGGCATCATGCCCGAGAACAACGGCGAGGTAATCCGCATCGGCCTTCCTCCTATGACCGAGGATCGTCGTCGCCAGCTCTCGAAGCAGGCCAAGGGCGAGGCCGAGAACGCCAAGGTTGCCATCCGCAACATCCGTCGCGACATCATCGAGATGCTCAAGAAGGACGTAAAGAACGGCCTGCCTGAGGACGTCGAGAAGGACGCCGAGGGCAACGTACAGAAGTCGCACGACAAGTTCATCAAGCTCCTTGAGGGCATCTACGCCGCCAAGGACCAGGAAATCATGAGCGTATAAACGCTCAAATTACGAATTACGAATTACAAGCCCTGCAGACCATAACTGCAACGTAAAAAACTTCGTAAGACGTAAGTGGCAACGCGAAGCAACGTAATTCGTAGCTTCATTACGAATTACAAGTCCTGCAATCCCCGAGAACTGCAACGTAAAAACTTCGTAAGACGTAAGTGGCAACGCGAAGCAACGTAATTCGTAATTTGTAATTCGTAACTTCATTAATGAAAGGTCTCGTTGTCCGCAACACCGGATTCTGGTATATGGTTCTTCCCGAAGGTAAAAGCCTCCGGGAAGAATCGTTACGTTTTGCCGAAGCCGGCTTCGACGACGGCCATCCCGTAGCCGACAGCCTCGTACCGTGCAAGGTGAAGGGCAACTTCCGCCTGAAGGGAATCCGCACCACCAATCCCGTGGCCGTAGGCGACGGGGTCAACTACGAGATGAACCGCGAAGGGTTTGGCTTCATTACCCGCATCGACGAGTGTCGCAACTACATCATCCGCAAGGCCAGCAATCTGTCCAAGCAGGCCCACATCCTGGCCGCCAACCTCGACCAGGTGATGCTCATCCTCACCGTGGCCCATCCTACCACGGCCACCACCTTCATCGACCGCTTCCTGGCCACGGCCGAGGCCTATCGCGTACCGGCCGTGCTGGTTGTCAACAAGGCCGACCTCTACGACGCGGACCAGGCGCAATATGCCGCTGATCTGGCCTATCTCTACCGCTCGATAGGCTATCCGGTCCACATCGTATCGGTCCGCACCGGCGAGGGACTCGAACCGCTCACCGCCCTGCTGCGAGGCAAGGTGACGCTCCTGGCCGGCAACAGCGGCGTAGGCAAGTCGTCGCTCCTCAACCGGCTGGTGCCGTATGCCAATGCCCGTACGGCCGAGCTCAGCGACACGCACGATCAGGGCATGCACACCACCACCTGCTCCGAGATGTACGAACTGACGGACCAGACGCCCGACCAGAAAACCTACATCATCGACACCCCCGGAATCCGCGGATTCGGCACCATCGAATTCGAGAAGGAATCCGTCGGACATTACTTCCCCGAGATATTCCGCTACTCGGCCGAATGCCGTTTCGGCAACTGCACGCACACCCACGAACCTGGCTGTGCCGTGCTCAAGGCCGTCGAAGCAGCCTTGATCAGCCAGTCGCGCTACGACAGCTACCTCAGCATTCTCGACGACGAGAATGAAGGTAAATACCGTGAATGAAAATCCTGCTCACCTACATACTATGGGTCATACTGCTGTTTGCCGTCCATCTCCGAGCGATGGCGCAGGGCAGTATGGCCGATACCATCGTGAGCCAGCTGCATCAGCACGCCATGCTTCGCCCGTCGTTCGAACTGGGGCAGCTCGACATCCAGGCCTATACCTACGGCCTGTCGCACTGTCAGAACCAGGGCCTGGCCGGACGTCTGTTGCCGCATCTCCTCCCCTTCCAGGCCAATCCGTCGCAGGACGTCGCCTTCGAGGCCATCAGCCACGTACAGTTCCAGTGGCCGGGCGACATGCACCTCAACGTGGCCGCCCTCAAGGCCAATCAGCCGCGTAAGGCACGCACCGTGATGCGCGAGCTCTACCGTGCCCTGCTGCCCATCTATGCCGCCCGTCGTCACAAGGACTACGGGTCGAACAAGTCGTACGTCCTGCCCTTCTACGACGAAGGTCCCCTGCGCTACACCTACCGTCTGCAGGCCATGCCCGACACCCTGCTGCAGGCCCTCACCGATGCCGGACTGCAGCCCGATACGTCGCGACTATGCTGTGTGCGCTTCGATCCCCGCCGTCACCACCATACGCTGCTCAGCGGATGCATGCTGGTCGACACGGTCAGTACCCACGTCGTAGGCATCGACTGCGAGGGCCACATCGACATGGCCACCTTCCGCAGCCAGGTGCTGTTCTCGCCCGACTCGCTCCACGCCGGCCTGTTCATCCCGCACAGCAGCCACATCGACATCGACTACCGCTACTTGGGCACACAGGCGCGCAACAGCTACCAGACGCGCTTCCGTTACCTGTCGTTCACGCCGCTCGACAGCCTCGACCTCCGCCGCATCTCGCACGACCTCACGCCCTACTACACGGCCGAGCAACGCAACGATTCGCTCGACTTCTCGCTGCTCCGTCCCATCAGCCTTCCGTCCGACGTCGATTCGCTGCTCTACGCTGCCGGACAACGCCCTGCCGCCACCTCGCGCAAGCGGCCCAAGCGTCGCATCGAGACGTTCTCCGAGACGCTCGTGGGCGGGTCGAGCCTGGGCAACGAGAACAACCGCCTGCGCATCTACGGGCCGCTCGATCCCGCCTCGTTAGGCTACGACAAGTTCAACGGCTTCACCCTCCGCGAACGTGCCCGCTGGCGCTACCGCTTCGACAATCACTCCGAGCTCTACCTGCGTGGCGAGCTGGGTTACGCCTTCGGCCTGCGCGAGATGCGCTACCGCCTGCAGTGCGACTGGACCTACCGTCCCGAGCGTCGTGGCCGTGTGCAGTTCGAGCTCAGGCGTTCCAACTCGAACTTCTCGTCCAAGTTCATCCAGACCGTCAACGACGCCCTGAAGCAGAAGACCGGCGTGGTCAACTTCGACTCGCTGGGCCTCGACTACTACCAGCGCTACGAAATCACCCTGCAGCACAGCATCGAGCTGACCAACGGCCTGATGCTCCATACCGGCGTACTGGCCACCTATCGCAACCCCGTGAAGCACGGTGTGCGACGCATTGCCGAGATGCATCGCAACGAGCTCATCCAGTCCTATTACGCCGACTTCGCCCCCTTTGTCCGCCTCGAATGGACGCCCGACCAGTACTACTGGTACGACGAGGGCTACAAGACCTACATCCACAGCCCCGCCCCGACGTTTGCCCTCGAGGTGTCGCGTGCCATCCCCGGCATGCTCGGAGCCGAGAGCAACTATGGCCGTGCCGAATTCGACGTGCAACAGTCCGTCGCCATCAGCCGCCTCCACACCTTTGCCTACCACGTCGGCTTCGGCAAGTTCTTCAACCAGCGGGGCGAGTACTTCATCAACTACCGCTACTTCTCGCGCAGCCAGTATCCCACCAGCTGGAACGACGACCGTGTAGGCGGCACCTTCCATCTGCTCAACGACTACTGGTACGCCTCGTCGCCCAGCTACATCCAGGCCCACGTCATGCAGGAGACGCCCTTCGGCCTGCTGCACCTGATCCGCCCCATCTCGCGCTACATCATCAAGGAGCGCCTCTACGCCAGCATGCTCTGGAGCGAAGGCAAGAGCCTCTACAACGAGATAGGCTACGGCATCGACAACAACTACTTCAACGTCGGCCTCTTCATGGGCTTCAAGGACCTCCAGTACTTCGGCCTGGGCGTCAAGTTCCGTGTCGAGATCGGTCGCCATATCTAACCCTGAATCCTCTGCATCCGCGCATGAACCGAATAACCATCGCATCCCTCGTCCTCGCCCTGCTGCTGCCGTTGCTGGCCTGCAGCGACGGCGATCGCCCTACGCCCTATCCCCTGTCGCTCCTCAGGGCCGACAGCCTGGCACCCTGATTCCGAATATCGGATAAAAAACGGAAGATAATTGCCCAGAAATTTGGAAGTTTCAAAATTTTTTCTTATCTTTGCAACGCAATTACGCATCGAAGCACTTCGTGCTGGATGCAACAATGAAAAACGGAGATTAAAAAAGAGAAAAAATATGGAGAAATTACATCAGATTACGACCATCGACCAACTCATCGAGCAAGATGGAAAACCTACAGGCAATGCCATCATCGACGCATTCGTGGCATGGATCAAGAGTAACAGTTCGAACCTCGTAGCCGATGCCGCCGAAGCCATCGGCATCTCCCAGCGACTGCTGAGCGACACGGTCAGCTTCTTCGTAGGCGCAAAGGCCCAGGAAGTGATCCTGCGCTGGCGTATGAACCAGGTGCTTCCGCTCCTCGAGGACGAAACCCTTCCGTACGAAGTAGTAGCCCGCCGCTGCCACTTCACGTCGCAGAAGTATCTGGAGTCCCTGATGCAGAAGTATTATCATACCACACTGCGTGCCTATCGCTCCGGCAAGGCTCGAAAGGACTTCGATTTGACAGCCGAAGAGCGCCGCAATGTGAATCAGAACGCCCAGGAGCTCCGAAACCGTAAATCGAAATCATAAGGCATAATCTTCGCCAACATTCTGCCTTATCAAAACGCGGAGGCATAGTTTTCGCCAAAACTGCTCCTCTGAAAATCGAGAAGGAAGAATCTTCGCCAACATTCTGCCTTAATAAAACTCGGAGGCATAGTTTTCGCCAAAACTGCTCCTCTGAAAATCGAGAAGGCAGAATCTTCGCCAACATTCTTCCTTATCAGAACTCGGAGGCATAGTTTTCGCCAAAACTATTCCTCTGAAAATCGAGAAGGCAGTTTTGTAAATATTGGAGGAGAAATTTGGAAGTTACGGAAGTTTTCGCTATCTTTGCACCGTGAATCTGCAGTGTATTCGTCCTGCTGACGATAGCGAGGCGAAGGCTTCGTGTTGCATTGCCGGAATTAATAATCGTGTTGTATGAAGAAATTGGTATCATATCAGTTCGATGGCGGTTATGCCTCGTTTGCCAATGGTTCATATTCTGACTGGCATTACTACATACAGGACTATATGGGCAATGTGCGTATGGTAGTGAACCGTGACGGGACTGTGGAACAGAAGACCCATTATTACCCCTATGGAGGTGTAATAGGTGATATAAGTACCAATCATTCATTTCAGAAATATAAGTTCGAGGGCAAGGTCCTCGCAGCCATTGAAAGAGCATTTTTATGCTCTTGGCGAGAAGACGAGCCTTTAGGCGAGGGTCAAGATCGCTCCTTTGGTCTGGACTGGTATGATATCCATGCCCGCCAGTACGATGCCATCGGTGTGCCGGCTTGGAATAAGGTGGATGCGCTGGCAGAAGAGAATCCTCATTTATCTCCGTATGTGTTTGCTGGAGGTAATCCGGTGAATTTTGGAGATTATGATGGAATGGATACACAGATTACCATAAACGGCAAGAACATTACAATTAGAACTGCGCTAGTGATTACCGGACAATATACAAGTAAAGGAATCGCAAATCAAGTCAATTAGAGGAACATGGTAGATCAATTTGAAATCGGATTATAGATTTCTTAGGTATACCAACAATATACAATGTAAACATAGATAATTATTCGCAACCAAAAACAACCACTCACAAAGAAAACAAACCAATACAATGAAGTCGTTTATCTACATTATTATGTTTGCTATTATTATCAATGTGGTTGGATGCCATAGCAATACTAATAAAACAATACAAAAGAATCCCGCAGAGATGAATCTTGGGTATAAGTTCGATTCTTCTGAGTATATTAAAGAGTTGGCATGGAAAGATAGTGTATATAAAAACTCATCCTTTAGGAATTATGAAAGAACTGAGTTTGTGAATGAGTCTTTAGGAAAAGTAAAAGAAATACTAGGAACCCCAGAATTTGAAGAAATAGAGAATCTTGAGTATGGTTTTCTTATAGACTCATTTGGCGATTATACTTTTGGGTTAGGGGTTTGTTTATACATGTCCTCTGAGAGCGAAATAATCGAAAGTCAAAGTTGTTATCGTTGTATGCAAATTCTAAACAAACCGCACTCAACCATTGTAAAAAGTATATGGAGGGATAGCATCCGATATGTGGAACTATATTTCATGGCGGATGGGCAAGATACCATTGCGTTTGATGGTTTTCAAGCAAGTCCATCCTTTTATTGGGGAATTTAGTTTTGTTACGTGCTATATGTCAAGCTATGGGTCTTCTGGCGTATAAGAAAGAATTCATGTTTCCAACAAAAAAACATTTAGATTAATGTCTATTTATATGTTACTCAGTAATAATTATTGTTTATGATTAAAGTATTATATATAGGCGTTTTTGCAATTTGCATCACTATTCTTTATAATTAGGGTCTGCTGAATTATTACGCTGGCACTATCAAGGGCCTGCAGACATTGCCCCTTGAAGTGACCCACCAAGCCAAGAATCGGCATATTTCGTTCAAGACAAGACAAAGTTCCCTTAAGAACTTCATCAAGTTTTTGACAAAGTAGCAAGACCCTATCCAGCTGGCAGCTGTGTCGGGCAGTTTGGCTCGGATGTTGTTGGCACGATAAACTCGCTTGCCAGTTCCGAATGTGGCTTCGATCTCGTTCCTGTCACCGACAGCTTGCGACATCTTAGCCAAATACTCTGGAGATTTCGGTTCCTTCGGTGGTCGGCCTAACGGCTTACAGTAGGTATGAATCTCGTATTCCTTGAAGAGTTGCCGGTTGGCTTTGTTCATGTAGATCTTGTCTGCAAGGACAGTGGCCGGAAGGTAGCCGAAACGTTCTTTGAAAAGTTCGATCTGAAGCTTTGCATCGGATTCCTCGTTGTAGGCATCCCAACTCAGATGGTCGACAAAGGTGTAGCCTTCGTAGATGCTTGCTCCTATCTTGGCTCCGAATTCTACTTTGGCCTTTGCCTTCCCTCTTACTATCGGGCGAACATGCGGCTGGAAGATGCTGATGATGCGGTTGGCGCACTGGTGGACATTGTTCGAAAGCATTTCCTCCTGCTGGTAATACATTTTTATAATAGCTGTCACCGTCCGCTTCTCACACAGCTTGAGTGAATCGTAATAGGCAAGAGAAGGTGCGACAAGAGACATAAATGCCTGAAGATCTTCATGAAGGCAATGAAGCATCAAACGCAATGTCGATTTAATCTGCCCCGCTCTCTTGGTCTTCTTCTTGATCAGTTGCAGGTATTCATATCTGGCAGTCTTGTAATGACTGACTGGTCTTTTCAATCCAAACAGGCTACAGATTCTGTCGATATAGCGATTGATTACCTTGCAGCCGTCATGGACGATATCTGCATCCACCGGATAACGGACCTCAGCATCCGAGCAGGTCGCGTCTATCTTGAGTACTCCTTTGTGAAGACGCCCCTGTTCGTCTGTAAACTCAGCGCCCAGGTCTTCCTTCTCTGGCTCATCCTTTTCTTCTGAAGCATTGACCTCTGGCTGATCGCCTTCACCATCGTCCTGTTGGCTCTTTTCGGATTCTTCCATCTGCTTTATCTGTTTCTCCAGCAAAGAGACGCTCATAGCATTGAAGTCCTCCTCCCCGATACGCTTGCGGATTGTCGTGAAGAGTGACGGGTCAAAGATGGGCTTGTCTGTGAATTCGCTGAGACCAACGAAGTACTGCATGTATGGATTCTCCTGAATCATCTGTATCGTCTCTCTATCTGACAAGGATAGTTTCTGCTTAATGACAACCGCACCAATAATCCTGCGGGCAGGCTTGTTACCTGCGCCTCGTAACAGATTATTCAACTTGGAATTGTATAGTTTCTCTATCTTTGCCCACGGCATGAGGTCGCCAAGCATGACCCAACGATTGGTCTTGCTCAAGCCCTCAAGAGAGGACCGGAACTCGTCTATGGTGAGCTGTTTTGCCTGTGATGTGTACTTCATATTGAAATTTTAACACGCAAAGATACGAACTTTTTGTTAAATATCCAAATAATAAGAGTTATATATTCTTAATATTCAAATATTTGAAAATATTCAGCAAACCCTAA
>JAZUEP010000148.1:0-30408 GCA_045640225.1 Bacteroidales bacterium | reverse complement strand
TTCCTAAGACCGCTTGGCCTCCGACTTACGTTTTGATAAGGCAGAATGTTGGCGAAGATTCTGCCTTATCACTTCGTTCTGGCCATTCCGTTGCCACTCGCTACAGAACCTACACAGAAAAAGCGCCTGCTCCATTGCTGGAGCAAGCGCTGATAGAAAGTCTGTGTGGTAAGGATTACTTGCCAGCGAGCTTGTCGCGGAGAGCAGCGAGAGCGTCGATGTCGCCGAGAGTAGTCTTCTCGATCGATGGCATCTGAACGCTTGCCTTCTCGGCAGCAGCAGCCTTGGCAGCAGCACGCTTCTCAGCGTTAGCACGACGCTGCTCAGCCTTAGCCTCGTCCTCGAAGATACGAGAGTGGCTGAGGATGATGCGACGGTTGTCCTTGTTGAACTCGATCACCTTGAACTCGAGGGTCTCGCCCTGCTTAGGCTGCGAGCCATCCTGCTTGTTGAGGTGCTTAGGAGTAGCGAAGCCCTCGACACCCTCCTCGAGTGCGATGACAGCGCCCTTGTCGATGAGCTCAGCGATGGTACCCTGGTGTACTGAACCAACGGTGTACTTCTCCTCGATAGCATTCCAAGGATTGTCCTCGAGCTGCTTGTGACCGAGGCTGAGACGACGGTTCTCCTTGTCGATCTCGAGCACGCGAACTGAGATGGCAGCGCCGATCTGAGTGAACTCTGATGGGTGCTTAACCTTCTTGGTCCATGAGAGGTCAGAGATGTGGATCAGGCCCTCAACGCCATCCTCGAGCTCAACGAATACGCCGAAGTTGGTGAAGTTGCGAACCTTAGCCTCGTGATCTGAAGCGACAGGATACTTAACCTCGATGTTAGCCCATGGATCCTCCTTGAGCTGCTTGAGGCCGAGTGACATCTTGCGCTCCTCGCGGCTGAGGGTCAGGATGACAGCCTCTACCTCGTCGCCGACCTTCAGCAGGTCGTTGGCCGAGCGTACGTGCTGGCTCCAGCTCATCTCAGAAACGTGGATCAGGCCCTCAACGCCTGGTGCGATCTCGACGAATGCACCGTAGTCGGCCATAACGACAACCTTACCCTGTACCTTGTCACCAACCTGGAGGTTAGCGTCGAGGGCATCCCATGGATGTGGGGTAAGCTGCTTGAGACCGAGAGCGATACGCTTCTTCTCCTCGTCGAACTCGAGGATAACGACGTTGATCTTCTGGTCGAGAGCTACAACCTCCTTTGGATCGCTTACGCGGCCCCAAGAGAGATCGGTGATATGGATGAGACCATCAACGCCACCGAGGTCGATGAATACACCGTAAGAGGTGATGTTCTTGACGGTACCCTCGATAACCTGGCCCTTCTGGAGCTGTGAAAGGATTTCCTTCTTCTTCTCCTCGAGCTCAGCCTCGATCAGTACCTTGTGGCTTACGACAACGTTGCGGTACTCCTGGTTGATCTTGACAACCTTGAATTCCATTGTCTTGTTGACGAATACGTCATAGTCACGGATTGGCTTAACGTCGATCTGTGAACCTGGGAGGAATGCCTCGATGCCGAATACGTCGACGATCATAGCACCCTTAGTGCGGCACTTAACGAAGCCAGTGATAACCTCCTGGCTCACGAGAGCCTCGTTGACACGGGCCCAAGAAGTCGTGGCGCGAGCCTTCTTGTGTGAAAGAACGAGCTGACCTGCGCGGTTCTCGCATGAGTCGATGTAAACCTCTACCTCGTCGCCGACCTTGAGGTCAGGATTGTAGCGGAACTCGCCTGCAGGGATAACGCCCTCGCTCTTGTAGCCAACGTTTACGATAACCTCACGCTTGTTGATAGCGGTTACGGTACCTTTGACTACTTCGTTTGCATTGATTGAGCTCAAGGTCTGCTCGTACGAAGCAGCCTGCTCCTCCTTACTCTTCGAGGTAAGGGTCTCGCCGTTCTCGTAAGCTTCCCAGTCGAAGTCCTCGATAGCGGTCAATTTAGTGTTAGACATAATGTTAATTGGGCCGGCCTTTAGTGGCCAAAGCGGCGCAAAGATAGCGAAAATTTCGATAAATTACAAATTACGGATTACGAATTACGAGGCTGGCACATAAAATAAGTCCGAAGCAGCAGGGTTTGCCACTTCGGACTATCATTTTACGAGCCGGAAAACTTACTGAATCTCAGTATCGAAGACCAGGTGGTTGTTGTCGACGGTGAAGTTGAACCAGAAGTCATCAGGATCGACGGTGGTGATGCCCATGTAGTCCTGGATGTAGGTTACGCCATCGTTGCCCAGCATCTCGCACTGTACGTTGGCAGTGCCGTCGCCACAGTTGGTAACCGATACCTTGACCTTGGCACCGTCCATAGCTGCGAGCCATGCACCCCAGTCGGCCTGACCGCCACTGGTGACGAGGCCTGGGTTGTTCTCGTAGCCAACGCCCCAACCATAGTTGTCGGCACGTACGACGGCATACTCTGAAGCATCGGCGCGAAGCAGGACGACGCAGAAGTTGTTCCAGTTTGAAGCGCCACAGGTGAAGTTGGTGAACGTGGTGGTGTAGGTCTGACCGGCAGGTACCTGCCAGTTGGCCGAGTGAGCACCCCAGAATGGTGTGGTGTTGTCCTCGCTACCGATCACGTTGTCGAACTCGAGGTGGTTGTTGTCGACGGTGAAGTTGAACCAGAAGTCCTCAGGATCGATGCCGCAGATGCCCATGTAGTCCTGCAGGTAGGTGACGCCATCGGTGCCCAGCATCTCGCAGTGTACGTTGGCAGTACCGTCGCCACAGTTGGTAACGAAGGTGGTAACCTTGGCACCGTCCATAGCAGCGAGCCATGCACCCCAGTCGGCCTGACCGCCGCTGGTGACGAGGTTAGGATTGCCTTCGTAACCTACGCCCCAACCATAGTTGTCGGCACGTACTACGGCGTACTCTGAAGCATCGGCACGGAGCAGGACGACGCAGAAGTTGTTCCAGTTAGAAGCACCGCAGGTGTAGTTGGTGAAGGTCGAAACGTAGGTCTCGTTAGGCTCAACCTTGATGTTGGCGGTGTGAGCGCCCCAGAATGGAGTGGTGTTGCCGGCTTCGCCAACGTAGGTGTAGAGCTTGTCGACCACCTGGAATGAAGCGGCAGCGACGACAGGCTTGTTAGCGCCTTCGCCCTTGAAGGTCTTGCCGTAAGCTGCGACGAGGGTCTTCTGGCCGAGGGTTTCGAGGTCAGGTACGACCTGGAGGGTAAGCTCGTCGACAGGGATCTCCTTGCTTACGCCCTGCTCGAACTGAACAACGCCTACTACGCCAGCCATCACCTCTTCAAGAGGCTTGCCAGGCAGGATCTTGGCAGGTACGCCCTTCAGCTCCATTGACAGAGGCTGCTTGTCCTCCTTCGAGGTAAGGCCGCCGATAGGAACGATGTTGGTCTCCTGGAACTCGATGTACGAACCTTCGACTACGAGGAAGGCACGGATGTTGGTGTTCGAAGGATCCTCGTTGAGATTAGGCAGAGCCTCCTTGATGTTCATCGTCTTGGTGACAACGCCGTTGGTGATGTTGATGACGAAGGCATTGGGGTTCGAACGGTCGATGGTGAGGGTCACCTTGCCGCCGAGCTTATCGACGCCGGCATCGGTGTCCGAACCGAAGGTAAGCGTACTCTCGACGTCGCCACGGTGTGCCTCGAAGAAGACGTCGCCCCACTCGGAGTTACCACTTGGCTGATGGTCGTAGCGGCATGCGCCATACTCGATATAGCCGCCTTCGCCACGGTGAGCATCGGAGGTAACGATGAGTGCGAAGTTCTTATAGGTGTTCGAAGCGTTAGGATTGATGTTGAGGTTGAACACAGCGTTCCAAACCTCGCCGTCAGGAATGACATAGTCCTTCGAGAAGTCGGCCCACCAGCCCGACGAATAGTCGGTCTTACCGATGGTATAGAAGTCTTCCATCATACCCTCGAGCTCAGGTCCTTCGCCCTGATGCTTGTTCTTCTCGTTTGCAATGGAGTCAGCGCGCTCGGCAATCCAATCTGGAGCATCGACCTCGTAGAGTCCATCGTCGGCACAGCTTGCCAGGGCAAGGCCCATCAGGACAGCTGCAGCCAGCTTATATTGATTTTTCATATCTTGCTATTATTACGGATTAAAGATTAACTACAGGACGTACCTTCCAATTCTTGCCGAAGAAGTACTCAGAGTTGTTGGTGTCATTGTTGGCCGAATTGCCCTGGAGGTTAGGATTGGCATTGAGCGTACCCTGATAGATAGGCAGGAACTCGTGGCCAGGCTGGTAAGAGTCGTATGACGACTTCAGCTCTGGATCGGTACCGACCTCGCTGTAGCTGACAGCCTCCTTGACGCGGCTGCGGTCGGTAGTACGACGGAAGGTGCCGTGCTCCTTGAGCTGCTGCAGACGGCCCTGATCGTAGAACCAGCCCCAACGGATGAGGTCGAAGCCACGACCGAACTCGCAACCGAACTCCTTAGGACGCTCGACGTTGGCAATCTGCTCGAAGAGCTTGTTGGCATCGTCTTTGAAGGTATCGAGCTGGAGTGGACGAAGGTGAGCGCGGTTACGCACCTCGTTGATCCAATCGATAGCCTGCTGGGTAGGACCGCTGACCTCATTCTCGCACTCGGCAGCACGGAGCAGGACGTCAGAGTAGCGCATCATGCGCAGGTTGATGCCATCGTGCAGACCGGTAACCACCTTGTCGTAGAGGCCGGTGCGAAGGTTGGTCCACTTGGCGATAGGCAGGCCACCGTTGGCGTTGTTGGTGACGACAGGAGCGTCGGCCGTCATAGGATTGGTGTAGCAGACATTGCCGAACTCGAAGCCATCCCACTCAGGCTCGAAGGTACCGATGGTCCAATAAAGACGTGGATCGAGGCTGTTGTCGACGGTACGCTCGGCCTTGAAGAGGTTGTAGAGCCATGGCGAAGCCGAGAGGTCGGCCCATCCACCGTAGTCGCCAGGACCATAGTTCGACTCGATAGCCGAGCCCTGGGTAGCGTTAGGCGAAGTATTGACTGGTGTCCACTCGTCGTCGACACCCTGGCTGCCGTAATCGAGGAACTGTACCTCGTAGAGCGACTCGGCATTGTTCTCGAAGGCAGCGCCCTCGCGGAAGTTGTCGCCATAGTTTTCCATCAGCTCGTACTTGCCGTACTTCTTGCCGATGATGTCCTTCAGCACTGCAAGAGCCTCGGAATACTTCTGACGCTGCATGAGGGTGCGTGCATAGTAACCAGCTGCGGCACCGCAGGTAGCGCGGCCCTTAGCCCATTCGCCTTCGAGGTCGCGCGATGGGAGCAGCTGCATAGCCTCCTGGAAGTCGGCCTCGACCTGATCGAGAACCTCATCGTAGGTGTTGTTCGAAGCGTACAGACCGTCGAGGGTCGAGTAGGTAGAGTAATCGGTGATGAGCGCAGGATTCTGGTAGTAGCCAGCCAGGTTGTAATACGAGAGGCCACGGAGGAAGAGGGCCTGACCCTTGATGCGACGCATCTGCTCGGTCATATTGTTGTTTTCGCCCTCTGTACGCGAGAGGATAAAGTTGCAGACGTTGACGGTGTAGTACCACTCGCGCCATGACCACTGGCCGATCTCGTCGGTGATAGGCTCGTTGAGGTCGTCAAATGGCATGTACCATACCTGTGATGAGTTCCAGACTTCATCGCCGCGGCATACATCGATGGTGTAACCTACACGGGCATACGAGCCTTCCATACGCGTATGGTTATAGGCAGCAATGACGCATTCCTCGAGGTCGGCTGCCGTGTTGCCGAAGGTGCCGGTGGTCTGCTGGTTAGGGTTTGACAGCTCGAGCTTTTCATCGCACGAAGCGAGAGTACCGAGAGCCAACAGAGCAATTGAAAGCTTATATAATTTCATAATGTGTAATTCTTGTTAGGTGGTTTATCACTTTACAGTAACGATAGCAATACGGTTAGCGTGGTTGGTATCAGCACCCTTGGCCTCGGTGCGGTTCACCTTGACGCCCTTCGACTGAAGGTAATCGGCAACAGCATTGGCACGCTTCTGCGAAAGTTCCATGTTGAAGTCGGCTGGACCGTCTGGCGAAGCATAGGCAACAACATCAACGGTTGCGCCGGCTGGAATGCCAGTAAGCTCAGAGGTGTTGGCAATCTGGTATGAGTTGACCTCGAAGGTAACGACGTAGGTGCTCTGTACGGTGCCGCCTACTTCCTTGACTACCTCGACAGGCTTCTCGACCTCGACTACCTTCTCGACCACCTTCTCGACCACCTTCTCGACTACCTTTGTAGGAGCCTCGAGGGCAGTACGCTTGGCTGAAGGAGCGCTGTCCATACCGAACGAGAGGTTGATACCGGCCATCACGCTCTTGGCTGATGGGAACGAGCAGAAGTTGTAGCCTGGGGTAAAGGTACCGCCAGCGTAGTCGACGTTGTAGCCCTTATACTTGGTCAGGGTGAAGAGGTTCTGGCCTGAAACGTAGGCACGGACACCACTTACATAACCATGGAACCACTTGTCAGGCATTGAATAACCGAGCTCGATGGTAGCGATCTTCCAGTAGTCGGCATCCTGAATCTTGCGCGAGCTGAAGAGGTCGTTCCATGCCAGCGATGCATTGTTGGCTACGTAGGTACGTGGTACGTTCGAGATGTACTTGCCGTTCGAATCGAAGCGGTTGGCATCGAGCATTGCCACATCCTTGTTGCCATAGCCATAGCAAGAATTGAGTGAGTTGTAGATATCGTCAGCAACGTCGAGGCCCAGGGCGCCGAAGGTTGAGACGCTGAGGTCGAGGCCCTTCCAACCGAGGTGGATGTTCAGGCCGAAGTTGGCTGCAGGAAGACCGCTGCCGAGAACCGTCTGGTCGTCACCGTTGATGATGCCATCGCCGTTGACATCCTCGTAGAGGCAGTCGCCGACGTTTGCACCTGGCTGTGAAGGATGGTTGTCAAGATCCTCCTGGGTACGGGCAATGCCCTGATACTTCCAGCCGTAGAACTGACCGATCTCCTCGCCTACGTAGGTGATAGCAGTGCCATTGACGCTCTTGTCGGTACCGAAGCCGAGCGAGGTAACCTTGTTCTTGAGGGTCGAGAGGTTAGCGCTGATCTCGTAGTTCAGGCCGAAGTTAGTACGATCGCGGTAGGTGAGCGAGAACTCAAGACCGCTGTTCTCCATCGTAGCGGCATTCATGGTCACGCTGCCGTTCGATACACCGGTGCTGGCAGGAACTGGCACGCCGTAGAGCAGGTCGTCAGAGATGTTCTTATACCACTCGGCAGTAAACTCGATGCGGTTGTTGAGGAATGCCATATCAACACCGGCATTCGAAGTCTTCTTACGCTCCCAGCCAATCTTCTCGTTGACGAATACCGAAGGAGCAGAACCGGTGATTGGGTTATTGCCGAAGCTGTAGGTCATGTTGTTACGCATCATCGTAGCCAGGTAGTCGAAGTTGCCGATGTTCTGGCTGCCGAGCTCGCCGTAGCTACCACGCAGCTTGAAGAGGTTGATGACGTTCTGGTCAACAGGGAACCAAGACTCGCGGTCAAGACGCCAGCCGAGAGATACAGATGGGAAGATCTCGAAGCGGATGTCCTTGGTAAGACGTGAGCTACCGTCGCGACGTACGATAGCAGAGAACAGGTACTTGCCATCGTAATCATAGGTCAGACGTGCGAGGTACGAAGCCATAGCTGCTGGCCAATCCCATGACTCAGCGATGGTCTTCTTCGAGTTCTGAACCTGTAGGAAGTATGGCTCGTTGAGCTCTACGCCCTGACCCATGAGGGTGCTGCTGTGCTCCTCCTGATAGGTCTGGCCGGCTACAACGTTGATATGGTGCTTGCCCATGGTGCCATCGTAGGTGAGGATGTTCTCAATCAGGGCATCGGTGTAGTGACGGGTCTGCTTGGTCAGACGCTCGTTAGCCTTGTCGAGGTATACACGGTTAGACTGAATCCAAGCCGAGATCCAGGTACGGTCGCTGGCATAGGTGGTGCTGTACGAGAGGTTGGTCTTGAACGACAGCTTGTGATTCTTGCTCTGGATGTTGAAGAGCTCGAGCAGGTCGAGTTCGGCAGTAGCGTTGCCTACAAAGCGGTCGACGATGGTCTTGCGCTGCAGGAGGTTGTTGACGAGCAATGGGTTCGAAGCCGAGATATCGCCGTGGATGTTGTCGTAATAAACGCCATAGCCATAGGCATCGTAGTTGTAGCCATTGGCCGAACCTACCTTGTCGTCGAGTACCCAAGTGCTAGGATCGTAAGCCTTGATGGTAGGCTGCATCAGCAAGGTACCGCGCAGAACGTTGGTAACGTCGCCATACAGACCCTGTACGTACTCCGAAGCGTTCGAGAGGGCCATGTTGTCCTGATCAGAGTGCGAGAAGGTCAGCGAGGTGCGGAACTTCAGGAAGCGGGTATCCATCGTGTTGTTCACACGGGCAGTATAGCGCTCGTAGTTAGGACCTGCACCCTGCAGGGTACCTTCCTGCTTGAAGTAGTCGAGGCCGACGTTGTAGGTGCTGTTGGCCGAACCACCGCTGAAGTTCACGTTGTGGTTCTGGCGGATACCGGTCTTGAAAACCTCTGAGAACCAGTCGGTATCCGTGCCGTCCATAAACTTATAAAGACCCGTCGAAGCATCGAGCGAGTAGCCGCCAGGGATAGGAGTGCCCGAGTTGACGCAAGCCTGGCCGAGGTACTGGCTGTACTGGCTGGCGTTCATCACGTCGTACACATCACTCGAAATATGGTCGACACCGAAGTAACCCTTATAATCGACCTTCAAAGGCTGATCCTTCTTACCATTCTTGGTAGTAATGATCACAACGCCGTTAGCTGCACGCGAACCGTAGATGGCACCGGCCGAGGCGTCCTTCAGGATCTGGATGGTCTCGATATCGTTTGGCGAGAAGTCACGGATCGAAGTACCCATAGGCACACCGTCGATGACGTAGAGAGGAGCGGTCGAGCCGAAGCTGCCTATACCACGGATGCGGACGGTAGGATCGGCACCAGGCTGACCGTCGGAGGTGATCTGTACACCAGCCACCTTACCCTCGAGCATGGTTGAGATATTCGAATTTGAAGTACGTTTCATCTCGTCAGCGTTGACAATAGCTACCGAACCGGTGAGGTCGGCCTTCTTCTGCGTACCGTAGCCTACGACTACTACCTGCTCGAGAATCTGATTGTCAGCATCGAGCTGAATCTGTCCCAGGGCAGCACGGCCATTGACATTGACCTCGCGCGACTGGAAGCCTACGTAGCTGACCTGAAGAACAGCATTGGCAGGCACATTGAGCTCGAAGTTGCCGTCGAGATCGGTAACTGTACCATTAGTTGTGTCCTTGACCTTGATCGAAGCACCCATCAGGGGCTCGCCATCCTGATCAACAACCTGACCCACGACCTTTACGGTCTGAGCCTGTGCCACTACGGTCATCGTTGGCGAAGGAATGGCAGTAAGGCCACCCATGACGCCGAGACTTAGCATCACTAATAATTGTTGCTTTTGCATTTTAAGATAAATTAGGTTTTGGATTGAGATGTGTAGTATAAAATTTAATAGCTCGCTGTGTGTGATAAGAAAAGAGATGGCCGAAATACCGCCAACCTTGTCTTATGAACGCTGCAAAAATAGCGTTTCTTTTTCACTCTACAAAATTTTCGACTAAAAAAAAATCAATTTCGGGCAAACAAAATATAGCAAAGGTCAAAAAGTGCGTAAAAGCAACATTTTTTTGGCAACTTTTCGATAATTTTTGATAAAATTTGCATAGTTCCCCACATTTTTGAGCGAAATATTTCGGCATCTCGTTTTTTATGCTTACATTTGCCGCGTCAAACACAACTACACCATCTCTTTTTCACTCTATGAAAAGACCACACATTGTTCTTGCTGCAGGTTTGTTCCTGACAGCCCACACACTTGTCATGGCTGATACGCTGCTCAGCGATTCGGACCTCAGCGGTGCCTATACCATCCGCAACTATTCGAAGCGCGTCGTCTGCCACGATCCGTCGATCTTCATGGACACGATCACCAACGGCACGCCCACATCGCCTCAGTACTACATCTACGGCTCGCACCTGGGCCGCGGTCGCACATCGGCCGACGTCAACTACCAGAGCTGGGACTCGTTCAAGGCTGGCGAGGAGAACACAGGCACGGCCAACTCGCTGTTTGCCGACCTCGATGGCAAGCTGGTGAACTACTCCAATGCCTATGCACGTCACGCGGTCACTCGCGTCAAGAATAATGAGGGTGTCGAGGTCGACTTCGGCAACTTCAACGTCCACGACTGGCAGGCCAAAGGCTGCACCGTGCGTGGCAACCAGTGGGCAGCCGATGCCATCTGGAACCGCAAGATGCAGAAGTGGTGCCTCTACATGAGCCTCAACGGCGACCATTGGTGCTCGTCGATCGTCTGCTTCACCAGCGATTCGCCCGAGGGTCCCTGGGTCTATCAGGGTCCGGTGGTATTCTCAGGCTTCCAGGGCACGTACGACCACGTAGGCTACAACAAGACCGAAGACTACAAGCATACCGACCTCGAACTGGCCATCGGTCCGCAGACCTCGCTCCCGGCACGCTATGCCAAGGGCAGCAGCTGGGGTTCGTACT
Source organism: Bacteroidales bacterium (assembly GCA_045640225.1). GTDB lineage: Bacteria > Bacteroidota > Bacteroidia > Bacteroidales > UBA3663 > Liminaster. The sequence continues at coordinate 19,822 of JAZUEP010000148.1, read as the reverse complement.
GGCCTAACTGTATCGACCCTTGCGTCTTCTACGACGAGGAGGGCAAGCTCTGGATGTCGTACGGCTCGTGGTCGGGCGGCATCTTCATCTTCCAGCTCGACGAGGCTACAGGCCTGCGCGACTATACGGTGAAGTACGAGACGCGCTTCTCGTCAGGTACGGACTATCGCAACTGCATCGAGGATCCCTACTTCGGCCGCAAGATTGCCGGTGGCTGGTACAATTCGGGCGAGGCCTCGTACATCGAGTATATCGGTGGCTATTACTACCTGTTCATGTCGTACGGTGGCCTGAGCGGCTATGGCGACTATTGGGCAACCGGCTACCAGATGCGCGTCTTCCGTTCGGATCGTCCCGATGGTCCTTACCTCGACTGCACCACGGCTGATGGCCGTACAGCCACATTCACCTCGGCCTTTACCGACTTTGGCAGCAACACAGGTACCGACTATGGCGTACGTCTGATGAGCTGCTACAAGTGGGATACGATGGCCTATGCCGAGATTGCTCAGGGCCATAACTCGGCCATCGTGGATCATACGGGCCGTGCACTTGTGGTCTATCACACCCGCCAGAACAATGGCAACGAAGGCCATTCGGTACGCGTACACCAGCTCTTCCAGAACCAGGACGGATGGCTCGTGGCTGCACCTTACGAGTTCGATGGCGAGACGGTCACCCAGGCCGAAATCGCCTCGCAGCAGCTCTACACGGCCGACGAGGTGGCCGGCGACTACCAGCTCATCTTCCACAAGTATCGCCAGAAGTCCGAGGTTCAGGAGCACGAACTGCCCATCAATGCCACACTCCAGGCCGACGGCACCGTCACGGGCAAGTACACCGGAACGTGGCAGCTGGTCGAGGGCACAAGCTACCTCAACATCAGCCTGAAGGGCCCACATACCCAGAACAAGGAAGTGACCTTCAACGGTGTCCTCACCCGCCAGACCATCGACTACACCAACATCCCTGCCCTCTGCTTCACCGTCCTCAGCTCGAGCGACGGCACGACAGCCACCGCGGCCGGAACCAGTGGCGTACAGACACGCGCCCTAGCTGTCTGGGGATCGAAGGCCGACGCCAAGGCCGCCATCAAGTATACGCTCGACAAGACCTCGCTCCAGACCAACATTTCGAGCGACATCGTCCTGCCTGAAGGCAAGCTGGGCGCCAACATCGCGTGGACATCGAGCGACGAGAACGTGATCACGGCTACCGGCAAGGTGACGGGCCGCGGCAATGCCACCCTCACCATGACCATCACCAAGGATGGCTACAGCTATACACGCGACTATAATATGACCGTCGATGCCGATGCTACCCCGGTCTACTATCCTGAATGCGGACCTGAGGACAACTCGGCCACCTGGTGGACCGAGTTCTCGCAGACCTACACCATCGCCAAGGGCAAGACGGCCAAGTTCCGCTTCTACAACTACAACAAGGGCGGCGAGAACTGGGAGAACTGGGTTGTCGTCGTCACCAACGGCAAGGACTCGCATGGCGGTGGCGGTGCCGAATACTTCGTGCTTCGCGCGGATGCCTACGGTTGGGGCAACAACAACTATAATGCAGCCAACATCCAGTCCAACTTCGACTGGAACACCTTCGTATCTGACATGAACGGGGCCCTGGTCGAGGTGACCCTCACGCTGAACAACTACAAGGTAGAGCTCAATGCCGACATCACCACACAGAGCGGCAAGACCTATTACGAGAAGTACTGGCAGTCGAACGTCACGGCCAACCAGATCGGTGTCTTCTTCACCGTCGAGGGGGCCCACATCAGCGAGGCCGGTCCGAATGGCGAGCACCTGGGCATCGAATCGGTCACCATCGACAGCGAGGCCGATCAGGATGCCATCTTCGACCTCTATGGCCGTCGCCGCCACGAGCTGCAGCCTGGCTTCAACGTCGTAGGCGGACGCAAGGTCATCGTGCGCTGATCTCCTTCATCAATAATCACCAAACAACACCATAACAACAATGAAAAACTACAAGACACTCATTGCCTCACTGGCAATTGGCGCCTCGGCACTCACTTCGATGGCTGCCGTCAACGAGATGGTCGTGCAGACCAAGAAGCTGGGTGCACCCATCCAGAACACCATGTACGGTATCTTCTTCGAGGATATCAACTTTGCAGCCGACGGTGGCCTGTACGCCGAGATGGTCAAGAACCGTTCGTTCGAGTTCCAGTACCCACTGACCGGCTGGACTCCATTCGGCAAGGTCGAGGTCCGTACCGACGGTGCTCCTTTCGACCGCTGTCCTCACTATGTCCGCCTCAACTATGCCGGCCATCGCGAGAAGGTAACCGGCATCGAGAACGAGGGCTTCTTCGGCTTCTCGGTCAAGCAGGGCGCAACCTATCGCTTCTCGGTCTGGGCACGTTGTCCTGAAGGCCGTTCAGGCGAGCTTCGCGTCCAGCTGGTCGACAACGACACCATGGGCGAAGGCCAGGACTTCACCAACACCTCGATCATCGTCAAGGGTAAGGAGTGGACCAAGTATACGGCCGAGATCAAGTCGCCTATCACCATCGACGACGCTCACCTCCGCCTCTGGCTCCGCGCTGACGGCAAGAACGCCATCGAGTCGATCGACGTCGAGCACGTATCGCTCTTCCCGACCGACACCTGGAAGGGCCGCGAGAATGGCATGCGCAAGGACCTCGCACAGGCTCTTTGCGACCTGCATCCTGGCGTCTTCCGTTTCCCTGGCGGCTGTATCGTCGAAGGCACTACCCTCGAGCAGCGCTACCAGTGGAAGAACTCGGTAGGCCCTGTCGAGAACCGTCCTACCAACGAGAACCGCTGGGAGAATACCTTCCCTCACCGCCTCTTCCCTGACTATCATCAGTCGTACGGCCTTGGCTTCTTCGAGTACTTCCAGCTCTGCGAGGACTTCGGTTGCGAGGCTCTTCCGGTCATCTCGTGCGGCCTGTCGTGCCAGTTCCAGAACGACATCAAGGACGAGGCTACCGTCCATGTAGCCCTCGACGACCTCGATCCATACATCCAGGACGCCCTCGACCTCGTCGAGTTCGCCAACGGTCCTGTCACCTCGACCTGGGGTAAGGTTCGTGCCGAGATGGGTCACCCCGAACCATTCAACCTGCACTACCTGGGCGTAGGCAATGAGCAGTGGGACTATCCTGATAATCCTGCCTTCACCTCACGCCTGAAGAAGTTCAACGATGCCCTGCGCAAGGCCTATCCTGACCTGAAGCTCATCGGCACCACCGGTCCTAACTCTGAGGGATGGGACTTCGACCTCCTGCAGCCACGCATGAAGGAGCTCAAGGTCGACCTCTACGACGAGCACTACTATCGCAACGAGGAGTGGTTCCTGGGCAAGGCCAAGGACAAGGACGGCAACCCACTGAACTGTGGCGCTCATCGTTACGACTCGTACGACCGCAAGGGTCCTAAGGTATTTGCCGGCGAGTATGCCTGCCATGGCGCCAAGAACCACAAGTGGAACCACTTCTACACCTCGCTCCTCGAGGCTGCCCACATGACCGGTATCGAGCGCAATGCCGACATCGTGCACATGGCTACCTATGCTCCACTGTTCGCTCACGTCAAGGGCTGGCAGTGGCGTCCTGACATGATCTGGTTCGACAACACCCGCTCGTTCAAGTCGGTATCGTACTATGTACAGCAGCTCTATTGCCACTACAAGGGCTCGAACGTCCTGTCGCTCACCATGGACAAGAAGCCGGTTGCCGGCGACGACGACCAGAACGGCCTCTTCGCATCGGCTGTATACGACAAGGAGCGCGACGCTTACATCGTCAAGGTTGTCAACGTTGGCGACGAGACCCAGCAGCTCAACATTCAGTTCCAGGGCATGAAGAAGGGTGCTACCTTCAGCGATGCTCGTCAGATTCTGCTCCATTGCGACGAGATGGACGACGAGAACACCCTCGATCAGCCCGAGAAGATCGTGCCACGCGAGAGCAAGGTGACCGTCGATGGTCAGACCCTCCGTGTCAACCTGGGTGCCAAGACCTTCGCGGTCTATGTCCTCAACAAGTAATCCCGCAAGATATTAAATTTTAAGGCTGCCCCCGCTACAATGCTTCAATGCTTTGTAATGAGGGCAGCCTTATTATTTATGCTTTAATATTTATCATCTCGTGCCATAGACACGTTCCCGTTCATCGCTTCAACGCCTCGATCAGCTGATCGACGTTGCGTTTCGACAGCGAGGCATAGCCGATGCGAAGGCCGAATCGCCCGTTGGGCAGTTCGATGACATTGACGTCGATGCCCTTGTTCTGCAGGCGGAGCGACGGGTTGTAGGGCAGTTCGATCCAGATGGCCAGACCGCCTTCAGGCCTGCGGTAGTGTACCTGATTGCCCAGCTCGCGTCGGATGGCCTGGCTGATGTATTCCAGGCGTTCGCCGTAGGTCTTCACCTGGGTTCGGATGTGTCGACGTATCTCGCCCTGTTCGATCAGTTCCAGAATGGCTCGTTGCATCGTGATGTTGCCGGGCTGATCAATCAGCGACAGGTAATGGGTCATCCGTTCGATGTTCTCGAGCGACGACGTCACAAGGCCTACACGCACACTGATGGACAGGATGCGGATGGCCGACGTGAAGTACACATAGTTGCGCTTGGGCAGCAGCGAAGCCACCGGCAGCTGTTCGTTGCCCGAAAGGTGTGTAAAGCTGTCGAAGTCGTCCTCCATCAGCAGCAGGTCGTGCTCTGTCACCAGTGCTGCCAGCTGTTTGCGTCGCTCGGCCGAAAGGGGCACCGTAGTCGGGTAGTGGAAGTGTGTCGTGGCGAACACTGACCGGATCGTCGGATCCTGCTTCAGCTCGCGTTCCAGACAGTCCACGCGCATGCCGTCCGCATCGACCGGAATCTCTATCACACGCAACCCGGCCATACGGAACGTCTCGATGACGCACTCGCGACACATGGCCTCGACGGCTACCGTGTCGCCCGGATGCAGCAAGGTGCGCGCTATCAGGTAGACGGTGTGCTTGTTGCCGCTCGAAATCAGTACCTCGTCGGTCGTGGCGTTGATGCCGCGGCTCAGGCTGATGCCGGTGGCAATCGACCGGCGGAACGACTCCACGCCCTTGAAGTCGATCGGTTCCTGCAGCTTCAGCTTCGACATGCGTGTGAAGATCATGCCATAGGCTCGCATCAGCAGCTTGGCGGGCATCAGCGACGGGTCGGTCAGGCCCTCGTCTATGGTCAGGTGCAGGCGTGTCGGTCGGTGCAGCGATTCCTCGGGTGACACGCCCGACGTGCCGTCCAACGTACGCGCCACGAACAGGCCTACGCGTTCCTTGTGCATCAGCAGTCCGCTATCCTCCAGCTGGGCCATGGCGGTCACCACGGTCTTGCGGCTCAGTTTCAGCTGTTGTGCCAGCTCGCGGCTACTGGGCAGGGCATCGCCCGGATGCAGCACACCCGTGGCTATCAGTCGCTGCAGTTCGGAGGCCAGCAGCTGGTACAATGGCATTGTCTTGTGTTTGCGCTCGATATTGAGCAGCAGGGTCCAGGGTCTTAGCATGGGCTTCAGGGGTCTTCGCGTCAGCCGGGGCGGCCGTGTTGTGTGCCATGGGCTGCACGAAAGGCGGCACAAAGATAAAACTTTTTCCGCGATTTGCCAAATTCCTGACCCATTTTTTGGCCAAACGGCAAAGATTCGGTCACAAAATTTGGATATCTCGGCCGAATACTCTATCTTTGCACCCACATTACCCGCATTCGTGCGCGCTAATACATCTATTCAAGCAAAACATAATACAGATTCATTTCCTATGAACAGATTCAGGACCATCATTGGCTTAGGCGCACTGCTCTGCAGCCTATTGCCCAACGTCTGGCACACGGCTGCCGTTGCCCAGAACGTCTCGAACTTCTACGAGCAGAATGCCGTGCTCAACTACAGCGACGGCGAGAAGGCTGCCGGCGAGATTCCTCAGCCTTCACAGTTCGACCCCAACTTCCACATCTACCTCTGCTTCGGCCAGTCCAACATGGAGGGCAATGCCAAGATCGAGTCGCAGGACCGTCAGGGCATCTCAACGCGCTTCCGTATGATGTCGGCCGTCGACATGCCCAAGATCGGCCGTCAGAAGGGCCAGTGGTATGCTGCCGTTCCGCCGCTCTGTCGCGAATGGACGGGCCTCACTCCTGCCGATTATTTTGGCCGCACGCTCGTCGAGCGTCTGCCCGAGGAGGTCAAGGTAGGTGTCATCCACGTGGCCGTCGGTGGTGCATCTATCAACCTCTTCAACGAGGACCTGGCGCCCGACTACATTGCCGGCAGTCCTGACTGGCTCAAGAACTTCTGCAAGGAGTACGACAACAACCCCTATCGTCGCATCATCGAATGTGCACGCGAGGCACAGAAGGTAGGCGTCATCAAGGGCATCCTGGTTCATCAGGGCTGCACCGACAACAATCAGCAGGACTGGCCCGAGCGCCTCAAGGTGATCTACGACCGCATGCTGGCCGAACTCAACCTCAAGGCACAGGACGTGCCGTTGCTCGTAGGCGAACTGATGACCGAGGAGGACGGTGGCTGCTGCTATCACCACAATGCCATCATCGACCGCATCCACGAGTCGATTCCTACGGCCTATGCCGTTTCGTCGTACGGCTGCCCGGGTCGTCCCGACAAGCTCCACTTCACGGCCGAAGGCTATCGCATCCTGGGCCGTCGCTATGCCGAGGTGATGCTCGACCTGCTCAATGGCGAGGGCAAGAAGCCTTTCGAGGTCCAGACCCGCACGGTCGAGGACGGTGGCACCGGCCTGCACAAGGCTGTCATGGCCGAAGTCCGTGGCTTTGCCGATCATACCGTGTTCTATCCTCGCAACCTCGATGCCTTCAGCGCCTCTAATCCGCTGCCGGTCCTCGTATGGGGCAATGGTGCCTGTGCCGACTCGCCTTGGGAGCACTACCTCTTCCTCAACGAGATTGCCTCGCACGGCTACCTGGTCGTTGCTACCGGCCACTTCCCTGTCGACGACGAGCCCTACCGTGGTCCTATGTCTACCCCACAGCAGCAGACAGCCTCGATCGACTGGGCCATCCGTCAGAACCTCGATCCTGCCTCGCCTCTCTACCAGAAGGTCAACACCCGTGCCATCTGTGCTGCCGGCATGTCGTGCGGTGGCCTGCAGACGCTCTTCAACTGTGCCGATACGCGCATCACTACCTACATGATCTGCAACTCTGGCCTCTTCCTCGACCCGAGCACCGCCATCCCTGGCATGCCTATGCCGGGCAAGGATCAGCTCAAGAGCATTCACGGTCCAATCCTCTACCTCCTTGGTGGTCCTGAGGACATTGCCTACCAGAACGGTATGGACGACTTCAGTCGCATCCAGCACGTTCCTGCCTTTGCCATCAACTATCCTGTTGGCCATGGCGGCACCTATCGTCAGCCTCACGGTGGCGAGTTCAGCTATCCTGCCGTTGCCTGGCTCGACTGGCAGCTCAAGGGCGACAACAATGCCGCTCACAACTTCGTGGGCCAGCAGCGCCTGCGTCAGCGTTCGGGCTGGACGCTCCAGTCCAATGTCCTGGCACAGACCCTCAACATCCCTGCTCCTACCCCATTGCTCCACGCTACCGTGGCCCAGGGTCAGATCGAAGGCGAGCTCCACGACGATCATGCCCTCTATCGTGCCATTCCTTATGCCGAGGCTCCTGTGGGCGAACTTCGCTGGAAGAAGCCTGTCCCCAAGCGTCCATGGCAGGGTGTATACAAGGCCGAGAAATGGGGCGACCGTCCCTGGCAGACTCCCGATCCTAACCAGGGTGGTTCCGACCTGGGCATGAGCGAGGATTGCCTCTACCTCAGTGTCGAGACTCCTGCCATCTCGAAGGACGAGAAGCTTCCCGTCTTTGTCATGATCCATGGTGGCGGATTCTCAACCGGCACCTATAGCGGCACACAGGAGAGCTTCGTCCGCGAAGGCATCGTCTATGTCAGCATCGAGTACCGCCTGGGCGCCCTGGGCTTCATGGCTCACCCCGACCTCTCGAAGGAGTCGCCTGAAGGCATCTCGGGCAACTATGGCATCTACGACCAGATCTGTGCCCTCCAGTGGGTACACGACAATATCGCCCAGTTCGGTGGCGATCCCGACAAGGTCACCATCTGTGGCGAGTCGGCCGGTGGCATTTCGGTCAGCATCCTTTGCGCCTCACCGCTCTGCAAGGGTCTGTTCCGTGCTGCCATCAGCGAGAGTGGCGGCAACTTCTGCCCTGTGGCTGCCGCTGGCGGCATGACCTCCATGAAGCCTTACGCCATGGCCGAGGCTCAGGGCAAGGCCTTCCAGCAGAAGCTCGGTGCCAAGAAGATGCGTCAGTTCCGTCAGGTCAGTGGCGAGGACATCATCAAGGCCACCCAGGGCGAGCAGTTCTGGCCTGTGGTCGATGGTGTGGCCATCACGGGCGATCAGTACCGCCTCTACGAGCAGGGCAAGTACAACGATGTCGACGTGCTCATCGGCTACAACTCGGACGAGGGTTCGCTCTTCGTCTACCAGATGCAGCTCGAGGCCTACAAGGGCATGACCGCACAATATGGCGACTGGGCATCGAAGGCCCTCGAGGCCTACCCTGCCACCAACGATCAGGAGGCACTCTATGCCGTGCAGGACATCTTCCGCGACACCGCATTCGGCTGGAGCACCTGGGCATGGGCCAACCTGCAGAGCCGCACCGGCAAGGGTCGCGTCTACATGTACTACTTCGACCAGCAGTCACAGAACTCCATCCTCAAGCAGACCCGTGGCGCTACCCATGTGGCCGAGATGCCTTTCATCTACGGATGGAACTGGGGTCCGATGACCGACACCGAGCAGCACATGGCACAGATCCTGCCACAGTACTGGATCAACTTCATCAAGACCGGCGATCCTAACGCTCAGGGCCTGCCTTACTGGACTACCTACCGTCAGGGCGAAGCCACCGTCATGGACATCCATCAGGGCTTCCACCTCACCCCTGCTCCTAACCAGGCACAGATGGAGTTCTGGGAGGGCTACTTCAACAGCATCCGTCAGTAATTCCCAAGCGAATTTCGCTCTTGCGAAACTTCAGTAAACTATTCTATATGAAAACCATCGCTATCATCCCTGCCCGCTATGCCAGCACCCGCTTTCCGGCCAAACCGCTGGCATTGCTGGGCGGAAAACCCGTCATACAGCGCGTCTACGAGAAGGTGGCGCCCCTGGTCGACATGGCCGTCGTGGCTACCGACGATGCCCGTATCTACGATGCCGTAGTGGCCTTCAACGGTCGCGTCGTCATGACCTCCACCGAGCATCATAGCGGCACCGACCGTGTGCGCGAGGCCTACCAGAAGGTCACCGAGGCACTGGGCACCGCATACGACGTCATCATCAACGTACAGGGCGACGAACCCTTCATCGCACCCCAGCAGATCCAGGCCGTGCAGGACTGCTTCATGGATCCTCAGACCGAGATCGCTACCCTCGTCAAGCCCTTCCATCCCGAGGACGGACTCGAGGCCTTGCTCAATCCCAATTCGCCCAAGGTCGTCGTCGGTCAGCGTGGCCAGGCGCTCTACTTCAGCCGTAGCGTCATCCCCTATCTTCGCGGCATTCCGCAGGAGGAGTGGCTCCAGCGCCATACCTTCCTGAAGCACATCGGTCTCTACGCCTATCGTCCCGAGGCCCTGCTTCGCATCACGTCCATGCCACAGACGCCCCTCGAGCTGGCCGAGAGCCTCGAACAACTTCGCTGGCTCGAGAATGGCCTGCACATCACGGTCCGTCAGGTCGACATCGAGACCGTCGGCATCGACACCCCCGACGACCTTGTCCGTGCCGAGCAGTTCCTCACCGAACTCAAGCGTCGGAAGGGCACGCTATAGGCGACGCATCCTGCACCCTATCAGCTCGCCATTTTCGCCACGCTGATGCATGCCACCGCCCTCACAGTAGCGGTATAACTTACACTCCGAACAGGGAGCCATCGTTCGAGTCCACTCGCGTTTGCGGTAGGGCTCGAATTTTTCGTTCCATACCGTCATCAGGTCATCGTGATAGATATTCCCCTGATGGTAGTCGCTCCGGATGCTGGTACAGGCCGAGATGGAACCGTCGATCAGTACCGAAGCCACGCTGATGCCCGCCTCACAGTCGAAGAAGTGGTCGCCGACATAGCGCAGGCATACGCCCAGCAGCCAACGGGCATACGTCTCATACAGCAGTTTCCCGGCTTGCGGGTCCCCTTTGCCTAAAAGCTCGGCTATGTCTTGTTCAATGCTCATTGATAATCGAATCGGCCAAAATCGCTTACACCGCTGCTATCCGCTTCCCTGGCCCCTCTACTCTATAAATGCACGGATACGCATAATACTGCATCGGCCCGAGATATTTTTTTGCAGACACTAACTGGCTTCCGAACTTTGCCACTACATTCCACTCTGAAATAACCCAAAAGTGGAACGCTGCAAAGATAAGCAATTTATTCCAAATCACAATCATTCCGGACCATAAAAAGCACATTTTGCATAAAAAACTCAAATTCTTCGACAGAAATTTGGTCATTGGTAATTAATATGCTATCTTTGCACCATTAAAAAGGCAAAAGTAGTTATGAACAAGCAAATTCTTAAAATAAAGGACATCTTAGGAACAGAGATCCGCACGCGACGCACAATTGAGGTCTTTGCACAGACACTTCAGGAAGATTGTCAATATCTTTTTGATATGGAAGGTGTAGACTCCCTATCGCGTTCTGCTGCCGACGAGCTGTATAACCTCATTGAAAGCAGTCATCATATTCTACTTGTCAATATGTCAGATTTCGTTCAGAAGATGTTCGACATCGTTGCCGTCGGCAGATTCTCTCCTCGCCAGCTTAAGTTGAGCGATGTAGATGTCACCTATTGCCACGACATGAAGAGTCTGACCCGCTGTTTGAACGCTATTTAGTTTTAGTGATGGTCTGCATAAAGTCACTGCCTGACGATGCCAAACTATCCGAAATCCTGAACAATCTGTTCGGAATAGTAGAAGGCACAGCAACAAATCATCGGTTTGCCCGATACTATCGAATGGCAAGGAACAACAATTGTCGTTCGTATCCCGATTGACTCACCGACAGATTTCAATCTTTATAACTATATTGCATAATCGTTCCTGTAGACAGAGGTAAGCCGCTGGCTGAACGGCACGCACAACCTGACGTTGGCCTCCATCGCGAAGCTCTCCATCGCGCTCGAAGCGAACATCATCCAGATTCCGCATGCTTAACTTCATTGACGCCACGTGAGCCAATGAGCGGAGAGGTTGGGGAGTAAGGGGATTTGACACAGCTCCGTCTGAGATTAATACAGCAATCCGAACATCCAGAGAGGTATCACATTCATGGCACCATATTCAATGTCATCTTTCACGACATAGGCATTGTCCACACCTTGAATCTGCTTTTGTTTCTTCTTCTTTCCTCCGACTTCAAAGGTGATGTCACCAACCATAAAATCCGAAACCGAGGAAGTGATTGGATCATCAACCACATGAAGCTGGTTCATAAAGAAAGTTTCGCGCACATTCCCAATTTCCGCCTTGTCAGCTTTAGCCAAAGCATAAATCAGATTGGTGTTTTCCAGATATACCTTATCCACCTTCCCAAGCGAACGGATGCCTCCGGTCTGGTCGCGTAATTGTGTTATCAATCCTGCCTCCTCAATGTATAACAGATAGTCTGCCACATTGTTGCGCGATACGCCTAATAGTTCGGCCAATGTTACCATGTTGGGCTTAAACGGAACACTTTCTGCAATCACGGCCATCAGCCGCTTCAGTTTACGGCCTGTCGACACGTTCATGTTGGCATACTCAGGGATATCAGTTTCCAGTGATTTTGTTATTACTGCTACAAGCTTTTCATTGTAATCATCCTCCAATGCAAAAGGATAGTAACCCTGTTGGATATATCGACGGAAGTATATCAGTGGACGGAAGCTGGCCTCCATTTCCACCTTGTGCTCCAGAACCTCTGTCAACGTATAAGACCGGCACTTGATTCCCTCGAACAACTCCAGATACTCACGGAAGGACAAACCGTACATTGTATATTTTATTGCTCGTCGGGAAAGGTCCGCCTGGACACCTTTGTTGATTTCAAGGACGGACGACCCAGAGAACACTATTTTCAACGCTGGATGATAGTCATAAATCAATTTCAGCTCGCGTGACCAGCCTTCATATCGATGCACTTCATCGATGTAAAGGTATTCCCCTCCCATTTTGCAGAACTCATCAGCAAGATCCACCAGCTTGTGCGAAGCAAAATAAAAGTCTTCGGCATTGACGTACAGGCAAAGGTTCACATCTCTTTCCTCCTTGATATGCTGCAGAATCATTGTCGTCTTACCCACGCCTCTAGCCCCAACAATACCAACAAGGCGAGCATTCCAGTTCACCTTGTCGTACATATATCTGTGGAACCTACTTTCTGTCAGCATCAATAATCTTCTGTAATTATCTATCAGGCGTTGCATAGTTCATGATCAATTAAAACAACAAAAAAATGCACTATCATAGTGCACGAATCGCAATATTCTGCACTTTGACGGTGCAAAATTACGCATTTTAGTCGAATCGGGCAAGAAAAATCGAAAAAATATCCCGATATCAGGCCACTTTTTTCTATTATCTGCAGGTTTTGCCTGTTTTCATATCATTTGCGGACCACTATCCCCCATGCATCCAAGGACACACACAAGGAGCTTCCCCCGTGTCGATCTGTTTGCCGCGTTTTTTGCGGAGAGGTTGGGGAGTAGGGAGAGTTCTAATCAGTGACCTCCACTCTCCTTCCTCTCCTTAACTCTCCGCTAAACCACGACTGGCAGATCGACGTAGTGCGAGTTTTTATTTCAAACTCCTTTTCCCTCCTTACACTCTGCGAGCCATAAAAACTGTTGGGTCGATTGATGCATTTCACTCGCAGAGTGGAAGGAGTGGAAGGAGTGGAAGGGAGTTTGAAACAAGAGGAACAACTTGCGGCATTTAGAGCGCAGGCCCAACGATTCCCCTGAATGGTAGGTAGAAGCGACCAATAATAGAGCAAAAAAAATGAGAATTTGGAGTGGCAAATCTAAAGGAAATAGAGAATAGATTGGGAGGAAACGAAAAGATTTCGAGCAGAAATTTGCAATTCTATCCAAAATAGCATATTTTTGCCGTGCAGAAAATGTATAATTATCTTCTGCAACGACAAGGCATTAGCCACCTTAAAGTATATCGAACACTACGAAATCGAACCCAAGCAATGAGCAACATCTATTTCCCCGACGAAGAAATAACCTTCAACGACCTCTACTTCGTATGTTACATGATAGAACGTGTGGCACGCAGCATCAAGCAACGCAATTGCTATGTGGTGCAGCAGATTGGCAGTGAGGGACTTGCCCGCCAACTCTCTATAGCCGAGACTAACCATTGCCTGAACCCCGAGCAGGTAGTGAGCAATTGGAAGGAGGAATACCACCTCACCGAGGGAAATGTGGATGTTACTGCCATCGATGCAGAATACACCGACAAAGTTCCTACAGAATTGCAGATGGGCAAAGTGTATGCACGACTGATTGACTCCGTATCAAGGCAAGGGCATGATCTGGTCCGAACAATACAGGACGTCTATGCCTCACCCATTTGCGATACGATCGACAATTACAACTCAAGCGCCTACTACGAACCGAGCTACGTCCAGACACGAGCTTATCTCAATGGGGCATTTTAGCCTATCCAAACAACTGGGGGTGATATAACGACCGTTCAATGCTCAGATGACGAAATAATCGGCCAAAATCGACGAAAGAAGACCGAAAAAACAAAAAACGACCGATAAAACGACCGAATCTTATGAAACAAGGTCGTTTTCGCCCTTTTCGGTTATTATCCATGACTTGCCGCTCTCCGAACTTTTCAGTTGTCCAGCCACAGCCATATTGACCAGCAATCTACCCACATAACGTAGTTTACTTTCGTCAGTTCCAGAAGGCAAACTATGCTGTAGGATCTCGAATGCATCCTTGCGCTTAAAGCCATCAGTACCTGCATTGTGAGCAAGTTGCAGGGTGAGCTTCACGAGAGCTTCATGCACAAGACCCTTATCCTTTGTATATTTTGCAACCTGATGAGTCAGTTTTGCAACCTTTAGTGAAATCGTATAATGACCATTCTGCGTCTCGATGAGATTTTTCTCCTTCAATAGGGCAAGTCCTTCCTTTGAAGTAGTACCGGTCTTCTGAATCTCATCCAAGCACAGACATTCCTGTAAAGAAAGCGACGTATCGGTTTTCAGCAACTGCGTGTATTTCTCATCGATCACCTTGCCATAGATACGCACACCAACCACCTTGTTCGCAGCATCAATTTCAAAATCTGGCATTGGGAATCTTCTGACCAACTGCTCATTAAACATCTTCTTGATACCCCGGCTTACGGTATCAATCATATTGAAGTGAGTCATAGCCTTACACAGACATTCGTTGCGGAAATGTCGTTGAGGGCCTTTGGTAGCAAGCGCACGTTGAAGGGTAACAGGAATGAAGCTGCCACCATTCTCGTAATAAACGAATCCAGGATTCTCGACAAGGTTGATACGTTGCTGGAGGGTGTAATCCTGATGGGCAATACAGTTGTGCAATGCCTCACGAATCGTATAGTCATCATACTGCTTCATCGTGTCAGGGAAGAGTGTACCACCAGGCAACTCACGCATTGTGAGATTGCGAATCTTAGCAAGTATCTCATCTACAGTCAGGATGAATGGTGCGGTAAAATGCTCGTAGTCAATGATTTCCTCTTGTTCATCTCTCAATGACCAAGTTACCTCTACCACAGCAGGACGAAGTTTATATACCGACACAGGCTTACCCAGAAGGATAATTGCCGCACGGGTCAACTTTCCCTCTATCATCAATCCACTATTGCTCAGCAATTCTTCTACCGACCATGCATCGACCTCTTGAGCAGGAATACGAGAATGCACCTTCTTATACATCTTTCGTGCCTTTGCGATAGCGAGTTCTTCCAGATCATCGATTGAGGCATTAGGTACAACAACAGCCGACCAATCTTCAGCCGTAAAGATTGGTTCGTCAAGAATAGCCTCCATGCGTTCCGGACGCATCTGCACCAGCGAATCCTTCACCCTCTGCCAAGCCTTCTTATGGGCATAGACGGGACGGCGAGGCAGATGCTTGGGGATATGCACGATCCAAACCGTCTTATGAGTATCCTCAGTAACGTATTCCTCAATCGTCAATCCCTCTGACGAGAGATTCGTACAATGCTCCGTCAGTTTGAAAGCAGTCGACTCTGGCGTTGCCTGACTGCCATTGAACATTAGTTTCGATAGATCTGTACCAATGATATCAAGCGCCTTATCCTGCACACCTATAACTAGATGGCCACCTTCCATATTGGCAATAGCCGACACATAGGAAATAACATCATCACCCTCTTGCCCAGCAAAAGAGTTCTTGAGGTTCTTCATTTCCTTCCAGTCGCAAGCATCATCCTCTTTTGGGAAATTGATGCGCAGATATTGTTGAAGTTCATATTCTGTCATAATCAATAGCCTATTAGGAGAATGCTTTCCAATGGCAACTGGATTGTACCTGAAAAATACATAGTTTCAAGTTTCTCGCAAGTTGATAATAATTAACAAAACTGTCTAAATATAAAGGTGCGCAAAGATACGAATTATTTCTCAGAGCTCAGCAATTTTCTTGAAAGAAAATGATGCTATAAGGGCAATAAACGCAATAATGGACCTAACTTCATCACTAAAGATGACAGAAAAACAACTCCACGACCTCGTCGACCGAAGTGGCGATGCCGTCGAAGAGGCCGTACATCAGTTCGGGTTCCTGACGTTCCGGAATCAGCACGAACACCTTCTTGCCCTGACCGGCGAACCATCCGGCCTCGGTATGAGCCGAACGGCCACAAGGCAGCAGCAGGACGCACGCATCGCAATCGCGCATAGCCTCGACATCGTTCGCCAACTGCCTGACAGCCAGCGGATGCCCCATGTTACGTCGATATTCCTCAGGGCTCCACTCCATGTAGTCCGCACCGATGTCGCTCCACCTGAAGCCATTACCGCCCGAAGGAGGATTGCGGAAGTCGTACACCTCGAACCCTGCCTTACGCAAACCCTCAACCACCTGAGGGAAGTACACATTTCGCCAACTGCTGGCAACATAGATTTTCATAATTCCGTCGAAGATTAATCGTTTCACTATCAGAACATCGGGCTTTATGATTCCAGGCGTTTTGCAATGCCCGCCTACCTAATTGATCTAACCCGATCTAAATCGCGAAGATGAAGATCTAAGAAGATCTAAAACATTTGTCTAATTCACAACGATCAACGAACTTTGCACGGTCAAATTTCAAGATCACATTCTATGGATTGGATTACAACAACAGAACTCGGCAAATTCCTGATTGCCCATCCCGACGTCGAATACGAATGCCGCTTGCGCCTTGCCGGTGGACTCGCCTCGACGCACTGGTGGTACTTCGACTCGCATCAACAGTGTTTTCAGCATTCGCTCGACATCGCGTATTCGCGTGTCAGCCCTCGTGACTTCCTGCTTCAATACAAAGATTACATGTGGAGGATTGAGCAATGAACGACCAGCGGACACTATCCAGACTCCGAATTGTCTTTAGCCTTCATCCAAGCAGGATTGCAGAAGGTCTATTTCTTCTTGCAGTTTCCTTGTATATTCCTCTGGGTCTGCAATATCCTCATAAACCGAAGCGTTCAATTTCTGGGATAACATGGCGTATTTTGTAAGTAATAGTTCCTGCATTTGTTTATCTGATTAAATTGTATACTATCTCCTTTTGCACTTCATTGGATTATCACACAATTTACAGCCACGAGTTGTCAGTTCCTTATCATAGAATGTCCCTTTACAGGTATTATTTGATTTATCTGACTCATCTATGTATGACCAACAATCAGGTTCAAAGGAAGCTATCAAATTATCTTTTTTGTAAACTAATACCCATGCCGAAGCAACTACTTTGCCAAGATTTTCCATTTCATTCCAATCGTCGGCTATAGTAATATTCAGTTCGATCTTACATCCTTTATGTTGAATACACTTAACCCAAATGTCTTCCATATCATGATCATCGTACACCAAGTTCAGATTTGGTGTATCTTCGTCCAAAAGTATCTTGCCTTTATGTCTTTGACCTTCGTATGTGAAGTCATACTTGAGGTATTGGTTGGGAATATTTTTCTGTTGGCTCATAGCTTTTTTGAGGCAAAGATAAGGCAGAAAAATTAGAACTTCGAGCTATTAGCTCTCATTAGCTTGTTTTTTAGCTATGATTAACTATCTATCCATTTATTTGTAAGCTCATGTCCACTATATCATAAACAGAATACATTTCGTAGCCTCCGAATATACTTTGCAATTAAACTCAACTATAAAGGGAATGCACAAAACATGTTCTATAAAATAGCTTGAAAATTGGAATAAGTTGAATTTCAGTACGTTTCTTTCACGACACCAATTAGCTTGAAAATAAGATTCTATCCATAGAATGGTATGTAAGTTGCATAGCGTTTTGAGCTCGTTTCTGGATTTTCGTACTTGATCAAGCCACTCTCCAATGTGTCAGCTATGATGTGCGAAATCATTGATGTACCCTTTGCATCAAGTCCAAATCGTTCGCGCATAGTTTGATTGGTTACAGCAACCTTATCTTCGTATAGAAGGCAGGTATGTTGATAGCAAGCCTGTATGCGCTCCTCCTTTGTCATTTCCTTAACATCTTTCTTCGGATAGAGGAATACACGAGTAAAGTCATCTCCACTCTGCACTTTGTAAGCTGGCAACAACATTGCTTCAATAGCTTCTACTGCACGGTCATAACCACTGCCTCGCCTCTCACAAAGATCGAGTTGCAGCATGAGTTGTGCCATCGCCTCATTGCGAGAATGAGGTGGTAGGTCAATAAGACGATTTACGTCATTGAGACAAGCTCCAGGATTAGTCATGACGAGTCGATTGTCAAACACCTCGATGGTGATAGGCATACCAGTTATCGCAAAATCTTGATGGATACAAAGATTTGCCGCCAACTCGCGTATGGCAACACGTGGATAAGTTGGAATTGATGTTCTCTTCACCTCAATATACTCAGTACCTGTGAATTGCATAACGGTATCAATCAAGGCCTCCAATCCGATCGCATAGCCTGTATCCATTTTGTATTCAAGGCTCAATACACGATTGTTAGAACCAGCATATTTGCGAAGAATCACTTCTTTCATTGCCAAAGACTCAAAGTCTTTCAACTTATAAGCAAAGAGTATGGCACCGAGGTTGAGGATGTTATAGAGATCTTCTTGTTGCTCTATCATGCCGAACTCCAGCATCTGTTCTATGATTCGATTCTGATCCTGCGGAATCTTTCGATCAATGAGTTCGTAGAGTTTCTTATAGTCAAGCAGTTCAAGCACTCGTTCTGCCGATATTGCGCCACATGCCACACGTTTCTCAAAGGTCAAACCATGCGACAGGGCAAGCATTTCGTGTACTTGTTCACTAGACATCTTTACAGTATGGCCAGCCGAACGGATGTAAGCCTCATAAATATCACGTCCACGCAGATAGACAGGCTTGTTCTGCTGCTCCGGGATGCGGATGAAAAGAAGTGCATGACCCTCAAAATCCAATACAGCATGCTCCAATTGGATTGACCATGCAAGGTTATTCTTGGCGATGTTGCCAAGTGTCTTGGTCGTCTCTTCAATCGTTTCCTTCGTGACATCCTCAAAGGTGGCATCGTCTTTCACGCCAAATACCAGCACACCGCCGCCTTTCAAATTAGCAAAGGCGCAGAGATGCTGAGCCAGACGCTCTGTCTTGTTCGACAAGCCACCTTTCCAATCTATCTCATTCAGCTCCTGTGGTACGGGGTAGAGACTTCTATGTAATGCGTCTAATGCGCTTTCTTTCCAGTTCATTGTTCGCCAATTTTTAGATATTCCATAAACTCGTTGAGCAAAGTGGCATCTTTGGGGCCATCTGTGTAGAGCTCATTGAATGTAAACTCCACATCAGGTTTATCACCAACCTTATGACGGAAGAAGTTGTTGCGTGTTTTGTATTCTTCCTTGCAGATTTCACTCCAAAGGTAATACATAACCTTAGACTTAAATCCCTCGGCATCCATGTCCGACTTGATAAAGTATGCACCCAGCTGTTTGTCCTCAGAATCTGTAGCTTCCTTGATTCGAGGATTAACGGCATCGAGGAAGTCATGCCACTTGTAGGTCTTATCGCCAAAGGTCAACTCGTAGTTGTCATCTTCGTTGTAGGTACTTGGCACAAACTCCCATGCCCAACGACGTTTGAAGGCACTATCCATCGGGAAAAGGCTCTGGTCGCTGGTGTTCATTGTGGCGAGAATACTGAGGTTGGGAGGAAGCAGAAGTTCTCCCTTGTGGATTCCTTGTTTGTTAATCAGTATAGGGTTACCATCCTCATCAACAGCCGTTTCAAGATACTTTCTTAGATCAGCATCAGCTACAATACCATACTCTGAAAAGCCATCGGCATTGCGGTCAAGCAATTGGAAGAGGTCACCAAAAATCTGTGCGCAGTTGCCACGATTTATCTCTTCAATCACAAGGTAATAGTCGTTCTTCGGATCATTCCATGCAGCCACGTAAGCATTGGTAAAAATCTGCGGAATGAACTGATAGGTTATTTCCTTTCCGTCCATCACAGGCTTGTAAGAGCCAACAAATGAAGCGT
>JAZUEP010000147.1:0-19643 GCA_045640225.1 Bacteroidales bacterium | reverse complement strand
CGAGATGCAGGCTGCCAACCATCACTTCATCGAGACTGAGCAGTATCAGAAGGAGGTGATGGGTGCCGTCTTGCAGAAGCATCACGTGAGCCGTCAGCAGTACGACTCGTCGCTGATGTGGTACGCGCAGCACCTCAACCTGCTGACCCGCGTGTATGGCCACGTCGACGAGCGACTGAAGGAGGAGCAGGAGCGATGGGGCCTGCTGGTGACCGAGCAGCGCGACTTCGACGTCAGTGCCGAGGGCGACAGCGTGGAGCTCTGGAGCCTCAGACCGCACCTCGTGCTTGACCCACAGCGCCTGGCCGACTTCCGCTTCTGGGAGCTGCCGGCCGACAGCAACTACCACGAGGGCGATACGCTCAAGTGGAGGTTCGACGTGCGTCAGCTGGTGGAGGGTCAGCAGCTGGTGGCCTCGATCTCGCTCACCGCTGCCGAGAAGAAACCCGACCCCAACCGCCGATATCGTCAGGAGGAAGAGGAGGAGCAGCATGAACCCGTAGGATCGGCCCAGCGTATCATCGATGCTGATGGAACCTATTGCCTGACGGTCTATGCCGACTCGCTGCAGCCGTTCGGCTCGGCAGTCTTCGGCTTCGTGCTGGCTCATGATTCGGCCCATGCATCGCCCGTATTCGTCGACAGCATATCACTCTTGCGACTACACATAGAATGATGAAACCTAAGTATTTATGCATAATAGCTTGTGCATTGCTCCAGTTGCTACTCTGTGCGACGGGCAATGCACAATTGCGTACCATGCCCGCTACGTTTACCCAATGGCTCACGTCGCCCGGCATGAAGCATGCCACGGTGACACTCGAGGTGGTACGATTGCCCCAGAGTGCCCCGAAGACGGCGCCTACGGTGGGGAATCCCGCCATCGGACGCAGCCAGGTGATCTACAGCTACGACGCTGAACGACTGATGATACCAGCTTCGGTAATGAAACTGGTGACGGCCGCCACGGGCTTCAGGGTGTTGGGCAGTGACTATGTGTGGCCCGACAGCGTGGCGCTGATTGATACGGCAGCGGTGGCCCTGCCGGGGCTCGAATGCTATAATCCCGATTGGCTCATCGAAGATATCGATACTGAATACATGCAACCGATGAGTAACCTGCTGCCCGACAGCGGCATGGTGCTGCGCGAGGTGATGAACAACACCCTGGCTGAGAGCCTCAACCTCGAGGCAGAGACCCTGCTGCACCTGCTCACCCCTTCGTGCCGCCTCGACAGTGGCTTGTTGGCCATCGAGGATTACTGGGCAGCCCGAGGTGTAGACATGGAGGGCATCAAGATGTATGACGGCTGTGGACTCTCGCCCAGCGACCGTGTGACGGCCCATTTCATGAACTCGCTGCTGGCCGACATGCAGTTCGATGACGATTTCCGCAGGGCAATCCCGATAGTCGGACGAGAGGGCACCGTGCGTCGTCTGCTCAGAGACACGCGGCTGGCAGGAAAGGGCCGGCTCAAGAGCGGTACGATCAAGAGCGCCGTCACATACGCAGGCTACCTGAAGGGATCGGACGGCAGAACCTACGCCGTGAGCATCTTCGTCAACAACCATACGTGTAAGCATACTGACGTGCGAAGGGGTATTGAAAAAGTACTGCTTTCGCTCATTCCATAGTGCAAATGTTCTCCTTTTGCAGAAAATTATTCCATATTTCAAATGCGAATGATGATTATGTGGCGAAAAAGGAGTAACTTTGTGCCCTGATTTACAATAATAACTAACACCCAATGGCAAAACTCTACGTCGTACCGACACCCGTAGGCAACCTGGAGGACATGACCTTCAGGGCTATCCGTGTCTTGAAGGAGGCCGACCTGATATTGGCCGAAGACACCCGCACGTCGAGCGTCCTGATGCAGCACTACGACATCCACGTGCCAATGCAGAGCCATCATAAGTTCAACGAGCACGAGACTTCGACCCAGATGGCCGAACGCATCGCCTCGGGCATGACGGTGGCTCTGGTAAGCGACGCGGGTACCCCCGGCATCAGCGACCCGGGTTTCATGCTGGTGAGGGAATGCTGCCGACTGGGCGTCGAGGTGGAGTGCCTGCCGGGAGCTACAGCCTTCGTGCCTGCGCTGGTGCAGAGCGGATTGCCCAACGAGAAGTTCTGCTTCGAGGGTTTCCTGCCGCAGAAGAAGGGTCGTGAGACACGACTGCGTGAGATTGCCCAGGAGACTCGCACCCAGATCATCTATGAGAGCCCGTATCGCCTTGTCAAGACCCTTGAGCAGCTGGCTCAGGTGATGGGAGAGGAGCGTCAGGCAGCCGTCTGCCGTGAGATCAGCAAGCGCTTCGCCGAAACCCAGCGTGGCACCTTGGCTGAACTGATTGCACACTTCACTGAGGTAGAGCCCAAGGGTGAGATTGTACTCATCGTAGGGGGTAAGCCCGAAGCTCCGAAAGAGAAGAAGGTCCACAAGAACAAATACAAGCAGGACGACGACGAGGAGTGAAGACGCCAGGATGTGAATGAAGACATTTATTTGACATATAACGAAAAATTCAAAACCATTAAAAAACGAACGTAAAGATGAAGAAGATTCTTTTCGCCATTGCAGCCCTCGTGGCTGTGGCTATTTCGAGCTGCGACAACTACGTCAAGAAAGAGCAGTATGTACAGGCTACAAATACCAGCGACAGCTTGGCATACGTAGCCCTGCAGCAGGGCAATGAGATATATGAGCTCTCGACCACTCTCAAGAATGTGAGCGACCAGCTGGATGCTATCAACGGCCAGATCGAGATCTCGAACGGTGAGGACCAGAGCCTCGTCGAAAAGCGTGAACGCCTGCTCGAGAAGCTCGCTACCGTCCAGAAGAACATCGCCGAGAAGCAGAAGGCCCTCGACGAACTGCAGAAGAAGTATGGTGCAGAGCTGAAGCAGAACAAGGTGCTGAAGCAGACCATCGACCGCCTGCAGACCGAAGTGACCGGTTATCAGGAGGAGATCGCCGGCTACAAGATTCAGGTAGCCGAGAAGGATGAGCAGATTGCCGGACTGAACGAGAACCTCAGCCAGACCCAGCAGGTACTCGAGGAGACTCAGGCTCAGAGCGAGCAGCAGCAGGAGGTGATCAGCACCCAGGATCAGATGCTCAACACGGCTTACTATATCGTAGGCGACAAGAACGTACTCGCCAGCTTCGCACTGCTCGAGGGCGGTGTGCTCTCGAAGAAGCGTCTCACCACCAAGGGCTTCACTGCCGACGGCTTCACCAAGGTCGACATCCGTGAGCTCAACGCCGTCGAGATCGGCACAAAGAAGGCTGACGTACTCTCTTCGCACCCAGCCAACTCATACGAGATGAAGGCTCAGGCTGACGGTACCCTCAAGCTCGTGATCAACGATGCTGCCGCCTTCTGGAGCAACACCCGCTACCTCGTAGTCAAGACCAAGTAATACAACAATTCATCAATCATGCCATTAAGACTTCCGAAAGCCCTGCCCGCCATCGAAGCACTCAAGAAAGAGAACATCTTCGTGATGGATTATGAGACAGGCGACACCCAGCGCATCCGTCCGTTGCGTATCTGTGTATTGAACCTGATGCCCATCAAGGAGCAGACCGAAAACGACCTGGTGCGTCTGCTGTCGAACACTCCATTGCAGATTGAAATCGTCTTCATGATGATCTCGACCCACGTCTCGAAGAATACGTCGAGCGAACACATGGAGCGTTTCTATACACTGTTTGATGAGCTGAGGAATCAGAAGTTCGACGGCATGATCATTACAGGTGCTCCGCTCGAACAGCTTGATTATGAAGAGGTGACCTATTGGAAAGAGCTGACTGAGATCTTCGACTGGTCACGCACTCACGTCACCTCGACCATGTTTATCTGCTGGGCTTCGCAGGCCGGTATGTATCACTTCTACGGTGTGCCCAAGTATCCTTTGGACCACAAGATGTTCGGTATCTTCAAGCATGGCAAGACCGACCCCAAGTGTCCGATCTTCCGTGGCTTTGATGATGAGTTCTACGTGCCCCACAGCCGTCATTCGGAGGTGCGTCGCGAAGACATCCTCAAGCATCCGGAACTCGAGATCATGGCCGAGAGCCGTGAGTCGGGCGTCTATATGGTGATGGCCAGCGGCGGTCGCGAGATCTACGTTACCGGACACTCAGAGTATGCCCCAGACACGCTCGACCGCGAGTATAAGCGCGACCTGGCCAAGGGCCTGCCCATCGAAATGCCGGTCAACTACTATCGCGATGGCAACCCCAACAACGGCCCGCTCGTACGCTGGCGTTCGGTAGCCAACCTGCTGTTCACCAACTGGCTCAACTACTACGTATATCAAGCCACTCCGTTCGATATCAATGACATTAGGTAGTTAAAAACCATAAAAAAACGCTGATTTAACTCAAATTAAATCAGCGTTTAACTTTTTTAGAACCATTTCTATTGCATAATTCGGCAAAAAATGTTATCTTTGCCCCCGATTTTGCGGAAAAGTCCCCCTTTAGGGGGAGTCGCCCGGAGCTTCATTCAGTAACGAATTATAAAAACATATAGCACCAAAATGGAAAGAGTAGACATTCGTGAGCTTAACGAGCTCATTGAGAGCAAAAGCGCCTTCGTCGGCGTCCTGACCCAGGGCATGGATCAGGTTATTGTAGGTCAGAAGCATCTTGTCGAGTCATTGCTCATCGGCTTGCTGGCCGATGGTCACATCCTGCTCGAAGGTGTGCCAGGTTTGGCCAAGACCCTTGCCATCAAGACCCTCGCTCAGCTGATCGACGCTAAGTATAGCCGTATACAGTTCACCCCTGACTTGCTGCCTGCCGACGTGGTGGGTACTATGGTCTATTCGCAGAAGAGCGAGCAGTTCACCGTCAAGAAGGGTCCAGTCTTCGCTAACTTCGTCCTCGCCGACGAAATCAACCGCGCCCCTGCCAAGGTTCAGTCAGCCCTCCTCGAGGCTATGCAGGAGCGTCAGGTCACCATCGGCTCTGAGACCTTCAAGCTCGACAAACCCTTCCTCGTAATGGCTACCCAGAACCCTATCGAGCAGGAGGGTACCTATCCGTTGCCTGAGGCACAGTGCGACCGTTTCATGCACAAGGTTAAGATCGACTACCCCAAGAAGGAGGAGGAGATGAAGATCGTGGCCAGCCATCTCATGGGCTTCAAGAATGACGTGACCCCAGTGATGAGCGTCAATGAGATTCTCGATGCTCGCAAGGTGGTTAAGCAGGTCTATATCGACGAGAAGATCCAGAAGTATATCATCGACATCGTCTTTGCTACCCGTTACCCCGAGACTTACGGCATGGATTCGCTCAAGGACATGATTGCCTACGGCGCTTCACCACGTGCCTCTATCAACCTGGCCCTGGCTGCCCGCGCTTACGCTTTCCTCAAGCATCGCGGCTACGTCATCCCCGAGGATGTTCGCGCCATCTGCCCAGATGTCATGCGTCATCGCATCGGCCTCTCGTACGAGGCTGAGGCCAACAACCTTACCAGCGAGGAGGTTATTGCCGAGATTCTCAACAAGGTCGAAGTGCCCTAATTCGTAGTATCACTAGAATTTCTAGAAACTCTAGAATCTCTAGAACAACTAGAAACTCTAGAACATCTAGCCAATGGAAACAACAGAACTCATCAAGAAGGTCCGACAGATCGAGATCAAGTCGCGAGGCTTGAGCGCCAACATCTTTGCGGGTTCGTATAAGACGGCGTTCAGGGGCCATGGTATGTCGTTTGCCGAAGTGCGTGAGTACCAGTATGGCGACGATGTACGCGATATTGACTGGAACGTAACGGCACGCCAGAACAAACCTCATATCAAGATCTTCGAAGAGGAGCGCGAACTGACCATCATGCTGATGATCGATGTCAGCGGTAGCCGTGAGTTCGGTACTACGACGCAGACTAAGCAGGAGCAGATCACACAGATTGCCGCCACGCTGGCCATGTCGGGCATACAGAACAACGACAAGATCGGTGTCATCTTCTTCTCGGACCGGATAGAGCGCTACATCCCGCCTCAGAAAGGCAAGAAGCATGTGCTGGCCATCATCAGCGAGATGCTGAAGTTTGAGCCCGTTCAGCGCGGAACAGATATCAATGCTGCTATCCAGTATGTGTCGAACGCACAGAAGAAGCGTTGTACGACGTTTATCATAAGCGACTTCTTCGATCATAAGCCATATAAGCAGTCGTTGCAGATTGCCAATTCGAAGCACGATATCGTGGCCATCCAGGTGTACGATCCACGTGAGCAGGAATTGCCGGACGTGGGACTGATGAAGGTGCGTGATGCCGAGACCGGACAAGAACGATGGATCGATACTTCGTCGCGACGTGTGCGTCAGGCCTATGCCCAATGGTGGCAGCAGTCGCAGCAGCAGATGCAGGACGCATTCCTGCACTCGCGCGTCGACAGCGTGTCGGTTCGCACCGACGAGGATTTCGTTCCCGCTCTGCTCTCGCTCTTCAAGCGTCGTAGCTGATCAGTCGTCAGAAAAGGATTGCCCTTTTACCTCAGAAACAATAATGAAAAGATTTATTCACATAATCGTCCTTACCCTCGTTGGCTTGTGCACAGCGATGGCTGTCAAGGCTCAGCAACCTACGGTGAGTGTCCAGATGGATTCGACATACGTCACCTTCGGTTGCCCTATGACCTTCCATCTGCAGGCCATCGTCCCCGAGGGACAGACCATCCTGTTCCCGCAGGACGTAGCGCGTCGCGGTGGCATCGTGGCCAATGACGATTCGACACAGTATCTGCTTGAACTCGATACCTTCAGCCCTCTGAAGATCGATACCGTCCAGCAGGCGGGCGGCATGCTTACGCTCAAGGAGGATATCACGGTGTTTGCCTTCGACTCGGCAACCCTCTATATTCCGCCATTTGAGTTCGTATGCCAATCGGGCGATACCTTGCGTACCAATTCTCTGGCCCTGAAGGTCATGGTGCCCTTCGAGTCGGTCGAGGTTGATCCGCAGAAGTTCGTGGGCTTGAAAGACGTCGAGGATCCGGAGTTCGTCCTGATGGATTATATCTGGTACTTCATCTGGCCTCTGCTGATTTTGGCTTTGGCCGCAGCCGGTTGGTTCGGATGGAAGTATTATAAGGCTCATAAGAAGGATGCTCCGGTTGTCGTACCTAAGGCAAGGCCATTGCCGGCTCATGTAGTTGCAATGCAGGCGCTGGATCAGCTGGCCGAGAAGAAACTGTGGCAGAATGGCCGCAACAAGGAGTTCCATACCGAACTGACCGATATCCTTCGTATGTATATCGAGCAGCGATTCGGTGTTTCGGCAATGGAGAAGACCACAGACGAAATTCTTGACGAGCTGTACGAATTGGCCGAGTCGCAGAAGGCATCGCTGACCAACCTGAAGCAGATTCTTTCGATGGCCGACCTGGTAAAGTTCGCAAAGTTCAATCCGATGGCCGACGAGAATCAGTTGTCATTCATGAACTCGCGTATGTTTGTCGAGCAAACCAAGAAGGTAGAACTCGACGAGGCTTTGCCTGCCACTGCCGAGGCCGGAGAAGGCAATTCATAATTCAATATTGAGAATTCATAATTCATAGGTTTCTTTATGCAATTCGCAAATCCAGGATATTTGTTCCTCTTGCTCCTGTTGCTTCCTGTCATCGCATGGTATATCTGGAAGCAGTCGGAAGCACAGGCGTCGCTGCAAGTCTCGACGACTTCGCCCTTCCAGCGTCTGCCCCGTTCGTGGAAGGAGTATCTTCGTCATGTTAATTTCGCCTTGCTCTGTGGCGCGTTGGCGTTGACAATCGTCGTCCTGGCTCGTCCGCAGAGTTCGGACAG
Source organism: Bacteroidales bacterium (assembly GCA_045640225.1). GTDB lineage: Bacteria > Bacteroidota > Bacteroidia > Bacteroidales > UBA3663 > Liminaster. The sequence goes on along the minus strand of JAZUEP010000147.1, from coordinate 11,817 downwards.
CTGGAGCCAATCCAATACGGAAGGTATTGATATCGTCCTCTCGCTCGACGTTTCGAACTCAATGCAGATCGAGGACTTTCGCCCTAATCGCCTTGAGGCATCGAAGGACGTTGCCTCGCACTTTGTGTCTGGTCGTCCCAACGATAATATCGGTCTGGTACTCTTTGGTAAGGAATCGTACACGATGTGCCCAATGACCAGCGATCATGCCGTTGTAGGCAATATGATCAATTCGGTGACGTTCGATCTGATCGATGGCGGTTCGACGGCTATCGGCGATGGTCTGGTAACGGCCGTGAACCGTATTCGTTCGGGTCAGGCCAAGTCAAAGGTCGTGATACTGCTGACCGATGGCTCGAACAATTCAGGCGATGTCTCGCCTAAGGATGCCGCTCGTGTGGCCAAGGCTATGGACGTCCGTCTGTATACCATTGGCGTAGGCTCGAAGGGCGAATTTGATGTCACGGTAGGCTATGATCCATTTGGCCGTCCTATCAAGCAGAAGGCTACGGCCGACATCGACGAAGAGACACTCAAGGCCATGGCGCAGCTGACAGGTGGTCGTTACTTCCGCGCTACCAACAAATCGTCGCTGGCCGAGATCTTTGATGACATTGACAAGATGGAGAAGACCAAGATGTCGGTTCGTGAATTTTCGCGTAAGGACGAGGAGTTCCTGCCTTATGCTCTTGCCGCCATCCTGCTGTTGTTGCTCCATGTCGTAATCCGCAACACTGTGTTGCGCAATATTCCATAAAGACTCTTCGATACCTCGATTTTTCGATGCATCGAGATTTCGATTTATACTTAAAAAGCAATGGAAAACTTCCGTTTTGCCAATCCACATATCCTCTGGCTGCTGCTTGTCGTAGTGGCGATGACAGCGCTTTTCGTGCTGGCACGCCTCAGCAGCCACAAGGCGTTACGCCGTTTCGGCGACCTGCGTCTGTTACGTCCGCTTATGGCGGGAGTTAGCGAAGGCAAGCTGCGCCTCAAGTTCGCACTTCAGATGCTTGCGCTTATCTGCCTGATTATTGCTGCGGCCCGTCCTCAGTTCGGCTCAAAGCTCGAGACCGTCAAGAAGGAAGGTATCGAGGTGATGGTTTGCCTCGACATCTCGAATTCGATGCTGGCCGAGGATATCCAGCCTAACCGTCTGGAGCGAGCAAAGCGCATGCTGTCGCGTCTGGTAGACAATCTGGATAATGATCAGGTCGGCCTTATTGTCTTTGCCGGCGAGGCTTATACACAGCTGCCTATTACCAACGATTTCGTTTCGGCCAAGATGTTCCTGAAGAGCATTGATCCTCGTATGGTCTCGCTTCAGGGTACTGCCATTGGTTCGGCTATCAATCTGGCTGTACGTAGCTTCACGCCTAACGAGGCCAGCGAGAAGGCCATTGTACTGATTACCGACGGCGAGAATCACGAGGACGATGCCAAGGGTGCTGCCGCTGCAGCCCTCGAACGCGGTATACATACACACGTCATTGGCATTGGTTCAACCCAGGGCGCTCTGTTGCCCGACGATACCGGGCGTGCCGGCTCGTACCGCAAGGACGCATCGGGCAATCCTGTCACCACGCGACTGGACGAACAGATGGCGCAGGAGATAGCCTTGGCCGGACAGGGCGTCTATGCGCATGCCGACAATAGCAATGCCGCCATTCAGTCGGTATGCGATGCTCTTGCCAAATTACAGACTTCTGAACTCGAAAGCCATGTCTATGCCGACTATGACGATAAGTTCATACCCTTTGTCTGGTTGGCTTTCCTTTTGTTGCTTATCGACCTTTTTGTACTCGATCGCGCCAACGAGCTGCTGGCCAAGGTGAAACTGTTCGCCCTGGTCGGTCTCTGCATGATGGCCATTCAGCCAGCATCGGCACAGTCGGCCCGCAAGGCTCGTGCTGCCGAACGCGAAGGCAATTCCTTGTATCGCGACTCGTTGTGGCTCGATTCAGAGATGTCGTATCGTCGAGCCCTTGAACAGATGCCAGCTGATAGTATCGCTAAATACAACCTGGCCAACTCACTGTGCCAGCAGCAGTCGGAAGAGAAATTCAAGGATGCCATGGGATTCTATAACGACGTGGTAGGTATGGCCGAGCGTGGTGGCAATCACCGTCTGGCTTCGCTGGCGGCTTTCAATGCCGGTGACATCTGTATGGCTGCTCAGCAATACGAACAGGCAATCCAGTTGTTCAAGCGAGCCTTGCGCAATAATCCTAAGGATGATGAGGCTCGTTACAACCTGTTGTTGGCCAAGAAGTTGCTCGAACAGCAGCAGAACCAGCAGGATCAGGATCAACAGCAAGATCAGCAGGAGCAGCAACAACAACAAGATCAACAACAGCAGCAGGACCAGCAACAGGAGCAACAAGAACAGCAGCAGGACCAGCAGGAGAAGCAACAGCAGCAAGACCAGCAGCAACAGCCGCAGAACCAGATGAGCCAGGAGCAGGCCGAGGCGATCCTGAACGCCAATAACCGCGACGAGCAGGATACGCAGGAGAAGGTGCAGCAAAAGCAGCTCCAGCAGATGCAACGCCGCAAGACCGATAAGGACTGGTAAGGTTATTTGACGATTGGACTATTTACTATTTGACTATTTTAATATTATGCGTAAGATATTATTCTCGCTCATACTCTCATTGCTGACCATCGTCTCAGCATGGGCTGAAGTCTCATTCCGCGCCTCGGCTCCTTCGGCCGTAGCTGCCGGACAGCAGTTCCGTGTTGAATATGTGGTTACGGCACGTGCTTCAGGCATCTCGGCCGACCTTGAAGGCAAGGGTTTCGACGTACTCTATGGCCCAAGCACCAGTTCGTCGACCAGCACCAGCATCATCAACGGTCAGATGAATACCGAGGTGCGTACCACCTTCACCTACGTACTTCAGGCCCAGAAGGAGGGCACCTTTACATTGCCGGCTGCTTCCATCAAGGCCGATGGCCAGACGTTGACCTCGAATAGTCTTACCATCAAAGTGCTGCCAGCTGACGAGCAACCTCAGTCTGCCGGACAGCAAGGTGGTTCATCACGCAACCAGCAAGGTGCGTCACAGGGAAAGTTTAACCGCGATGACGTACATCTCGTGCTCGACCTCTCGAAGACATCGGCTTATGAAGGCGAGGCTATAGTGGCCACCCTCAAGCTCTATTGGCGCAATACACAGATGGGTAATCCGTCGGATGTCAAGCTGCCTGATTTCGAAGGCTTCACCGTGCAAGAGATGGACAATGCCAATGCGCAGGCCACCCTCGAACATTACAAGGGCGCAAACTATCAGATGTATCCGCTCTGTAAGTGGCTGCTCTTCCCGTCACGTTCTGGCGAGATCACTATCCCATCCTCTTCGCTCAAGGCCAATGTTCAGATTGTCACGACACGACGTTCGGGCGGCTTCTTCGATTGGCCGATGGAGTATACACAGAATGTCGAAGTGCCTTTGCAGAGTGCTGCCCGCACCATCAATGTCAAGTCGTTGCCTTCGGGCCGCCCAGATTCCTACATGAATGCTGTAGGCGACTTCCGTGTGAAGAGCGAGCTTACCGCCAACCAGGTCAAGACCAACGATGCCGTCATCTACCGTATCAGCATCGATGGTACAGGTAACTTCAAGTATGTGCGTGATCCAGAACCTGAATTCCCATCAGATTTCGAGGTTTTCGATCCTAAGGTCGATCTCTCGACCCGCGCATTGTCGACAGGCCTGCAGGGCCGTAAGGTTATCGAATATACGGTCATCCCACGCCATGCCGGCAGCTTCACGATTCCTGCGCTGACGTTCGGCTATTTCGATATCAATGCCGGCCAGTACAAGACCGTCACGACCGAAGCCTTCACCCTTGAGGTAGAGCGTGGTGCCAACGACGGATCAAATCAGGGAGGATCGGCAGTCGACTTCAGCGGAGCCACACAGGAACGCCTGAAGGTACTGGGTAGCGACATCCGCTATCTGCACAATGTCGATGCCGGCGACCTCGAACCAGCAAATGCCGAGCCATTCTATGGTAGTATGAGCTACTGGCTGTTCTTTATCTTGTTGCCTCTGCTGGTATTTGTCGTCCTGGCCATTGTCTATCGTCGTCGCATTCGTCGTCTGTCCGATGTAGCAGGTACACGTACCCGCCGTGCAGGTAAGGTGGCCGAGCGTCGTCTCAAGGCCGCTAACCAGGCTCTGAAGGCCAAGGACGAGACAGCATTCTACGAGTCAATCCATAAGGCTATCCTCGGTTATGTGGGCGATAAGCTGCGTATCCCGTTGGCCGACCTCTCGCAGGACAACATAGTCGAGACACTTCAGGCTCATAACGCTTCGGCCGATGCTATCCAGACGGTAAAGACTGTCCTCGATACCTGTCAGTTCGCACGTTATGCCCCTTCGACCGATGCTCACGCCATGGACGATCTGTATCGTCAGACGTCAGAGGTGATCGATCGTCTCGAGAACGAGATCAAGTAAAACAACGCTAATCAACAAGCATTTGTATCACATGTCACGTATCTATTCCGCTTTGCTTGCCCTTCTGGTGCTGCTGATGCCCGCCTCGCTCGTAGCGCAGCAGGATCTGCTCAATACCGCTACTACAGCCTACGACTCGGCACAATACCAGCAGGTTATCGACGTCTATCAGCAGGTGGCCGACCAATATGGTGTCAGCGCCGACCTATACTATAATCTCGGAAATGCGTATTTCAAGCTCAAGGACTACCCCCATGCCATCCTCAACTACGAGCGTTGCCTGTTGCTCGATCCGGCCAATGCCGATGCGCAGCAGAACGTAGAGCTTGCGCGCGCTCAATGCGTGGACCGAGTAGAGACAATCACTCCTCCTATCTTCGTCACCTGGAGCCGTGCCCTGCGCGACGTCCTTTCATGCTCAGCCTGGGGTCACCTCGGTATCATTGCTTTTCTGCTGTTCCTGGCCGGTTGTGGCGTGTACTTCTTCAACAGCAATACCATGTGGCGTAAGGCCGGATTCTATGGCGGTCTGTTATGCCTGGTGCTATTCCTTGTCAGCATCAATTATGCCGGACAGCAGCGCGACAAGCTTCTGGAACGCGATCAGGCGATTGTCCTCGTCCCATCGGTTGTAGTGCGCTCGTCGCCTGCCGATAGTGGCACGCAGCTGTTCACCATCCACGAAGGCCTGAAGGTGCGTGTACGCAGTACGCTGTCCGGTTGGTCCGAGATTGAACTCTCGGACGGTAAGGTCGGCTGGATCCCGAGCGACGGTCTCGAGGTGATCTGACGACTTGTAGGTCAGAACAAGACTTTCCGACACTGGCCCTGTGCGTCCTTTACGATGCGCAGGGCTTTCTGCTGTTGTCTGGCCCCTTGTTGTGCGACGTTAAGGCGATGCCCCTGGAGGTCGTAGATCTGGACGTCTGGTCCGTGTTGAGCGATGATTTCGTCCAGTCGTGAAGCCTGGCTTGGTACGGTGCTCATGGCGTTAAGGATGTAGCCTGTCGTGTCGTCCAGCAGGATGCCTATTACGTGGATGCGGCTGCTGTCAGTCACGTTGTCAGGCAAGGCGAAGTCAATGTCCAGCGAGTAAGTCTCGCCTGGTGCAAGTGTGCCCTGTACCATCTTTACGCCTTCGTTCTGGTCGGCGTCGTAGGTCAGCACGGTCTGATAGTCTATCTGGCTGTAAGCGTCGGCCAGTGTGTTGTGCATCTGCAGCTCCAGGCTGTCGTTGTGGTTGCCAGGGCCAGCACTGATGCACACAGGGCGCTGACCGTGAGGTGATGAATAGAAAGCATATACTTATTTATAAAAGTTTAGAGCGTAGTAATAGTGAAAATACCAAGTTATTTTTTGCACGTAATTTAGAGTGAGGGCGCACTAACTGTCATACTGTAACTGTCACGCTTTTGTGGGCTATCTGGGCGTGAGGTCATGGCCCGATGCCCGCCGTCACACCTTCGTACCTATGCAAAAGAAGCGCAAGCCTTAGCTTACGCTTCTTGATCTGTGGTTGCCGCTAATGCGCTGAGCGACATGCGGGACTCGCTTCTCTCGGACCGAGTCGCGTATGTGCAAATGAAATGAGCGACATGCGGGTCTCGTACCCGTGACCCTCGGCTTGGGAAGCCAATGCTCTACCAACTGAGCTAATGTCGCGAAGTGCGCGGACCGGATAGGGTGGGGCGATAGGGCCATGAACTGCCCGATCCGCGATGTGGGGGGGTATTTTACTGATTAACCAATGATGCCATCATGTTGACCATCTTGAGGGCGGCCAGAGCAGCGGTGCAGCCAGCGTTGTGCCGGTCAGCGGCGTAGCGTGCGGCCTCGTCGGCCGTCTGGGTAGTGAGCACGCCGTAGATGAACGGGATGTCGCTGTGAAGGTTGAGGTGCGTGATGCCTTGGGTTACGCTCTGGCAGATGCTGTCGAACATCGGGTTGTCCTCGCGGACGACGCTGCCGAGGATGATTACGGCCGAAGGCTCCATGACGAGCGACATCTGACGGGCGCCGAACGTGAGCTCCATGGCTCCGGGGACGTGGCTGATGTAGATGTCCTGTTCCTCTACTCCGCACTGTTTGAGCTTGGCTACAGCCTGCTCGAGTAGTGCATTACTGATCTCTGGTTGCCAGTCGGACACGACTATGCCGATGCTGGCGTCTGTACTGTTTGCGGGGCATTCCGCCGCCACAGGGTCAGGGTTCATTGATTAATAAGTTATATAGTTAATTACTTTACGCGCTCGATGTACTTGTCGATAGTCTGAGCGGCGGTAGTCTCGGCCCAGTTGTTCTTGATGGCCTCGTAGGCCTTCAGTGCGCTGGCATTGTCGCCTGCAGCCTCATAGGCCAGGCCAGCCTTCTTGAGGTAGAGAGGTGAGTACTGTGCGTTGTCGGCAGCCTTGGCAGCCTTCTCGAAGGTCTCAGCGCCCTTCTTGTTGTCGGGGTTCTCCTTGTTGACGTAGCAGTCGCCCAGTGCCGAAAGGATGGCAGGTGCTACGACGTTGTCGTTGCCCGAATAGTCGCTCAGCAGCTTGATAGCCTCGTCGTAGTTGCTCAGGTTCTTCTGGCAGAGACCGGCATAAGCCTTGGCCATGTTGCCGGCCTTGGTCGAGCCATACTCGCTGATGACAGCCTCGAAGCCCTCGAGAGCCTGCTCGTACTGACCCTGGTCGAAAAGCAGCTCTGACACCCAGATGGCGTCCTGTGCATCGGTGTTCTTGCTGTTGCTGTAGAGGTTCCAGCCCCAGATGGCAGCTACGACTACGATGACACCTGCGATGGCCATCAGGATATTCTTCTGGTTGTTCTTGTCTGCGAGGAACTGCTCGCTCTTGCTCATTGCTACGTCTACTTCGTTCTCCTGAACTTCGACATTCTTTGGATTCTTTGCCATATCTTTATGATTTTATTACTTTATTTGCATAATTAGCGGCGCAAATTTAGCGATTTTTGCCGAATAAACAATAATTTTCGAGAAAAAAATGTGCGAATTGCATGTTTTTGCCCAAAAATTAGTATCTTTGCCACGTCAAACTGCAAGTTTCGGGCGAAAACTGCCCCTTGCTTGCTCCTGTCACCGTATGATCCTCGAACACCTGAGCATAGTCAATTACAAGAATATCCGTGAGGCCGAACTCGACTTCTCGGCCGGCGTTAACTGCCTGGTAGGCAATAACGGAATGGGCAAGACCAACCTCCTCGACGCGCTGTACTACCTGTCGTTCTGCAAGACGATGAACGGCGTGACCGACAGTCAGGTCATCACCCGTGGCGAGGAGTTCTTCATGCTGCAGGGCCGGTACCAGCTGGCCGACGTGCCCGAGGAGATCCGTTGCGGCTACAGGCTGCGGTCGAAGAAGTCCTTCAGGCGTGGCGGCAAGGAATACCAGCGCCTGAGCGACCACATCGGCCTGCTGCCCATCGTCATGCTTACCCCCTCGGACAGCGTCCTGCTGCAGGGCGGCAGCGACGAGCGTCGCCGCTTTATGGATATGGTGATCAGCCAGTTCAACCGGCCTTACCTCAACGCGCTGATACGCTACAACCAGGCCCTGCAACAGCGCAACTCGCTGCTGAAGCTGGCCCAGACGCCCGGCTCCACCCTCGTGCAGATGGGCCTGGGCGACAGCGTTACGGCCGATCCGCTGGTCTTCCAGGCATGCGAGGAGCAGATGGATTACTACGGTCAGCAGCTCTATGCTGCCCGCCGGCAGTTTGTCGACGACTTTGTGCCTGTCTTCCAGCACTTCTATCGCCAGATCTCGATGGGCCGCGAGGAGGTGACGCTGTCCTATACCTCGCACTTCGCCGAGGGCGCCCCGCTCACCCAGCTGCTCAATGCCGTACGGGGCCGCGACCTGGCCCTGGGCTACACTACGCGCGGCGCACACAAGGACGAGCTGCACTTCATGCTCGACGGGCAGCCCATGAAGCAGATAGGCTCGCAGGGCCAGAACAAGACCTTCCTCGTAGGCCTCAAGCTGGCGCAGTTCGACTTCCTGCGGCGTATGGGCCACACTACGCCCATCCTCCTGCTCGACGACATCTTCGACCGCCTCGACGGCGACCGCGTCGAGCAGATCATCCGCCTGGTGGCCGGCTCGGACTTTGGCCAGATCTTCATCACCGACACCAACCGCGAATACCTTGACCGCATCATCGACCGCTGCTCGGACAACTACAAGCTGTTCGGCGTCGACAACGGCTGCTATACCGTCCTGGCCGAGCGCATAGTGTAAGGCAATCAGGCTGTTAAGACTATCAGAGAAATGCTACGCAAGAACTCACAATCCATCGGCGAGATCCTCCGCCAGTACCTCCGTGTCACGCAGCTCGAGCAGCATGCCATGGAGGGCCGTATCGCCGAGGTGTGGCAGCAGGCGCTGGGCGACCAGATCACCGCCGAGACCGAGCGTATCCACCTCCTCGAGGGGCAGCTCACCGTCGTGTTGCGTTCGCCCTCGCTGCGCCAGGAGATCGTGATGCGACGCACCGCCATCCGCCGGGCCCTGAATGAAAAGTTGGGTGCTGATATAATAAAATCCGTAATCGTGCGTTAATATAGTACGATGACCTCCCTTCACAACTACCTCCGTATACGCGTCGTATATATTATGTGTCTGCTGTCGCTGCTGCTGGCGGCGGTGCCTGAGCTGATGGCCCAGGTGCGCGTGCATGGCACCGTGACCGACGAGAAGGGACAGCCCATGGACATCGTCCACGTACGCCTGCTGCGCACCGCCGTAGGCACTACTACCAACTTCAAGGGCGAGTACGAATTCGCTGTGCCCGAGGCCGATACCCTGCGCGTCATCTTCACGTCGCTGGGCTACCGGCGTGTCGAGAAGGTGGTCAACACGCGCCAGGTGCGCCCCAATACCGAGGGGCAGCGCCGCCTGCTGCTCAACGTCCAGATGCGCCCTAACGAGGCCGTGCTGGGCGACGTGGAGGTGACCGCTCAGCGCCAGACGACGCCCGGCAACATGGAGCACCTGCAGGTCGAGGATGTCCGCCTGATGCGTACGGCCAGCGGCAATGCCGTCGAGGACATGATAGGCACGATGGCCGGCGTCAACATGAACAACGAGCTGTCGTCGCAGTACAACGTGCGTGGTGGCTCGTTCGACGAGAACCTGGTGTACGTCAACGGCATCGAGGTCTATCGCCCTCAGCTCATCGCCTCGGGGCAGCAGGAGGGACTCTCCTTCATCAACCCCTCGATGGTAGGGGCCATCGACTTCTCGACCGGCGGCTTCACGGCCGAGTATGGCGACAAGATGTCCAGCGTCCTCGACATCACCTACCGCCGTCCCGACTCGCTCGACTACGAGGCCACCCTCGCCATGACCGGCGCCAGCGCGGCCCTGGGGCAGCGGCGCGGGGCCTTCACCCAGCTGCACGGCCTGCGCTACAAGCGCAACTCGACGATACTCAACTCGCTCGATACCCACGGCGAGTACGACCCTATCTTCTTCGACTATCAGACCTTCCTGACCTATACCTTCGGGCAGCGTCAGCAGTGGGACCTTACCTTCCTGGGCAACATCGCCATCAACGACTACCGCTTCACCCCCGAGAGCCGCGAGACGACCTTCGGCACCAGCGAGGTGCACCACTCGTTCAAGGTCTACTTCGACGGCCACGAGAAGGACCGCTTCGACACCTACTTCGGCGCCCTCACCCTGGGGTATAACGGCCTGAAGAACACCAAGCTGCAGCTCATGGCCTCGGCCTTCATGACCGACGAGCGCGTGACCTACGACATCGCGGGCGAGTACTGGATGGACCAGGCAGCCTCGGTCTCGAGCTCAGGCCTGGGCGTAGGCCGCTACATGCAGCATGCCCGCAACTACCTTCAGGCCTCGGTCATGGCCCTGCAGCTGAAGGGCGTCACCCAGCTGGGCCACAACCGCCTGAGCTACGGCCTGTCGGCCCAGAGCGAGCGCATCAGCGACAAGATAGCCGAGTGGGAGCGACGCGACTCGGTAGGCTACTCCCTGCCGCGCGACGAGGGCAAGCTCCGCGTGGTCGAGAACCTCCATTCCGCCTACCGTGGCACCAGCACGCGCCTGGCCCTCTTCGTGCAGGATCAGTACGGATGGGACGCCCTGGACGGCCGCTTCCTGCTGCAGGCAGGCGTGCGCCTCAGCCACTGGACGTTCAACGGCGAGTGGCTCCTCTCGCCCCGCGCGTCGCTGCGCTATACCTATGGCGCTGAGCGCAACCGCATGGCACGCCTCGCCGCGGGCCTGTACTACCAGTCGCCCTTCTACCGCGAGTACCGCCTGTCGTACACCGATGGCGACGGCAACCAGATGGTCGAGATGAACCGCAGCATCCGCTCGCAGCGCTCGTGGCAGGTCATTGCCGGATGGGACTACACCTTCCGCGCCTACGACCGCCCCTTCAAGTTCACGGCCGAAGCCTACTACAAGGGCATCAGCGACTACATCCCCTACACGGTCGACAACGTGCAGATACGCTACCTGGGCACCAACACGGGCCATGCCTACGTCACCGGCGTCGACGCCAAGATCTTCGGTCAGTTTGTCGACGGCACCGACTCGTGGCTCAGCCTGTCGCTGATGAAGAGCCCCGAGACCTACGACGAGCCCTCGCCTATGGGCGGAAGTGCCGTCCGCCTCACCACGTCGCGCCCCACCGAGCAGCGCTATGGCGTGGGCCTCTTCTTCTCGGATTACTACCCCGGTCACCCCGACTGGCGCGTCTTCCTGCGCGGCGTGTTCAACGACGGCCTGCCCTTCTCGTCGCCCGAGGGCGGACGCCGCGCCGGCGTGTTCCGTACGGCAGCCTACAAGCGTGTCGACCTGGGCGCCACCCATGCCTGGACGGCCGACAACACCCGCTTCATGCGTCAGCGCCGCTGGCGTTGGATGCGCGAGGTGACACTGGGCCTCGACATCTTCAACCTCCTCGACATCGACAACACCAACTCGTACTACTGGGTCACCGTCATCGGCGACGATGGCTCGACGGCCGGCAACCCCACCTATGCCGTCCCGAACTACCTTACTGGCCGCATGATCAACGTCTCGTTGGGCGTGCGCTTCTGATACCCCCCCCCTATATAGTTATACCGCAGGACCCCCCGAAAATGACAATGTTTTCTGTTAAATGATGTTAACAGAAATGTTAAAAATGTAAACTGTCGAGAATTTCTCCTCAAGACAAAGCGTCACAGATACAGCGTCACAGTTTCTGCACGGTGAACCATTGGAAGGAGGAGTTATATATTTATATAAATATATATAAATATATAAAATTTCATGTCCAACTTTTTTGCGTGGGGGCACAATAACTGTGACGCTGTAACTGTGAC
>JAZUEP010000146.1:0-11951 GCA_045640225.1 Bacteroidales bacterium | reverse complement strand
TCTCCATGAGTGCCATCATCATAGGTGTGGCCAAAACGCGGAGATTTCCGCTACCGACATTTACCGCCAGATGTTGCTCCTGGACAGTGAGTTTGCTGGTGTATGATAATCCTGTTTCGAGTGCCATAATAATACGTTGTTGGGTGATCAGCTATATTGCGAATCATGATAACGCCGCAAAGATAATCATTTTTCGCGAAATGTGAAGATAATTCACATAAATCTTATGTTTTTTTAGCAAAACGCAAAGAACAGGGACACCACCCGTCAGCGAGTAGTACCCTTGCGATTGTCGTGTGAGTCAGGCAACTGCTTGATCAGTTTTTCATTTGCTCTGACCAAGGATTTGACAAAAAACAGATGGATTAGAGTCCATTTTTTTAGCAGAAGATTTATTATTTTGCACAAAAAAGTTGAAAAGTGTGGTTTTGTTTTGGATTATTCCGGATTTTTCGTTATTTTTGCAAACGAAAAAAGCAGACGGTGCAGATCTGAAATCCATTCAACTGAAGCTTGCGATAGTAGGGTTGCACCTGCTGAGTATTATGTTTTGTGGAATACTTCCCAATTTTATTCTATATAATTATGAGCAAGATTACAATCATTACTGCCAGTCCTCGCCAGGACAGTAACTCTACCCAGATGGCCAAGTGGTTTGCCGCAGAAGCTGAGCAACTCGGAGCCGAAGTGAAGACTTTCGATGCTATCCAGCTCCATCTCGATGGCTGCCATGCCTGCAACGCCTGCTTCAAGGGCGGTCATGCCTGTGCCTTCGAGACTGGTTTTGACCCTATCGCAGAATCCGTTCTCGCCAGCGACGTCGTTGTTTTCGCTGTTCCTGTCTATTTCTTTGCTATGCCAGGACAGGCCAAGAACATTCTCGACCATTTCTATTCTTTCCTCGTCGGTGGCAAGAATCTAGGCAAGAAGACGCTTCTCGCCCTCGGTACCTCGGGTCAGTCAGCAGACACTAACGTATTCGAAGGTGTAACCGTTATCCTCAAGAAGACTGCTACCATGGTAGGTTGGAACTACGACGAGCTCACCTACGGCAACATGAACGTCCCTAGTGCCATCAAGGACACCGATGCCGAACAGAAGATCAAGGCTTTGGCACAGAAATTGGCATAACAATAGACACAAGGTCGCGTGCCAGAAGACGCGAATTGTTAAACATAAATGATAAGGCTGCCCCCGTTACAAAGCGAAATTGTAGCGGGGGCAGTTGTAACTATCTATCGCCAATAGCCTGCCAGTAACAATAATTGAAGTCATCAGGCGAGGCCTGCGGATTCGTGCGTTTGGGCAGACTGAAGATATTGGCTAATCCTAACTGCTATAGGATATAAGCCAACGACACACAACTGATGGTAATCCAAAGCAGAATACCTTGAATAAGTGGTCGTATGCCGACGGCTTTGAGTGTCTTGCGTGTCAATCCTGCTCCAATAAAAAAGAGTGACAAGGTGATGAGATGCTTGGCAAGCTGGTTGACTGCACCACTTATGGCCGAACCGATACTTGCGGCATTATCACCGATAAGCGATGCATTCGACAGCAGATAGGTGTTCAAGAGTATGGCTACGACAAACCAGATGATGAAGCGAGGAATAAGACCTACCCCAGCCCTCCCTTGAGGGTGGGTGTCCTTGCTGCGGAAAAGGAAGGGAGTTACAAGCACCAATGCTACTATCCATAGGGCACGTGTGAGCTTGATGGTGGTGGCTACTTCGAGTGCAGACACGCCTTCGCTTGCCATCTGTTCCGGGTGAAGCGCATCGTATGCCGAACCTGCACCGACCACCGAACTCGTATCGTGAATGGCAATGGCTGCCCACATGCCGAACTGCTTCATCGACATGCCGATGGCGTCACCGATGTAGGGGAAGATAAAAAGCGCAACGGCATTCAGTACGAAAACAACTCCAAGCGCCACGGACATGGATTCAGACTTTGCCTTAATAGCAGGACCAACTGCCGCAATGGCCGATCCACCGCAGATGGCTGTACCAGAGGAAATAAGATAACTCGTCTCACGGTCAACCCTCAGCAGCTTGCGGCCTATCAGCCAGCCGATGGCAAGCGTGCCGAACACACTGACAATGGTGAACAGCATTCCCTCCTTGCCCGATGCAAGAGCCTGATTGACGTTCATGCCGAAACCCAATCCGATGCCTGAATACTGCAACATCTTCTTAGACATCGTCTTGGTGAACTTCTCGAACGTTGCACCGAACGTAAGGGCAAACACAATGCCCAACAACAGAGCTATAGGAGAAGACACCCAATGTGCTATCCAATCCATTGCGCCCAGGCTGACGCCGAATTGCTTTGTAACAAATGCCGCAAGCAGCGAAATGCTCAATACTACAACAATCAGGATGTAGATGATTTTCTTGTTCATATTATTGGAAAATAATTAGACTGTCAAGTAAGAAGCGCTAAAACAGCTAAGTTTGTATAAGGACCTGAGTGGTTACAGATTGATAATATTTTCATAATGTGTGTTATAAGATATCTATAGATGATGTGAGCAATATCCTGTCGCTTGCATTACCAACTTTTATCTCAAAAGTGCCTTTCTCGTACACCCAGGCTTCCTTTTCCGGATGGTAGAACGAGAGATCGTTCTTGTCGATCAGTAGCGTGACCTCCTGTGTCTCACCTGGCTGTAGGAATACCTTCTTGAAGCCTTTGAGTTCCTTCTCCGGGCGTTCCACGCTTGCCTCCTTATCAGAGAGGTACATCTGTACCGTCTCACTGCCAGCCACCTTGCCAGTGTTCTTTACTTTGAGTCGCACTACATATTTCAACTCTTTACGTGTCGATGCGTTCTCGACGGTCAGATCTGAGAACTCGAAAGTGGTGTACGACAATCCATGTCCGAAGGCGAAAGCCGGAGCGATCTCCTTCTTGTCGAACCAGCGGTAACCAATCATCACACCTTCTTTATATACTACGGTGTAAGGCTTCTGGTCGAAAGGAATCTCGCGTTCCCACTGCGGGTAGAAAGTCTCACCCTCAGGCATATAGCCGTCGGCAGGCGTGTCGCTGAAATTCTTCTCCATAGAGAATGGCAGCTTGCCCGATGGATTGATCTCGCCCGTCAGCACCTTAGCCACGGCGCGGTTGCCGTTCTGGCCAGGATAGTAAGCCATGACCAATCCGCGTACATCATCGAGCCACGGCATCATATTCACGCTGCCACCCTGATTGAGCACCACAATGACGTTCTTGTTGTGCTTGGTGATACGCTTCAACAGCTTCACCTCTTCCTCTGGCAAGTCAAACGGACGGTCACCGCCTTCAGTCTCGAAGATACCAGTATTGAAGATCACCACGTCGGCCTGACGGATGTCGTCGTCTGAAGGTGAGCGGCGGTACTTCACACCTTTACCCATCTCTTCGGTCAAGGCTACGAAGAGCGACACGAAGTCATACCCCTTCACCTCCGCAGCACCACGACCTGACACGAATTCCGTAGCATTACAGCCTGTCAGCAGCACCTTCTTACCGGTCATCTTGCCCAATGGCAGGATCTGCTGGTCGTTCTTGAGCAATGTAATGGCCTGAGCTTCGATGTCGTATGCCAATTGCTCGTGTGCAGCATAATCTACCTCGACTGGCAATTGAGCGATGTCACGCTTATCGAAACCCATCATGAACTGTGCCGTGAGTGTATGCTTCACCATAGCGTCAATGTTCGATACAGGGATGCGACCGTCCTCCAGATAAGCAGGCACGTCGCGTGTCAGATAAGTGGTCGGCTCACGGGCACCCGCACCAGGCATCTCGATATCAAGGCCTGAAGAGGTAGCCAACATCGGATCGTACACTGACCACCAGTCGCTCATCACCAAGCCCTGGAATCCCAGTTCTCCGCGCAGCAAACCGTTTACTGCATAGTTGTTTTCTGCCAGATAGACGCCATTCAGCTTGTTATACGAGGTCATCACACCCAAGGCTCCAGCATCCACTCCCGCTTTGAACGCAGGCAGGTAGATCTCATGGATGGTTCGCTCATCGACCTCGGCATTCATGATGCGGCGGTTATGCTCGTTGTTATTACATAGGTAGTGTTTGAGCGTAGCCATCACACCCTGGTTCTGGAGGCCAACCACGTAGTTCTCAATCATGCGCGAAGCCAGATAAGGATCTTCGCCGAAGTATTCGAAGTTACGTCCACACTGCGATACGCGATAGATATTCATACCCGGACCCAGCAGTACCGAGATGCCAGCTGCATTGCACTCTTCACCGATCTTCTCGGCCATCTGGTAAGCCAGCGTCTTGTCCCATGTAGCTGCTACAGCCACTGGTGCTGGGTAGGCGACGCTCTTCTGAATCCTGTCCTTACGTCCAGGACTCATATTGACGCCACCTGTGGCATCAGACATGGTCACCGATGGCATACCCAGTCGTTCCACGCCGTAGAGCGTAAAGCCGCTACCGCCCGAGATCATGCGCAGTTTCTCTTCGAGCGTCATCTTCTTGATTATTTCTGCCGCCTTCTTCTGCGCTTGTTTGTAGGTCATAGCAGGCGTGTATTTCGGATAATTCTCTTCGGCAGCAAAAATGTTCATCCCCATTGTCAGGCAAATGACAATAGAAGTAAGGCTAATTTTTTTCATTGCTATTATTTTATGATGGTAATAAGAATCGTTAATGGTTGAGGCGACGTACCTATCTATCCTCCAATACATCTTGTCTAAGATTGCATATGGCTATCTGTCTGTAATCTTCTGGATGATCAGTATCGAATCGTCAATCGAAAGAGTGAGGCGATAAGTGTTTCAGACAAACAGTTCGTTCGCCTTTCGTTCGCTACATGGCTTTTTGAGCATGGTCTTGATTGCGAAGTGCATCACGCTGCCTATCTTTCTTGCCGATCTTGGACAAACGGAAATACACTTCATGCACGAGATGCACTTCGCCTTGTCGGCCTTCTTGACGTTATTGATGTCGATACCTTCGCTTACGGCATCGGCCACCTTCTTAGTGCCTCCTGTAGGCGAGAATGTTATCTGTTTGATCATTGTATAGTTTTTGATTGATGATTGTCGATTAATAATATTTATCTCTCAACTAATGTGACCTCAACGGTATCGCCAAAGCTTTTACAGATTTGTTTTCGTATTGCTTTGGTTACGCCTATGATATAACAAGGTGTACCCATCTTTACGACTTGCCCACGATAAGGGACACCATCGAAAGTGGCATTTACCAGCAGTCGTCCCTTGCCAAACAGTTCTTTGATGTCAAAAGGTACTTCCACATAAGCTGCATCCATATCTTCATTTCGCAAGACCACTGCCTCAAATTTTAGCATCATAGTTTTATTTCTGTTGTTACAAGTCTTTATTCAATAGCCTTGGCTTGTACTTTCCAATCTGGTCGATATTGTTCGTTTAATATTTGCTAACAGCTCATTCCATTCCTGGCTTTCTTCAATATGATCAGTCCGGACAAGAACCGATTTGAACCCGAAACTGCATCCGGCTTCGTAATTGTCCTTCCTGTCATCGAAATACAACGTATGTTCAGGAATCAGGCCGGTCTTCTCTCTGACGTATTCGTAGATACGACGGTCGGGTTTTGCAATGCCAATCTCATACGAGAGGAAGAAGTCATCGAAGCAGTCTGCTGGCTCCAATCCAAGCTCCCTGATCTGCTTCACGGACTTACGCCATAGAAAACCATTGATATTGCTCAGCAAATAGATCTTGTATTTGCTGCGAAGTTTGGCCAAGGCTTGCATTCTGTCGAAGGGTAGATTGCCACATAACTTGTCGAGAACCTCAAGAATATCCTCTTTTGTTGTTCCTTTTCGGCACAGTTTCAGCATTTCATCGAGCGTCTCATCCTCCGGTACAAGACCATCGATAAACTGGTGCATCAGCCGTTTGATGGTTCGGGCATACCATAACTGCTTGAGGCTGGAGAGTCCCAGACTCTTGAGCGCACGAACCACCTGCCCATCATCTATGTTGACGAGGACTCCTCCGTAATCGAAAACAAGTGTGTCAATCTGCTTCATCGGTTATCAAGACAGTCAATCAAGATTACTTTATTTCTAACTTATTTTTGTTTCTTTCATTCTTCGGTGACGTACCAAAGATACGGGCGCAAAGATAATCATTTATTGCCATAAAACCAAATATCCCTCTGATATTCCATCATTTCTCTCCGCTTTCTTATCTTTTCATGCACCAAATTCCGTTTCTGTGCATCAGTGTGATAAGGATAGATACAAGGATCATGCCAAATCCTGCAGTCACTGTACCGCTCCACCCATACAGGCTCCACATCGTGCCAGCAAGGAACGTTCCGAATGAGCCTCCGATGAAATAGGTAACCATATAGATGGTGTTCATGCGGCTCGTCGCCTCAGGGCAGAGACGCATCGTAGCACTCTGATTGCTGAGCTGAATGCATTGCATACCTATGTCGATGATGATGATGCCGGCAATCATGCCTGTATAGGTGTTTTGGAAGAGGTACATGATGACCCATGACAGAGCCATAAGCATCGCTCCGATACCATTGATGCGTTCCACACCATATCGCGGAATATACTTGCCGACATTCGAGGCTGTGAGTGCTCCGGCCACACCACAGAGAGCAAGCATACCCACCGTGTCGCTGTCGGCAAAGAAAGGAGTTTCCTTCATCCTGAATGCAAGACAAGCCCAAAGGCCGAGCATAGAACCGAAAGCGAACGATGAACGTATGGAATAGAGCAATGAACGAGGATGATCTTTGAGCAACTTGGTGAAACTCTTCATCAGTGAGCCGAAAGAGCCTTGGTAAGTAGGTTCCACATTAGGGAAGATACGCAGGATGATGAGCGTGGACAATGCCATGATGACGGCGGCAACGAGATACATTGATCGCCATCCCATCAGATGCCCAACATACCCACTGACCACTCGTGAGGCCAGAATACCGACGAGAAGACCTGACAGGACGATGCCGACCTTGCGCTCCTTCTGATCTGGTTTGGCAAAGAGCGAAACGAAGGGGATGAAGACCTGTGGAGAAACTGAGCAGAAACCTGTGACAAAAGATGCTCCTAGCAGCAACGTTGTACTGTCAGACGCATAGATGACCAGCAACGAGATCACCACGGCTGAGAAACTGGCAAGGATGGTCTTCCGGCGATTGTAAAGATCACCCATTGGGATGATGACCAGCAAGCCGAGAGCATAGCCGACCTGAGTGAACACTGGCATCAGGTTCACCTCAAAGGTTGAAAGTCCTGTCTCTTCGCTGATCATGTTCAGCAGCGGCTGGCAATAATAGATGTTGGCAACAGAGATGCCAGCCATCACGGACAGTGCCAGGATAAGGGGCATCGGAAGCCCCTGGTTCGGTTTGAGCATTGTCTTGTTATTTCTCGGTGTCATTCTTATCCTTCTGTAAGGCATTGAACATAGCTTCTGCATAGCGTCGGCCTAACTCGATATTTGAATCTCTACTGAAATGCGGATCGCTATGGTCTGATGAGCGGCACTCCAATCCATCGCTCTCCACTTTGTGGCAGTTGGGGACGACTTCGGTCAATCGTGGTAGAGTAACGTCATTGAAGTTGTCGATGAGTTCTTTCTTTTCCCATTCCCATTGGCCGAGTTCTCCGACTATGACGGGGACTTCTGTTCCAACTGCCATGGCTTCGCGAAGGCGCGTAATCATCTTAGAGAATCGGGAAACGTAGATGTCACCTGCCGATCCGTTAGAAGTATCGGTTTCTCCCTGATGCCAGATGATACCTTTCAGTTTGCCGTATTTCAGCGCAGGAACGGCTCGCATGAGGGTGGAGTCGAGGAAGGTAACAGCAGATGAATCCTCATTCTGCCACTCCCGGAGTCCGCTGCCTCCTTTCGCATTCTGGATGATCAGGATGTTGCGACCGGTCTTTTCGTGTATCATTGGGGCAAAGCCAACAGCCGGACCTATCATCTGCATCGACATGTCCTTGCGGATATTACTGTATCGGTTGAAAGGGGCCTTGGCTGGTTCAGGTCTTCCTTCAGCGTTGAGAAGCCAGACACCAGGGAGAATGTCGGTGGTGTCAGATGGCAGCATGAATCCACGACCTGCACAGTTCGACTGACCGATCATCAGGTAGATGTCAAATTCAATTAAAGGAAGAAGTTCCTTCTCGAAGATGGTCTTTTCAATCAGTCGGTAATGTGGATGATAGGCTACGTTATATGCTGTACTATGATGTGAAGCATACAGTCCTTGATCAAGGATGTTCACGATGGCCGCGGAATCCTGCGCCTGATCAGGGAAACGATAGCCGAGGTCCTTGATGCATTTTTCTATAGCAATCCATTCCTGCTTCCAGTCTTCGACCTTCGGCAGTGAGAACTGAGCAGCACTCTTCATGAATGCACTCAGAAAGATGTCCATCGGCACTCTGCCATCATTGATGACCGATAGGTTGACACGATAGAATCTCCCGTGACTACCCGTCAGCTCATAGTCGGGGCAGGGGTTAGGGTCATTCTTCGCCTCTTCGCATTCCTGTTCGAGGTAATTTCGCATACGATGCTCTGCATCTGGTGCATTGCTCATCAGATGGCCAGGGCCGAAAGCATCCTGGAAAAAGTTCTTATAGATGTCCTTGAGCGTAGATGCCGGATAAGTCTCAACCTGCTGAACAATGGCACGTTTGATCCGATCTCCCTGAGCATGTGTAAGAGAGAACATCCAAAGAAAGAGAAATGAGAGAAGTAGGGACTTTTTCATCTTGTAGGTTTTTATTTTTTTAGCTTTCTATGCTCCATCATCGCCTCATGAGCCAACTCATGCGTCTGAGGTAACAAATGATATTTATGGAAGGGGATAATCTTGACCGTGATAGAGTTGTGCTTTCTCTTGATCGAAATGCAATCATTGATAAGGTCGGCATTAGCTGATTTGTCTGTAGGATCCTTATCAAAGTTCTGCTGGATATACGATACATTAGTCAGGAAGACAATATCAGAGCCTTCAGGAATAACTTCCATAGCATGAATCATGACCGAGAGAATCATACGGAACTCTGTAGTATGATCATCGGAGATAACGTAGGTCTCAATGACCTCGTCATCCCTCTGCGTGATGTAAGCACCTCCGCTACAACGGTCTTCATGACCGTAATCGCACGAGCCGCCGCACCAGACATAGTAAGTGCCTGGTGCCATGCGTAGTTTTTGTTCTTTCAGTTGTTTCACTTTCTGATTTCTAACGTAATCTCCATGTATGACCTCTTTCCTTCAATATAATCAGCATAGAGGGTTTCTGCATCACGACCTTTGAGTATGTGGCACTTTCCGCACAGTTCGCAGTTGTGCATACATTCCCATTTATCACGGACGTAAGCCTGACGCTCGTCTCTTGTTGATGTCTCGATACTTGGAGGAGTCATTTGTTATAATTCTCGGATTAAATGTTTAATGGCAGCAATAGGATGATACCACATCATGCGAGGACCGGCATAACGCATAGCTTGACGCATCTGCTCCTTCATGTCTGGCTTATAGCAATGGATGGGGCACTTCTTGCAGGTCGGTTTGTGTTCTGAACTTGCAATGATCCAGACGCTGGTAGGCGTAGTCGAGTAGGGCAGAGCACTCTTCGCAAAGACCTTTGCCTACATGCTTCTTCCCATGGCAGTAAATCTCGACCATCTGCCTTACTGTTTTCTTTTCTTGCTCTATGCGTGTCATGCTTTAATTTCGTTCTCTGGAGTTCGCAAACATAGCAAGAATGGCGAATGATAATATTATCTTTTTCATTTTATTCTATGTTTTAGATTATTCTTTGCTCTGTTCTCTTGGTTTCTTAAACAATGAGACAGGTTGACATGCTCATTTTCTTCTTCAATCAATCTTAAACACGATGCTTGTCTTGCAAGGTAATGACGAAGGACACTCGATAGTGAGACACTCGTTTGTCTGCTTCCATTTCAGTTTTGCCTTGCTACCAAGCAGTTGCACGCTCTTCACCTTCTTGCCTTCTGACTTTGCCAGCGAATATACCTTCACCGCGTCGCCGCCATTCGGCAGAGCCATACAGAAAGCATAGAGCGAACCGTTCTTGCCCACCGTGAAGCGAATGTCCTGTGCGCTGAACTTGAAGTTCTTATGATTCTCACCCAGCTTGCCGCCTGGCAATTTCTTCAACATGCCATTCTTTGTTGTTTCACCCTCGCCAATCTTCTTCCATGCCTTGCTGCCATACACCGCCTCGCCGTTTATGCTCATCCAGTCGCCCACCTCTTCCAGCATCGTCACACAAGCATCTTCAATCGAACCATCTGGCAACATAGGGATGTTGAGCGCAGCATTGCCGTCGCGAGAGATTGCTTCGATGACAAAGCGTATCATACTGCCAGAATCGTATGTGAATCCAGGAGCGTAGAACCAATCGCCAACAGGTGCTTCGCGAATCCAAGGCTGCACGGCATTGATGGTGTCAGGGAAATCGAACTCAGCCGTATTCACAGCTCCATTAGTGGTGTCGCGGAACTTGATGATGCTGAACGCATCCACCTTGCCCTTCTTCTTCAACTGACGGTTGTAGTAGTCAGCCATCACCGTCTGCATGGCGTTGCACTTGTATCCTGTGCCAGTGCCATTTCCGCAGAAAGGACCTTGCATGGTGCCATCGGTGTAGATGAAGTCAGGATCGTAGTTCGCCACCACGTCCATCATGCGCAGCGCCCACTGCGTGGCATACCACTTACAGTAGTCGAGATGACGCCAGAAGATGCCTGGGCTGGGGGGAGACCAAGGCGAATGGGCATGCTCATCCACCGTCTCGTACTCACGCAGATCGATGCCGTAGAGCAAACGAGGATCATATCCTTCCCACCATTTGCCCTTGCCATCCGCGAGGGTGAGGTTGCCATCGTAAGGCACTCCAGCCTTGTCGCCCTTCACGTCAGCACCGAAAGCTGTCTGCCACCACCACCATGTGTATTCGTGATGGAAGGTCACGCCATAGTGCATATCGTACTTTCGGCAAGCATCTGCCCACTCACGCAGCAGGCCGCGCTTAGGTCCTATATTCACCGAGTTCCATGGGTGGTACTTCGAGTTCCAAAGGTCGTAGTTGTCGTGGTGCACGCCCTGAATCATCAGGAAGCGAGCACCAGCCTTCTGGTAAAGCTTTGTCAGATACTCAGGATTGAGCTTCGTAGGGTTCCAATCCTTCAGCACATCCTTGTAACCAATCTCCGAAGGATGACCGTAACGTTTCACATGGTTGCGGTTAGCCACATGATCTTCCTGTTCCTTGTATAGGTTGCGTGCATACCAGTCGCCGCTTTCGCCGGCTGCCTGAGGTCCGAAATGCACCCAGAATCCAAATTTCGCCTCTCTCAGCCACTCAGACGAGCCAGGGTAATTAGCTTCTATCGACTCCCAAGTTGGCTTGAAAGGACCATCGGTGATAGGTATGTCGAGTTTCACTTCGGCAAACGTGTTGATGTCCGCCAATTTCACCGAACCAATTGGTTTCTTCTCCGGAATTTCAGGGAAAGGAGGCAAAGTAGGCATCTCGCCTTCCTTCAATGTCTGTGCGTTAGCACTTCCTGCGCATAGCAGGGCAAAAGCAATTAATAGTGTTTTTTTCATTTTATGTTTATACGCTAGCTTTATTTTGTTCTTATGATGATTCTGCGATAGGCAGGCAAAGAGTATTTGCTGTTGTCGTGTACCTCGCAGATGATATGGATTTCATCGTTCTGGAAAGTGTCTGGTATCTGCACTTTGATAGAAGAAGATTTTTCGTCGATTATCTCAATCTTTGTCTTTCCTATACCTTTCTGCTGATGCCAAAAGAAACTCAGTTCGTCGCCATCGGAATCACACGATTTGGAAGCATCGAGCTTTACGGTTTGCCCAGTTTTTGCCTTGATAACGATAGCATCCATTCCCTTCTTGCCATTGACGATGGCT
>JAZUEP010000145.1:0-31283 GCA_045640225.1 Bacteroidales bacterium | reverse complement strand
AACTCCTAAAAAGCTTTTGTTAGCACCAACACTCTCTAATATTATCAAAAGTAGTTTCTTAAACCATCAATGATAAATGGCTCTGTATCAATGGCGGTTAGGATGCTACTTTTGATAACAATATACTTTAGATAATGCCTGTTATCAAAAGCTTTGGATAACAGGCATGATGCACAGCTTCCAGACTTCTACCTGCGGGTAGTAGTGGCTGATCTTAGGCAGTTCGTCGTTCGCTATGGCATGACCCAGCGCGGTATATTCCACGCGTGGGGCATCGGCGGATCTTGGCGAAGCTTCGGCCTTTCCTTTCAGTTCACCAAGCAAAGGTAAACGCCCGTCAACCACAAGCGTCAGCATATAGGTGCCCTTTCGATGATAGTCATGCCAAGGGCAACGTCGCTTCATCGAGTGTTTTGTTTCAGACAACTGTATACCATGTTCTGTCGCTTCTTCGCGGGTCATATTTACGAATCAGTTACTTGATACAAATCTAATTACGCCGCAAAGATAATGGCTTTCGCGGAGATATGCAAGTTTTTAGGGTGTTTTTTTATAAAAGTGTCAAAATGAATCGTACAAAACTGGTTATATCTCCGTCCACACTTGCTTCTTCCAATGCCTGCATGTATTCTTCACGTCGTTCCACGGGAACTACAACCCATGAATAGCCACCCGATATCAGCTTCATGTAACTTAACCTAAGAATAATTGTTAGTTTATAAAGCTTAACCTCTGTTAGTTTATTGCGGACAATTATTGTTAGTTTATTTCGATGCAAAGATAACTGTAATTTTACGATTAAGCATTATTTTTTCGTAAAAAATGTAATATTCTGAAGAAATTATTGATAAAATTCTGAGTTTTGACAGCCAGATATTGTCAAGCGCAGAGTCCAGAGGGACTGTCCCTCCGGACTTACTTCTTCACGATGACCATGGTGCGATTGTCGGCAATCACGATGGTTGCGAAGATGGCGATGAATATGGGGAATAAGATACGTTTCATTGTTTATGGAACTTAAAGGTTTGACTTGGTGTTTTGACGATATAGGTGCCGGTGGTCATGCTTTCGGGCGCAACCTGCCGGCCATCGATTGTGTAGATTCGGACATCCTTCGAAGTGGTTATATTGTCCTGCAGGATGCTGATCAGGCTCGACAGATCGCTTTCGTCCACCTGTACGAAGGCAATGCTGGGATTGGTGGTGAACTCGAATGTATAAGCCTTGTCCGTAGTGGTGATTCTGATTCCTTCGTCAAGACACTTGATCGACGGCAATGCGTCCAGGCGTATATACACGGGCGTATTGCTCGTAGCGCTGATCACCCTCAATACATCTACGGTATTGGCCCTTACGCATGTAGCGCATACGGCCAGGAGGGTAAATAATAATAATTTAAGTCTCATAATTGTATTGTTTTTCTGTATTCAAATCTGCTCGCTGAGTCCAGAGGGACTGTCACTCCGGACTCCGACGCTTATCGGGCATGCTCATGGCGAAACTTCAGTAAAAATGTCTACCCCCGTTACAAAGCACTGTAGCGGGGGTAGCATAATTTAATATTTACTCAACTTTCGCAAACATCAGTTGAAAGGATATTAGGATTATAGGAAGGATCAATCCTCGTTGTCGAGATTAGGCTCCTCGAGGGTGTGGAACGAGCTGCCGTCGAAGCAGTGGGTACAAACCATGTCCTTAGGCAGACCGATGGCGTTGATCAGATCCTCGAGCTTGGTGAACTTCAGCGAGTTCAGGCCGAAGCGATCCTGAATGGTCTGTACCATGCGGTTGTACTCGGGGCTGTCGGTGGTGGCGTAGGCCTTCAGACGCTCGGGATCGTGAGCTGCAGCCTCGCCCTCGAACTCCTGAATCATACGACGGGTGATGAGCTCCATGTCGCTCTTCGACGAGGTGAAGTTGATGAACTGGCAGCCATAGATCAGCGGAGGACAGGCGATACGCATGTGAACCTCCTTGGCTCCGGCTTCGAGCAGGCACTTGGTATTGTCGCGCAACTGAGTGCCACGTACAATCGAGTCGTCGCAGAAAAGAACGCGCTTGCCACGAAGGACCGACTTGTTGTGGATGAGCTTCATCTTGGCAACCAGGTTACGCATCTCCTGATTGGCAGGGGTAAACGAGCGTGGCCAGGTAGGGGTGTACTTCGAGATGGCGCGCATATAAGGGCAACCATGACCGGCTGCGTAGCCAATGGCCATGCCGATACCCGAGTCGGGGATGCCGCAGGCACAATCGACCTCAGTAGGATCTTCCTTACCCATCACGTAGCCGCATTCGTTGCGGACCACCTCGGTGTTGCGACCTTCGTAATCGCTGGTAGGGAAGCCGTAGTAAACCCAGAGGAACGAGCAGACCTGCATGCGCTTGTTGGCCTTGCGGAGCACCTCGTAGCCATCAGCCTTGATGCGGACCACCTCGCCAGGACCGACGAAGTGTACGGTCTCGTAATCGAGGTTAGGGAAGGAGGTCGTCTCGCTGGCAACGGCATAGGCCGAGATATTGGCCTCGCCCTGGTTGACGTCGGCACCCGCATCGGTCAGACCGCCAATGTCGGCCGAATTGCCGGAATGGGTGACCTTCTTGCCGATAGCGATAGGGGTGCGGCCCCACGAATCGCGGGCGGCGATGATGCCATCCTCGGTAAGAATGATCATCGAGCACGAACCCTTGACGCGACGATAGACGTTCTCGATGCCATCGACGAAGTCCTTGCCCTTTACGATCAGAAGGCCGACAACCTCGGTAGGATTGATGCGACCCGACGAGAACTCGGTGAGGTGACCGCCCTCGTTGAGCAGCTCCTGTGCAATCTGTTCGAGGTTGACGATCTTGGCTACCGTGCAGATGGCAAAGCGGCCTAAGTGTGAATTGAAGAGTTGGGGCTGAGCATCGGTATCGCTGATGATGCCCATACCGGAATTGCCTTTGAACTTTGTGAGTTCTTCCTCGAACTTGGTGCGGAAATAAGTGCTTTCGAGACTGTGGATCGAGCGCTTGAAGCCAAGCTCTGGATCGAATGTAACCATGCCGGCACGTCGTGTGCCAAGGTGTGAATTGTAGTCAGTACCGTAGAAAACGTCAGCGATGCAGCTGGTAGTCGAGACGGTGCCAAAGAAACCTGCCATATGTTTGAGTTAAAAAATTAACGGCGCAAAGATACAAAAAAATTGGCCACATAGGCAAAAAAACTGACAAAAATCAAAAAAAACAGGCTAAAATGCCACTTTTTTTGTATTTTTGATAGTTTTAGGTAGATATTTAGCCCTACATGCCCCCCTCGGTCCCCCCATAACTAACCTTCAGTCCTCCCCCTACAGGGGGGACCGAGGGGGGCATAGTGTATACACAATTATCGGCACCCCGAACACCGGTGTGAGCGCATTAATGGGAAGTAAGGTGCCGCCATCGGGCAGGGTGCTTAGCAGCAGACAAAGGCCACAGCAAAGGGCGCCAAGAAGCATGGAGGCAGGCATGAGTTGGCGATGATCGTCCGTTCGGAGCAACAGGCGTGCCGCATGGGGCATGGACAAACCGACGAACGAGATGGGGCCACACCAGGCCGTGGTGACAGCCGCCAGCAAGCCCGACGCCAACAACAGCTGCCAGCGCGTGCGACGAAGTTCGATGCCGAGATTACGGGCATAAAGCTCGCCCATCATCCATCCGTTCAGCGGCTTGACCAGCAGCATGGCGGACAGGAGGCCTACACCTATTAATATAATATAATAAGGTAAGCCCTGCGTACCGACGCTGCCGAAGTCGCCCATGCCCCAGACCATCAAACGCTGCAGTCCCTGTTGCGAAGCGCGATAGCCCAACAGCGTGATGACGGCCGACGTGAGGTAGCTGATGAGGATGCCGACGATGAGCAGCGTTGTCTGGGTACGAACATAGCGTCCGATGAGCAGCAGTAACGCCATGATGGCAAAGGCCCCCATCAAGGCCGAGGCGATGACTGCACTCACTGTACCCAACGAAGTGAACGAAGCGACCGAAAGGCCCCCTAAGGTGACAAGCGTGACAGCCAACTGCGCACCGCTGGTGATGCCCAGGATGGAAGGACCGGCCAGGGGATTACGGAAGTAGCTCTGGAGCAACAAGCCGCAAGCACCCAAGGCAGCACCCGTCAGCAGGGCAGTAATGGCCGCTGGCAGACGGCTTTGCCACACGATGTAGTGCCACTGAGCGTCGAACAGCTGGCCGAAGGGAATATGAACCGATCCGAAGCAGATGTTCAGGCCACAGACCAGGACGTTGAGCACGACGAGGCAAAGAAGGAGGGTAGAAACATGTTTCATCGATTGAGGCGACGGAAGAAGGCACCGTCCATGCGACGCAAGCTTCGGAGCAACGTGTCGGGACGGAAAGGGGTGATATCGAAAAAGTCGGACGTGGCCGTATTGCATCCCCAGACCTCGCCCTGCCGTGTGGCCCGGAAGTGCGCAAAGGCCGGGTTCTGCTGCATGAAGTCGGACAGCATCCAGTCGCGCGACGGGTCGTTGTACTTGAAGATCCAGCGGTCGCAATCCTGTGCACGGGCCATGACGGCTTCAAGGCTCAGGGCAAGGCTACCGGCATTCGCATCGTCGCGCCAGGGATAGACGTAACCCGCATCGCGGTAGAGGAGGGCAGCCGTACTGTTGCCACCAGGGACGTACCAGGTGGAGCCATAGGGAACCTCGGCAAGCAGCGACATCGAATCGTTGACGGGCTGGGAAAGGAGCGAGAGATAGGACTGCCGGACAATAGCGAACAGGCTATCGGCCTCAGCGCGTCGGCCCACCAGTCGGCCATAGAACTTCATCCATTCGGCACGACCTAATGGCGAAGTCTCGAGATAGTCAGCACAATAGATCTGGGCCATTGGCCAGCGTGTAGAAGCCCCTGAAGCCTCATCTTCGTAAGGACTGAGCCAGATGGCATCGGAATGTTGAGCCAAGACCACCTCGCGATTGGGCGCCATAGACGAACCGCCATCGGCCACATGAGAAACACGTAGCCACGAACGCAAGGTGTCGGCCTTGACGTAAGCCGTGTCGCACATCACGGCAACCCGATCGAGCGCATCGAGCTCAGCCAGCAGCCAGGCGTGACAGGCCGCGGTCAGCGTATTGCGCTGCAAGGGAGTACGAAGCACGGTATAGCCCTGACAGGCATCGTTGCGACCGATATAATCCGTTACCTGGCCCTCGGACCACGAACCGGGCACCAGCAAGTACCGACAGACGGCTTGCTGGTGGTTCCAGGGATCGCGGATGGTGCAGATGCTGACCGAGTCGTCGTCGCGCATATAAAGCAACGAGCTGAACTCCACGGCATTATCGGCCGACGCGTCGAACGACGGAACATCATTCGACTTGCAACCGATCAGCAGCTGCACCAGGAGGATGAGAAGGAAGGGGATTCGCTTCATGAAGGGTTCAAGTAATTACTTGTTGAGACGGACGGCACCACGCTCGATGACAAGACCGTTCTTGGTGGTTGGACGGCCGAGCAGATCTACACAAGGAGCGTTCGTCTGGCTGTCGAGGCTACGAAGCTGCACGGTGCTGAGCGATGCGCCGAAGTTGTCGAGGCAGAAGTAGGCAGGTGTGTTCATGCCCCAATCGCCCGTGTCGCTGCTGGAAAGGGTGAAGTGAACCTCGTCGACCGTACCGAGCGATGAAAGGTCGAAGTACTGCCAGTCGTTCAGAATCGAACCGTCCTTGGCAAGGTAGAAATCGACACTGCCGGTAGCCTCGTCGGCCACAAAACCTGTAGCAGTAAGCAGGAACCAGTCGTCAACGTCGAACTGCTTGGCATAGGCATCGCCATTGAGCATGGAAGTGTAGGCATAGGCAGAATTGGTAACGTAGCAACCCTTGGCCTCGAAAGGCAGGCCATCGGCCGAAAGAACGGTAGGTTCGGTGCCCATGTAGGCGCTGTAATAGGCCACGGCAAAGGCCTGGCTGCCATCGACGCCCGAACCGGTGCAGGCGTTGTACTGATCGGCAAGCGAAGCATATTCGTTGCTGCTCATGGTCGACCAGGCAAAGCCGTCCCACGAACCGTAGCCGCCCCAATCGACGTAATTGTTGAGGAAGAGGTAACCACCGCTGACAAAGAGAGCCGACAGGTCTGAACCGTCCCAATAGGTATCGGGCGTGGCTTCGAGGTCCTCGAAGGTAGCGACACTGGCCTCCTGAGCGGAAGCGTTGAAACAAACGGCAGCAAAGAGTGCCGAGAAGTAAAGCTTTCTCATAACTGAATAGATTTGGATTGATGATTGATGAAAATATGATGTTTGTGATTGCGATCGGTGGGTCGACCCTGAAGGTCGTAGTTGGGCAGCGTTTCGATGGCGCGAGATTCGACAGCAGGCAAGGAGCAGACGGCCGAGGGGTGAAGGTCCTGGGCACCACAGACTTCGGTGGATGATTCGCCCAGCCATCCGGCCTGCTGATTGACAGCCGTATAGACACGCACGAAGTCGATGGCATCGAGATGTACGGCCTGACGCGTCAAGGGATCGACCGCCCAGCCGATGTCGAACGAACAGGCGAGGGTGTCCTTGCTGGAAAGATTGTCGACGTAACCATAGCGTAGCGACTCGAGCGTCCAGTACGTACCGTTGCCGCTGCGGTCCGAGGCATTGCGGGGCAGCAACGTGCCGCTGAAAGTGAGCGAAGAGGGCAGCCAGAGGGGGAAATACTCCTGCGTGTGGAAATTATTGCGAACGATGAGCCCTTCGTTGCCCTGGTTGTCCGTCCAGGGAACGTCGCATAAGGGCGCTGACAGCGAATAGGTTAGCTCGTAGCCATAGAGGACGTTGGTGCTGTCGACGTCGGCACTGCCGCTGAGTTCGTACCACACATCGTCGGGCAGATGATTGCCATTCGTATCGCGACTGACACAGACGATGCCAGGTTCGCTATTGCCATCGAAGGCGTTGCCCTTGATGTAGAGATCGGGTTGGCCGGAAAGGTTCACGACCGGGTGGTCGAAGTGGAAGGTAATGTAGCCACCCCAGGCACCCAGGGTCACCATGCCGCCGGCATCGTGGGCAATGGCCTCGGTACACTTCAGGGCCATCGTCGTGGCATCGTCGCCCTCGTCGTAACGGGGCAGCTCGTTGATGTACTGACCGGGAGCGGGCACGTATTCGTCGACTGCCTCGATGTAAGGCGAATGTTGCGCGTGTGCGGTAACGTGGAGCAACAGAGCGTGGAAAAGCAGGATCAGAAGTCGTTGCATAGGCTTATTGAAGGATTTTCGGAGATTGAACAAAACAGCCGCATGACGGAATGTCGCCCGTGCGTACCTTCCAGTCGAATGTGCCATCGGCCTTGAAATGTAGCAGTTCGCCACTCGATACGTAGTTCTTGGCACCCATCAGGTAGAAGTCGTGGCCGACAGGATTGACCACGATGCCGTAAGGGATGACGATAGAGGCGACTTCAGGTGAACAGAACAGCTCGGTATCGACAACCTGACGCGTAGTGCAATCGACCACGAAGTAATCCTTGTCGTAGCTGGCCGTGAGGTAGTTGAACGACGAGCCGATGCAATAGAGCGAATCGCCCACCAGCGCCATGTCGGTTACCCCACGGTCGATGTAGCCACTATCGCCACCTTCGGTCAGCCAATAGAGGCGCGAAGGCTGATCGTAATAATTGCCGCGGCTTGAGGCCCAAAGGGTTCCGTGGCTGTCGACCTTGAGTCGATGCAGATTGATGGCCAGCGACACCTCGCGCTCGACACGGAACGTGGTGAGGTCGATAACGGAGATTCGATCGTCATAATTAGGCACACGATAGCCACCGCTGTTGGCCACATAGAGGCGTTGGCCGCGAATGGCCATCTGCTCGGGCTGATAGCCCACTACGACACTGTCGACCTTCTGCAACGACAAGGTATCGACCTTATAGACGCGACCCAATGGCGCCTTCTCGTCCATCCGGACAGGGCCAGCATAGCTGCTGACGTAGGCAAAGCTACCATCGAAGGCCAGATAGCGGCCATTGGCAATGTCGACCTGGCCGAGGCGTCGCGTCGTGAGGGCATCGCACACCTCCACCTTGTTCGAGCAATTGATGACCATCCACAGGCGCGAACCGTAGATGCCGATGTCGTTGCCCACGTCGCCCAGCTCGAGGACGGTGTTCGGATTGCGGTCGCCATAGATATTGCGATAATAGGTACCAGCCGGGTCGCTGAGATCCAGGTAGTCGAGGGTGCACTTGTTCGAGCCCATATTGCCTTCGCAGAGTACATAGAGGCCGATGACGTCAGCGGTCGACGAGGACGTACCCGTCGGCTGCTCGGTCACGAACGATACGACCTCGTCGTGACGACAGGCCTGCAGCAAAAGGCTGATCAGCAGCCATAGGAGAGAGGTCGGGATCAGATGTCGCATTGTACGCTGAAGTTGTAGTTACGGCCCGGCATCGGGTAATTGATAATCACGTCGTATTGTTGATCGAAGAGGTTGCGCACCTCGAGGCTCAGACGGTATCGACCCACTACGCCCGTAAGGTGAAGGTCGCTGGTATACCAGGGCTGGACATGGTTGTAGGCGATGTTTTCCTGCTGGCTGTAGCGTTCGCCTGAGTACTCAAAATTGTAACCCAACGACCAACGACGATAGTCGGCAAGAAGCGAAAGGCTGCCGCTATGCCAGGGGGTGTAGGGAATCTGATGCCGATAGTAAGCATCGGCAGGATCGGTCATATCGCGGGCCTGCTGGAAGGTATACTGCATCTGAAGGCCTAAATGGCAATCCTGCGTGGCCATCCACGAGCCTTCGCCGCGGACTTCAAGTCCGTTGATCGAGACTCGACCAAGGTTCAGCATCGTCCAGCGGAACTGCTGACCTTTGGGATAGGCCACAATCTTGTCGTGTACGCGGTTGTGATAGGTATCGACTTCGAGACGACCCGTAAGGCTCGGACTTCCGCCTTTTAGCTGGAAGCCTGCCGAATACTGAATAGCCGTTTCGGGGCGAAGCAGGGCGTTGCCAATATCGGTATAATACAGGTCGTTGAACGTAGGCATGCGGTAGCTCTGCTTGGCATAACCACGCAATTGTAGCCAGTCATCGGGACGATAGCTGGCAAACAGGGCAGGGGCAAGGTGGTGAGATTGAAGATTGATGGCTTGCGATGAATGATGGTCGAGGGTCGAAACAGAAACCACGCTGGCCTGAATCTGCAGCTGCTGGAGATCGAAGGCCGAAGCCAGGGCCAACAGATGCTGCCAGCGTTGAGGATGACCCAACAGCGGCCGATCGGAACTGAGATAGTTGTACTTGAGGTCGTAGCTGAGCGAAAGGCTCCACCAGGGACGGACTTCGTGAACGTCGGTAAGGTTGAGGTAAGCTTCGTGCTGTCCGAAGGTTTCGTCCACCATCAGGCGCGTACTATCCTTATTAATATAATGTGTGCGATAATAGGCATACTTGGTCTGAGCCTTCAAGGTGTTATAGGCACAGAAATCCTTCTGCCATGAGGCCTGGAGCAACTGATTGTTGTCGGTCTGACGTTCCCCACGTCGCCATACGTTATTGACGATTGCACCAGGAATGCCACGATTGGAATGATAGGTGTAGAGCTTAGCCTGCCAATGACCGTCGGACAATTTGCCGTACAGGTTCGATTCGATGCGAAGTGCCTGGATGTCACCATTCTGACGTATGGCAGTTGTATCGTACGCCAAGGTTCCGTCGAGGTTGCGACGTCGGTAGGTGAAAGGGTATTTGCCCGACGAGGAGAGTAGCTCAAGGTTCAGGTTCATCGATGTCCTGTCTGTTAGCGAGCGTGTATGTAGGGCAGAAAGGCGCAACGTCCGGCTCGAACCGTATTGCAGCTTGTAGCGCGATGAAGACGGCTGTCCGGCGTTAAGCATCGGATTGAGCGTGCGAATGTAGATAGTGCCGGCATTGGCAAAGTCGGTTGCCGTCTGCAGGATGGCCGAACGCTGGCCGTGATACAGGCTAATGGATTCGACATTGTCGAGCGAGAACTGACCGAGGTCAATCACTCCATTCTGAGCGTTGCCCAAGGCAATGCCGTCGTAGTTGATACCGACGTGTTGCGAACCCAAGGAACGAAGATTGACGGTCTTGAGGCCACCTATGCCGCCATAGTCCTTCAGCTGAACACCGCTCATCCAACGAATTGCATCGGCCACGGTATGGGCGCTGAACTTCTGCAAGTGTTGGGCATCGATCTGTTGGGGTTCGATGGTCTCGTGGTATCGGATGCGGCTTCGAACCGTCACTTCGCTGATCTTGCGGATGGAATCGCTCTGGGCAGATACACAAAAAGGCGTCATGAACCAGAGGAACATGATACACTTAATCATTACGCTAAATGCCCGCTCTGGACATGAGCGTACTATGTCATTCGTTTTGAATGCGTACATTGTGTTGCCCTCCCGTCGATCGCGGGACTTTATTCGGGCAGCCGGCAGCGGTATTCTGGCTCGATTGCATCGTCGACCGGACGGCAATCACACAGTAGCGGGACTGTTCCGGATTCACACCGGATTCCCCTTTAATCCGCAAGATGTTACTCAAGCGGAACTGACAGCTTCGAATCAGGAATTCGTATTTTAATGCTGCAAAGATACAGCAAATTCGATGAAAATCCAAAATATTTCGACAGAAAAGCGTTTTTTATGAGCAAAAATTTGCAGAATTGCAATATTTGGCGTATATTTGCCGCATCAAAACGTGTATAGACACCGATTGTATAACTCAAATTACATCATATATTTAAAAGATAATCATGAGCCAACTCATCATCCCATCGGATTATCAGCCCACCCTCGATCTGAAACAGACCGAACAGGCAATCAAGAACATCAAGGACTTCTTCCTGCAGAGCCTCAGTACCGAATTGCGTCTTCGTCGTGTAACAGCCCCTCTCTTCGTATTGCGAGGCCTCGGCATGAACGACGACCTGAATGGCGTTGAGCGTGCAGTGAACTTCCCGATCAAGGATATGAACGAAGCCTGTGCCGAAGTGGTACACTCGCTGGCCAAGTGGAAGCGCAACACACTGGCCGAATACAAGATTGAAGATGGGTTCGGCATCGTAACCGATATGAATGCCATCCGTGCAGACGAAGAACTCGACAATGTCCACTCGCTCTACGTTGACCAGTGGGACTGGGAGCGCGTGATGCGCAAGGAAGATCGCAACATCAAGTTCCTGAAGAAGATTGTCCGCAAGATCTATTCGGCCATTCTGCGTACCGAATTCTACATCTGCGAGACTTATCCTT
This sequence comes from Bacteroidales bacterium, assembly GCA_045640225.1. Taxonomy (GTDB): domain Bacteria; phylum Bacteroidota; class Bacteroidia; order Bacteroidales; family UBA3663; genus Liminaster. The sequence continues at coordinate 19,997 of JAZUEP010000145.1, read as the reverse complement.
CGATCAAGCACTTCCTGCCAGAGGACGTCTTCTTTATCCACAGCGAGGAACTGCGCATGATGTACCCCGACCTTACGCCCAAAGAGCGCGAGGATGCGATCTGCAAGAAGCATGGTGCCGTGTTCATCATGGGCATCGGTGGCAAGCTGGGCGACGGCAAGGAACACGACCTGCGTGCTCCTGACTACGACGACTGGACAACCGAGAACGAGGAAGGATTCCTTGGCCTAAATGGCGACCTGCTCGTATGGTACCCTATACTGGATCGCGCCATGGAGCTTTCGTCGATGGGTATCCGCGTCGATCCTCAGGCACTGTTGCGCCAGCTGAAGCTCACCGGCAAGGAAGATCGCGTTGGCCTCTACTTCCACAAGCGTCTGCTCGAAGGCGAGCTGCCATTGTCAATCGGTGGTGGTATCGGACAGAGCCGTCTCTGCATGGTGTTGCTCCACAAGGCCCACATCGGCGAGACACAATCGAGCATCTGGCCAGCCGATATGCGCACCCAGTGCACCGAGGCAGGTATTCCGTTGATCTGATGATTTCGGCAGTGAACCCGAGTGAAGGTTATACCCCTTAGCAGCTTGATTCACGCCCATAGAAGATAAGACGACACTGATTTGTACAGGCATCACTCCAAATATTGAAGCACCCTTTGCAGATCTGTGTCGTCAGCATTTTCAAACCGAAGACAACCAGTTTGTAACTCAGACATAAGGGTACAAAGACGTTATTTGAGCGAATTTTATCAAATTTGTTTCATTTTTTTGATAAAAATATTAAACCTTTAGCAATACCATCGGTCATAAAGACAAAAACAAACTAATAATAACTATCTATAACACCTTGCAATTATGAAGAAGCTCATCTTTACCATGGCTATCGCCCTCGCTGGATTGACCAGCGCTTCTGCTCTTTCACGCAGCGCCATTCGCGAGAATGCTCGTTTCCTGAGCGATCGCATGGCTTACGAACTCAACCTCTCGGATCAGCAGTACGAGGATTGCTACGAGATCAACTACGACTTCATCGACGCTATCGATCAGGTGATGGACGAAGTTGTCTACGGCTACCAGGATGCCATCGATTCGTATTATGAGTACCTTGACTGGCGTAACGACGACCTCCGCATGATCATGACTGCTGGACAGTTCGCTCGTTTCTGTGCCATCGAGTACTTCTATCGCCCAATCTACACCACAGGTACCCGCTGGCTGTTCCGCGTTCGCGAGATCTATCACAACCACTCGCACTATTACTATGGAGTGCCTCACGTATACCATTCATACTATGGTGGTCATAGCCGTCATCACCATGTACATGGCTACTACAGCGGTCGTTATCACCACGATATAGCTCCTCACTACGACCACTTCCATGGTCATCACAACTACCATGATATCCATCATCATGACTTCGGGCACAACCGTCATGAACGTCCTGCAGGATATCATCGCGACAACCATGGTCATCACAATGATCACGGCAATGCACATCGTCGCGAAGAGCATCGTCCAAACAACCACGGCAATGCACATCGTCAGGAGCATCGTCAGCACAATGATCATGCAGTAGGTGGTCACAACAATGGCCAAGAGCATCGTCAGCATGGCAATGACAACCATCAGCGCAACGAGTCGCACCAGCGTAACCACTCTGAAAGTCGTTCGCACGATTCAGGAGCCCGTCAGCACAACTCTGGTTCGCGTCAGCACGATGCTGGAACCCGTTCAAGCAACAGCGGTTCTCATTCTTCACACGATGGCGGCAATCGTGGTGGTGGACACGGTCACAATGGTGGCGGCCCTCAGACCCATCGTCGATAAGCACAGATTGCTTTTCATGAAATGACACTGTACAAAAGTTTCAAATATTGATAACTAATTAATAAGCCATCTTCGCTACAGAGCATCGTAACGGAGATGGCTTTACTATTTCACTTTTTATTCTAAGTCTTTTGGACATCGCTTTTACGAAATAATCCTATGCTTCACAAACTTGAAAATGATTCTTATCGCCTGCTTGGTGAATGACTCGGTAGGGAGATGGTTGATATTCTCGCTATAATATTTGGCGATAAAACGATGACTCTTCTGACCACAACGATAGACGATACGCATCATGAATTCAGGGCCAAGAATCAGCTTCTGGTAAAATCGTGCGCGACGAATGGTCGTAACCAGAGGTTTCAGCAGTAACGTATAGTCTTCACCTTGAGCAATATGCTTTGCAGCATAGACACCACTCTGCAGGGCATAGAAGATGCCTTCGAAGGTCATAGGTTCGACAAGACCAGCCGCATCGCCCGCAAACAGAAGGTCGTACTTCTTCACTTCACCGCACGGCTCGCAATAGGGTATCAAAGCGCCCTTGAGCGGATACTTGTCAAGGTTCTTGATACCTAACTGCTGCAAGAATTCGGCGAAATACTTCTGAATGTCGAACGTCTGACCTGGCAGACGCCCCAGACCCAGGCACACCTTGTCGCCCTTGCTGAACGACCAGGCGTAGGTATGAGGAACCACATCGAAGTGGATATTAACATCTTTTGCCTTGGGATAATCGGCACGATCGACATTGACTTCGAGGGTCGTAAGGCAACGGAGAGGCGGGATATTGAGGTCACTGTCGTACTGCTTCAACAGATGACGAACACGGCTGTTACTACCATCGGCCACAACAAGATGCTCATATTCAACTTCCTGACCCGAGGCAAGCACGGCGCGATGAGCACCGAAATCGATTGTAGCAAGTCCATCGCCCTCAATCATCTTACCGCCAAGCTCTAGATAATGCTTAACCAAGAAGTTGTCGAGCTTTGGACGGTCTATCAGCACGATGGGATCAACTACCTGAGTACTTACAAATGGATGCAAACCTCGCCACATCACCAACTTGTCCTCATGACTGCAGGTAATCTGCTTCATGCAATCTTCGTAAACCGAATCGCCCAACAATGTTCGCAGACATTCCTGGCTCTTGCTGGTGAACAATCCGCCACAGAGCTTTACACGTGGGAATCGAGCCTTGTCGACAAGTAGACAATCAACGCCAGCTTTCAGTAACGAAATAGAACAAGCAGAGCCGGCAGGACCGGCTCCGATAACTAGAGTATTGACTTTCAGTGTTATCATAAGGTGAAAGTGAATAAATTAGCGTGACTGCAGCTGCTGCTCGACCTTGTCGTACTTCGAACGGAACTGCTCGTCAGTGTGCAACATGTCGTCGACAGACTTGAGAGCATGAAGTACTGTAGCATGGTCGCGACCTCCCACGATTGTACCGATGCGGCAGATGGATTGTGTAGTATGACGCTTGCAAAGATGCATAGCGGCCTGACGAGCCTGCACGATATCCTTCTTGCGACTTTTCGAATTGATGCTCTTCAGGTCGACACCGAAGTTCTGAACCACCAGCGTCAATACGCTCTCGCATGTGATGACACGTGACTCAATCTTCACAATCATGCGCATTACGCGGCTAGCCAGATCCTGATCGATAGGACGGTTGAATGCAATCGAGTGGGCGAGGAGCGAGTTGATGATACCCTCAAGGTCGCGTACATTGTCGGTAGCATTACGAGCGATGAAGTCAATTACATCGTCTGCAATAGCAAGACCTTCCTTCTCGCACTTGCTCTTGAGAATACCCTTGCGAAGTTCATAATCGGGATGTTCGATCTCGCCAATGAAGCCCCACTTGAAACGTGTAAGCAGACGTGGCACCAGATCCTCAAGCTCGACAGGAGGACGGTCACAGGTCATGATCAGCTGTTTGCCCAACTGATGCAAGTGATTGAAGATGTGGAAGAAAGTATTCTGTGTTGCTACAAGATTCTTGCCTGCAAATTCCTGAATATCATCGACAATCAACACATCGATGCTCTGATAGAAAGCCAGGAAGTCGTTCAGACGATTATTGCGGGTTGCATCCATATATTGCACCTTGAACTGCTGAGCAGTCACATAGAGCACACGCTTGTCGGGGAAGTTCTCAAGCGTCTTCAAGCCAATGGCCTGTGCAAGGTGTGTCTTTCCGACACCACTGGCACCAAAGATAAAGAAAGGATTGAAGGCGTTATGACCCGGCTTGTTGCAAACGGTAATGCCTGCACTGAGGGCAAGTTCGTTCGACTTACCTGCACAGAAGCTCTCAAGGGTGCAATTGGGGTTGAGGTGCGTATCGAAGTCGTTCGTGTGCTTTACATCCGAGCGTGAAGAGGCGTTGACATGCATTGCTTCGCTATGGTCAGCCTTTTGCTTGTCATCGTTGCCATTGACAACGGCTACATTATAAGTAAGTTGAACTTCAGGACCAAACACACGACGCAAAGTCTTCTTGAGCAAATCAAAATACTGGTCAGATTCCAATTTCTCATAGACATAATAGGAAGGGACCAAAAGCTTAAGCTTATGATCCTGGAATGCCACAGCACGCACCGACGCAAAGTAATCCTGGAAAGACGCATCGTCCTTCAGGGCTTCACGAATGATGCCTAGGCATTGATTCCATTGTGTCTCGAATTGAGCAGCCATTATTTTATAAAATGATAAAGTCTAATTTGCGTTGTTTTCGATTTTCGGCTGCAAAGGTAAGTAAAAAAAATATATCTTCCAAATGTAAAAAAAACGGATAAAAATTTGGAATTCTCTAAGTGACTGATTTTCAAGATTCACTCGATCAGAAAATCGATTTTTCGAGGATGCATTTTACAAACTGTTAAATTTCTATATCTCAACACCTTAGATAATCAATCATTGATATAGTTACTAAAGTTATCAACATTTTTTAGAACGAAAAATACGTTTTGTTTTTGCTTGAAAAATAGGGCAATTAGATTGTTGATAACTCTAACAATCTATCATAAAATGATTTCAAATAACATGCTCTTTGCAAAGATTGTAAATACAAGCCATAAGTAGTAAAGTAGAGTTATCATTTTTGCAAATTAAGGGCATTTTTGTAGAGTTTGAAGCCTAAAATCGACTTAAGTTTTCTAAAAATTACAGATTCTATTGGTCGGTTGACAAATTTTTATTATATTTGCACCGTTAAAAACCAAATATCCGATAATCTACCTTATTAATAATATGAAGAGTAACAAACTATATTCATTTCTTGTTGCCTTGCTCTTCCTGAGTATTGCACAACCATCGGCAGAAGCCGGCACAAAATGTCCTGCACTTGGCCCTAAACTGACACCTGAAGATTATTGCGCCAAATATTCACACCTGGCACGACAGCAGATGCGACTGCATGGAGTTCCAGCTTCGATTACTCTGGCACAAGGAATGCTCGAATCAGGTTTTGGCTCGAGCTATCTGGCAGTCAAGGCCAACAATCACTTCGGTATCAAGGCCTATAGCCGAGACTGGACAGGTCCTGTAGTACGTTGCGACGATGACAAGAAGGATGAACCCTTCTGTTCATTCCAGACGGTAGAGGACGGCTTTGAATACCATTCACAATTCCTGCTGATCAATACACGCTATGCAAAGCTCTTCAAGCTTCAGCCACGCGACTATGAAGGATGGGCACGCGGATTGAAGGAATGTGGCTATGCTACCAATCCTAATTACGCCAATGCACTGATCGAGCTGATTGAACGCTACCAGTTGAATGCCTACGACGTCGAGAGTGACCGTGTTGTTTATGATGCCCGACATACGCTATTCAAGACCAAGTACAAGAAAGGTCTGAAATACATTGTTTGCACTGAAGGAGACGACCTGGCTGCTATCGCCAAGGAATTTGGTGTTCGCGAGACAAAGCTTCGTCGCATGAACGACCTGCCAAAGTATCACGAGCTGAAGAAAGGCGACATCATCTACCTGCAGAGTAAGCGCTCGAAGGCTGATGCCGAATTCAAGGTACATACGGTTCGAGCAGGCGAGTCGATGTGGAGCATCTCGCAGCGCTATGGTGTGACGATCAAGAGCCTCCTTCGTCGCAATCATCTGGTTTCAGCAACGGTTCAGGAAGGACAAGTACTGCGTCTGCGTTAACCAAAATATGTTCTTCGGCATAAAAAAGTATAAAAACGATAGGAAACTATTGCAGAATTCGCAAAAAGTTACTATCTTTGCAGCGTCCAACATACTATAACCAATTCATAATATACTAAACATGGTAACTTGCAAACCTTATGTAGTAGGCATTGACTGCGGTGGTACCAACACCGTAATGGGCATTGCCGATAGCCGTGGCCGCGTTGTGGCTACTGATTCCATTAAGACACAGTCTTACAAAGAGTTCAATGACTTCATCGAGGCAATCGCTTCAACCCTTACCAAGCTTTTCGAGCAGGTAGGCGGTCCTCAGATGATTACTGGTGTAGGTATTGGTGCACCAAATGGCAACTATTATACCGGCAACATCGAGTATGCTCCAAACCTTCCTTGGAAGGGCGTCCTGCCACTGGCTGATGCTCTCTACGATCGTCTGGGCATTCCTGTAGCCGTTACCAACGATGCCAATGCTGCTGCCATCGGCGAGATGACCTATGGTGCTGCACGTGGCATGCGCGACTTCATCGAGATCACCCTCGGAACTGGCGTAGGTTCTGGTATCGTTATCAACGGTGAGCTCGTTTATGGTCACGATGGCTTTGCTGGTGAGCTTGGTCACGCTCGTATCCGTCATCAGGGTAACCGTAAGTGTGGTTGCGGCTTCGTTGATCACCTCGAGTGCTATTGCTCGGCTACTGGTGTAGCTCGTACGGCTCGCGAACTTCTTGAGACCCGCGACACTCCTTCAACCCTCCGTAATCTCGATCCAGCCTCTATCACTTCCAAGGATGTATTCGATGCTGCTCAGGGTGGTGACGAACTTGCCAAGGAGATCTTCGAGTTCACCGGTAAGATCATGGGCGAGTCATTCGCTGACTTCGTAGCCTTCTCTGCTCCAGAGGCAATCATCCTCTTCGGTGGTCTTGCCAATGCAGGTGATATCCTGTTCAAGCCTATCGTTGAGCACATGGAGGCTAACCTCCTGAAGATCTGGCAGGGCAAGATCAAGGTCATCCCTTCAGGTCTGAAGGCTGGCGATGCTGCCGTTCTTGGCGCTGCTGCTCTTGGCTGGAAGGCTAAGGCTGAATAATACGCTTTTGCAACAATCTCATGACAATCGAAGTTTTAGGCGCCAGAGTCCATAACCTAAAAAATATCGACGTCCAAATACCCGGTCATAGCCTCACGGTTGTGACCGGGCTTTCCGGTTCGGGTAAGTCATCACTTGCCTTCGATACCATCTATGCCGAGGGACAACGTCGCTACATCGAGACATTCTCGAGCTATGCACGTAACTTCCTGGGCAACCTCGAACGACCTGATGTTGACAAGATTTCAGGTCTTTCACCCGTAATCAGTATAGAACAGAAGACCGTCAACCACAATCCTCGTTCTACGGTAGGCACTACGACCGAAATCTATGATTTCCTCCGCCTGCTCTATGCTCGTGCTGGTGAAGCCTATAGCTATCTGAGTGGCCAGAAGATGGTGCGTTTTGCCGAAGATCAGATTATCGATCTCATCTTTGAGGAATACAACGGTCAGCGTGTTTACCTACTTGCTCCCTTGGTTCGCAACCGTAAAGGCCATTATCGCGAACTCTTTGAGAACCTACGCAAGAAGGGCTACCTCAATGTGCGCATCGATGGTGAGATGCGTGAGATTCTGCATGGTCTTCAGCTCGATCGCTACCGCAATCACTCAATAGAGCTTGTGATTGACAAGATGCGCGTAGAACTGATTGATGAACAACGACTCCGTCAATCCGTACGTCTGGCAATGCGGATGGGCGAGGGTATGATGATGATCCTCTGTGACGACAAGGCGAAGTTCTACAGCCGTTCGCTCATGGATCCTCTGACAGGCCTTTCGTATAAGGAACCTGCACCACATGATTTCTCGTTCAACAGCCCTATGGGTGCTTGTCCACATTGCCATGGCCTTGGTACCGTAACGATGGTGGATCGCACGAAGATCATTCCAGATCCTTCACTATCGATAGCTGACGGAGGAATTGTCCCACTTGGGAAGAAGAAGAAGTCGATGATTTTCATGCAGATCGAGGCATTGTTGCACGAATATGATTGTTCGATTGATGATCCAATTTCTTCGCTCTCGGACGATGCCATCGAAGCCGTATTAAGTGGTACCGGACAGACCTATCGTATTGCTGACGGGGATTATTCGATGATGACCATGCCATACGAAGGACTCGTCAAGTATCTCGAGGAAGCTGCCGGCGATGATGCTTCGGCCAAGGAAAAGCGTTGGGCAGAATCGTTCAGCACCGTACAGACGTGTCCTGTATGTAATGGCCAGCGACTGAATAAGGAATCGCTTCATTATCTGATTGATGGCAAGAATATCTCTGAAGTCAGTGCCTTGACGATTACGGATCTTGACAAATGGATTGACCAGTTACCATCACGACTGAACGAACGACAGCTTGAAATTGCTCGCGAGATCATTAAGGAAATTTCTACCCGCATTAAGTTCCTCCTGGGTGTAGGTCTGGGCTACCTGTCACTGGACCGTCCCTCAATGACGCTATCTGGCGGAGAATCGCAACGTATTCGTCTGGCAACTCAGATTGGTTCGCAGCTGGTCAATGTGCTCTATATTCTTGACGAGCCATCGATTGGCCTTCATCAGCGCGATAATCAGTTGCTGATACAATCCCTGCAGAAACTTCGTGACATTGGCAATACGATCATTGTTGTCGAACACGATCGTGACATGATGCTACAGTCAGATTATGTAGTAGACATAGGCCCAGGCGCAGGACGTAAGGGTGGTAAGGTTGTCTACCAAGGCACACCTAAGGACATGATGAAGGAACACACCATGACGAGCGATTACCTCAATGGTACGCGTTGCATCGAAGTTCCTGCCACACGTCGCGAGGGTAATGGCAAAAAGATTGTCCTCAGCGGAGCAACAGGCCACAACCTGAAGGGTGACACCATCCAGTTCCCGTTAGGTTGTCTGATTGGCGTTACCGGTGTATCTGGATCCGGCAAGTCATCGCTCATCAACGGAACCTTGCAACCGATTCTAAGCCAGAAGTTCTATCGTTCTCTTCGTCAGCCACTTCCATACGAATCAATCGAAGGACTTGAATACATCGACAAGGTAGTAACGGTCGATCAATCTCCTTTAGGACGTACTCCTCGTTCAAATCCGGCTACCTATACGGGTATCTTCCAGGATATCCGAAACCTCTTTGTCCAGTTGCCGGAAGCTCAGATGCGTGGTTATAAGCCAGGTCGCTTCTCGTTCAATATTGGTGGAGGACGCTGCGAGACCTGTTCAGGCAATGGCTACAAGACGATTGTGATGAACTTCCTGCCGGACGTAATGGTTCCATGCGAGGTTTGTCATGGCAAACGCTACAATCGCGAGACGCTTGAGGTACGCTTCAAGGGCAAATCGATTGCCGATGTACTTGACATGACTATCAATCAGGCCGTTGAGTTTTTCGAGAATGTACCAACGATCCTGAACAAGATAAAGGTTCTGCAGGAGGTAGGTCTTGGCTACATCAAGTTAGGTCAGCCCTCGACGACACTTTCCGGTGGCGAGTCACAGCGCGTTAAGCTTGCTGCCGAATTAGCCAAGAAGCAGACCGGAAAGACGCTCTACATTCTTGATGAGCCTACCACAGGTCTTCATTTTGAAGACATTCGAGTGTTGATGAACAGCATCAATCGTCTGGTAGACAAGGGCAACACCGTCATCATCATCGAACATAACCTCGACGTAATCAAATGTTGCGATTACCTGATCGACATGGGACCAGATGGTGGTAGCGCAGGAGGCAACCTTGTTGCTGCAGGTACACCTGAGGCCATCTGCAAGAATTGCGATACCTGGACGACGAAATTCCTTAAGGACGAACTGAAATAGCCAACTTACTAAAGAAAACGCAATAGAGCCACCCAAGTTACAACAGCGTGTAATCTGGGTGGTTTTGCTTTATCTCAACGAACCATCAGTGGCTTGTGTATTTATTCAAAGTATCTATCAATGGATCAGCAAATCCTACGCATTAGCAACCTTTTGTCGGTATTGCTGTGGCGTAAGCGTGTGATGCTGGCGGAAGATGCGGTTGAAGTAATTGGTATCACTGAAGCCGCAGCTCATAGCTATCTCGCTGATCGACAGCTTTGTATCCTTCAGCAAATGACAAGCATAACAGAGGCGAACCTGCAGAATATAAGCCATCGGGGAGAGGTGGGTTTCCTGTTGTGCGAGTCGGGTCAATTCCGAACGGGTTGTCTTCATGGTGGACAATAGCGTATCGAACTGATAAGAACCTTCAGCAAGCAACTGCATGACCGTATTCATCAGCAACCCTAACTCCTGTGACTGACTTTCTTCGCCATTGATAAGCTGTTGCAAGTGGTTACGCTGGGTCTTGCGAAGCTCAATCAGTCGGTTGATCGTCGCCAGCAATTCGGTAGGATTGAACGGCTTGACCATGTAGCAATCCGCACCGTTCTCAAGGCCATGAACACGATCACTGTCCTCAGCTCGGGCCGAGATGATGATAATCGGCACGTCACTCATCGTGGGCGACTGGCGAATTGCATGGCAGAGGTCATAACCATCCATACCCGGCATCATCAGGTCGGTAAGAATCACATCGGGTATCTGGCTACCCAACTGACGCAGAGCATCATAGGCATCGCTTGCCTTGATGACACGATAACGCGAATGGAGCAACAGTGAGATATAATCGGCAATGCCAGGATTGTCCTCTACCACCATGACCAGCGGAAGTGTAGTGTCTTCCAGCGTGAGTACTTCTTCCTCAGTATCAGCGGTATTTGCAGCAAATTCGAAGTAATTGTCATTCAGCTGCCAATTGCGGATCTCAGATACATTCTCGTCCGAGCATTTGCGTGCAACTACAATGTGCATGGCCGTACCTCGTGGCAGATTATTCTCGGCTGTAATGATGCCTCCCATCTGACGCACCATCTGCTGAACATAAGGCAAGCCGATACCTGTATTGCCAACTTTTGCATTTCCTTGGCCCATATAGAACATCTCGAAGATGTGTGGCAGATCCTCAACGCTGATGCCTTCGCCCGTATCGATGATGTCGAGGGTAAAATGCGTCGAACGTGTTCCCAGGTTGACCGTAATGCTGCCACCCGATGGCGTATGCTTGAAAGCATTGCCCAGCAGGTTGTTGATGATCTTCTGGTAGTAATCAGGTACAAAATCCATCACGATCTCCTCCTGCGCAGTATTGAAGCGGAGGTCAATGTTACGAACACGGGCAAAATCTGTATAGCTGCTCATATTCATGCGGATAAAGTCAACGATGTTGCCTTTACGCCATTCACATTTCTCGCGACCTGACATCAATTTCGAGATGGAGAGCAGTTCGTTGACCAGATTCAGCAGCATCTTGCCTTGCTGGTTGATGCTCGACAACAGGTGGTTACGCTGCTCAACCGGTACTTCTTCGGTTTTCAGCTGGTCGGCCAGGCCCATAATCACGGTCAAAGGTGTGCGGAATTCATGCGTAAGGTTGCGGAAGAAGGAATTACGCATGTTATCCAGCCTGTCAAGGGCCTTGATGCGCTTCTTGCGGCTATCGAGGGCATAGAGCATCGTGGCAATCGCAATGAAAGCCGAAAGGAGCAGGGCAAATTCAATCCAGGCAATGGCGTTATGCATGCGTTCGTTGGCATCATAGGCCTGCTGAAGCTTCTCGAGCTGCGTCCTATGGCTCTGTATCTCATAGTTGATACAGACGTCACGAATCTGCTTATCCTCATCGGTATTGACGATGCTGTCACGCCATTGTGTCGATGCCTGAAGGTTACGCAGGGCCCCTTCATAGTCACCACGAGCCTCGCTGAGTTCTGCCTTGATATTGTAAGCCGTCTGCATATTCTCAAACGAACGTATCGAGGTAGCAATCCTGACGGCTTCATCGGCCAACTGTTCTGATTCCTTATATCGTTGCTGCAGGTACAGGTTGCGGCTGAGGGCTGAAACTGCATCAAACTTATGATACGCATCGTCGCTATCCCCGATGACATTGATGGCCGAACGGAACTCTTCTTCAGCAGTAGTCAGCTCTCCCTGCTTTTCCTGAACCTGACCGAAATGAACATGGCAAAGGCTGATTCCGACCTGGGAATCAAGCTTTTGGTTCATCTCCATGGATTGTCGGTAATAGATCATGGCCGAATCCAGTTCGTTGCGAAGTTCGAAGATGCTGCCGAGGTTGGCGTAGTTGATGGCCAGTCCTAAGGTGCTCTGCAACTTTGTTTCTCCTACCAAGGCACGACGAAAATAGCGTTCGGCCAGACGATCGTTACCCAGGCTGAGGTGCACGTTACCCAAGCCGTTGTACGACATGACCAGATTCTTCAGTGCCGTGGCCGATGAGTCCTCATGATAGGCCTCGGCGTATCCTACGGCACTGTAATGGCTGTTCAATGCATTCTCAAGACGGCCGAGACGACGAAATGTGGTTCCCAGCTGATTCAGGTCCTGAACGATGAGCAACGTATCGTTGAGGGATGTTGACAAATCGAGTGCCCTGCCTTGCAGATCGAGTGCTTCAGAGAACATAGACTTTTCGCGCATCAGTCGTCCTTCCTGGCGCAGATTTGCAGCCGAGACTCTGAGTGAATCGCGTTGTTCGTCGGTCAAATATGTAGTGGTACGGTCGAAGTCGAACTTCTGACAAGCCGTAATCAAAATAGCCAGAAATGCTACAGCCAGAAGAAGCGGATGTTTCATCGGATATAGATTATGAATAAATAGATGCGCAAATTTAGCAATTATTCGGTAGATAAACAAATCGCGTTATACATTATTAATTTTATTAGCGACTAAAGGCTGTGCGATGGTCATAAATGTTATGTCTAATTATCAATATTATAATATTATTCGATTAATGACGCAAGTAGACTTACGTTTCGCCCGAATTAATATAAAATATTAACAAAAATTGATATATTTGTGTCCGAAAATGGAGTAATTTCTATCTTAACTAATTTTTATACAACAATGGCTTACACAGAAGTAAAGAAAACAGGCTATGGTTCACGAGTAGGCAGCTCGTTCAAGGGCATCGGTAGCGGTGTCGTCATGTTCATTGGTGCAACGGTTCTGCTTTGGTGGAACGAGGGTCGTGCCGTCCACACTGCACAGGATATTGCCGAGATGGGCAAGAATGCCGTTCATGTCGACAACATCTCGTCGCTCGATGCATCGCTCAATGGTCAGCTGATTCACGTCAATGGCACCACGGCTACAACTGATGTCCTCACCGATGGTCTTTTTGGCGTTTCGGCCAATGCCATCGCCCTGAACCGTAAGGTGGAGTATTATCAGTGGGTTGAGCACTCGCATACCGAGACCAAGGAGAAGCTGGGTGGCACCAAGGAGGAGATCACCACCTACACCTACGACCGTGCCTGGGTTTCATCGCCTGTCGAGTCTTCTTCGTTCAAGGATCCTGACTACAAGGGAGTCAATACAGTTCTGACCCAGATCGATGACCAGAGCTATCGTGCTCAGAATGTGACCCTTGGTGCCTATACCATGCCACAATCCATGATCAGCTCCCTGTCGTACATGAATAAGCACAACACGACATTGTCGCTCAGCTACGAGGTACTTTCAGGCCTGAACAACGACCTCGTGGCTAAGTTGCCTGCTGCCGAACTGGCTGCACTGAAGTCTATCCAGTCGCTTACCGGCAATGACTCGATTGCTGCCCTGCCTTATGTACATCAGGCTGGTAATCAGCTCTATCTGGGTCGCGATATGAACAATCCTGCTGTAGGCGATATCCGTGTGTCATTCGAACAGGCTGATCCTTGCGACATCTCGCTCGTGGCTGTTGTCGATGGCAATACCTTCGCACCTTACAAGACCAAGAACGGCTCGAACGACACCTTCCTGCATTCAGGCACCAAGACCCTCGAACAAATGGTTCAGAGCGAGGAGGAAGGCAACAATATGCTGACCTGGGTACTGCGTATCGTAGGCCTCTTCCTGGTTTGTGCAGGCCTGAAGGGCGTCTTCGGCTTCCTTGTCACTATCCTCAAGGTCGTTCCTTTCCTTGCCAATATCCTCAATTGGGGCGTGAACCTCGTTTGCAATGTCATCGGCTTTGCATGGACGCTGATCATCGTAGCTTTGGCCTGGATTTTCTACCGTCCTCTGCTCGGCATCTCGCTGCTTGTCATTGCCGGTATATTGGTTTACTTCCTGGCTATCAAGGGCAAGGGTAAGAAGAACGAAGTCGCTACTGCCTGATGAAACGTATTATCACAGCTCTCATTGCTTTCACGACGGGAGCTGTGATCTATCTATTGTTCCGTCCCCGTCATCTGGTTGGTTTTCACTTGATAGACCTCCTCGGCTTAGGTTCCTTTTGTGATCAGATCCGAGGGATGGCGGTAGGAGTGAGGCTACCGGAATTTGTCGTCTATTGCCTGCCAAACGGTCTGTGGTCTGCAAGCTACATCTTGCTGATCGATTTCGTATTCCAAAGCCAGACGCCTCTTAAACGCATGGCCTGGGCATCCATCATTCCATTAAGCGGTATCCTCACCGAGGTTCTCCAATACTTCGGTCTTTGTCCCGGCACCTACGACATCATCGACCTGCTCTGCTATCTGGTTCCATTGCTCGGGTATGGCGTGGTCAACTTTCGCAAGCTTCAGTTGAAGGGATTTTAGTGATGTCCCTAATATCCTTAAATTCCCCAACATCCCAAATATCCCTACTACATTATTCCCTTTATCTAACTCAAAATCATGGCCAAGGATAATCAATTCATAAAAGGCTGTTGCATCATCGGTGCCTTTGTGGCATCGGCAATCTTTACCGTCGGTGTAGGCACACAGAAGGACGACACGGATGAGCCAGCGGCTACAAAACTGACGCTGCGTGACTCGTTGAACATCGCCCGCGAGCTGTCGTATGTCTTCAACGAGAAGAGTGTCGACCAGAGTAATGAGAAACCTGTGACCGAAGAGCAATCGGTCGTCAAGTCTGATGTCATCGAGACCGATCCCTATGAGGAACTAAACCAGCTGATAGGCCTCGAAGAAGTAAAGGAGGAAGTCCGTTCACTGGCCAACATCGTGAAGGTTCAGAAGCAGCGCGAGGAAATGGGGCTGAAGAATACCTCGATGTCCTATCACTGTGTATTCAGCGGAAGCCCTGGTACTGGTAAGACTACTGTTGCCCGAATCCTCGCCCGTATCTATAAGGACCTGGGCGTCATCAAGAAAGGACATCTGGTCGAGACCGATCGTTCAGGCCTTATAGGCGAATACGTAGGTCAGACTGGCCCTAAGACCAATAACCTGATTGACTCAGCGCTGGGTGGCGTACTGTTCATCGACGAGGCCTATGCCTTGCTCGACAGCAAGGGTGGAGGATATGGCGACGAAGCCGTAGCTACCCTGCTGAAGCGTATGGAGGACGACCGTGAAAACCTTGTGGTCATCGTGGCTGGATACCGCAACGAGATGAAACGCTTCATCGACTCCAACCCAGGCCTTCAGTCACGTTTTACACGCTACATCGACTTCCCAGACTATTCAGGCGAGGACCTGTACAAGATCTTCATGGTCCGTGTCAAGAAGTACAGCTATACGCTCGATGCCGAAGCTGATCAGTATCTGCGTCAGACCCTCGACCAGGTAGTTGCCAACAAGTCGAAGAACTTCGGCAATGGCCGCTATGTGCGCAATCTGTTCGAGATGTGTACCACCCAGCAAGCCAATCGTATTGCCAAACTCAGCAATCCTGACAAGCAGCATCTCTGCCAGATGAAGCGCGAAGACATCGAACAGGCTTACAAGCTGGTAAAGCAATAAGCTTGTGACAATACATATACATGAAGAGGTTGACCTGGCAATAACAACAAGGAATGAAGAGGAATGAAGGGAAGATCCAAACCTCTGATAAATCTTTTAATTCCCTTTAATTCCTTGTTCTTTAGTTCTTTGCCCAAGTTAATTTCATGTCCTAATCTGCTTTTTACATAATATTTTTATCAAAAAAATGAAAAAGTTATTCACTCTCGCCCTAGCATGCATGTCGATGGCAGTATGTACGGCACAAAAGTTCGCTAACGAACAGCTTAGCGTTATTCTCGATACCGACATTGGTTCAAGTACCGACGACCTGTTTGCCCTCGACCTCCTGTACAAGTATCAGGACGAAGGCAAGGTAAAGCTTCTGGCCGTGATGATCGACCGTGAAGGCGAAATCAGTGCCAAGATGACCGATGTGTTCAACACCTGGTATGGCTATCCCGAAACCCCTATCGGCGTGACTCACAACTCGGTAAAGAATCCGCGTGTATTCATCGACTACAGCCTTATCGTCACCAAGACCGAGCGCGTCAATGCCAAGGGTGAGGTCGATCCTAAGGGCAAGCTGGAACGTCCTTACTTCAAGCGTTCACTCACCGATCAGCAGATCAGCGAGTTGCCTGAGGCTGTGAAGCTGTATCGTAAGATCCTGGCCGAGCAGCCTGACCGATCGGTTGTGATCTGTGCCGTGGGCTTCCTCAGCAACCTCGGTCAGTTGCTTTCTACCCAGGGCGATGAGTATTCACCTCTGAGCGGTTCGGAACTGGTGGCCAAGAAGGTGAAGATCATGTATACCCAGGGCGGTGTATTCTATTCGAGCCTTGAACCAGACTACAACGTGCTGAACGACATCGAGGCTGGTCGTAAGGTCTACGAGGAGTGGCCAACGCCAATCGTCTTCTCGCCAATGGAGGTAGGCAACGAGATTGATTACCGTCCGAAGGCTGTTCTGGCTGACCTGGCTGACTATGCCAAGTCGCCTATGAAGGTGGTCTACGAGGAGTGTGAGACCGATACAGGTCAGAAGATGTGGGATTCGAACACCGTGATCCAGGCTGTCGAAGGTACTGACTACTATACCATTTCGGCTCCTGGCAACATCCATGTCACCCCACAGGGCAACACCATCTATAATCCTTCGCCCTTCGGCGATCGCTATTATCAGATTACCAACAAGCAGCAGTCGTATGCACTCTATGCCCTGATGCGCGAGAAGGCAATTCAGGCTCCTAAGCACATGATCCTGCCATAAACCGCAAGCCTTTCCCGACTAATGCTTGAGAATCTCGGTCAGAACATAGGCCATTATAGTAGCGACGCAATACCATTCTGGATAGAGTGGGGGATGAGCCTGCCATTTCTGAAGAAACGGCTTCAGAAACAGGCAGTTTCGAAGCTCTTGGTCTATGAGCATGGCATACAGATTGAGCATCTCAATTCGTCCCGTAAGCCCTTGGTGCTGCCTTATCAGGCCATTCGTCGTGTGTGGTTCGAAAGGTTTCAGACCGGCAGTGAACACGCTGGCCATACCTCCTTCCGCATTGACATCATCGACGAGAAGCTCGATACCCTGTTCCGCCTTGTCAGGACAGATTGCAACGAGGATGACCCTGTCATGTTGCTGATGGAGGGTTTGTATCAGGCCTGGAAGCAACATGTCTGGAAGCATCACCATGTGGTCTGTGCCGTAGTGACCCTGTCGGCCAAGGACGCAGGTCGAAGTGACATTGCAGATCCCGCTACGCCCGTCTACCTGTGTATGCAGAAGGGCGTGACGCGCTACGATTACACCAGCTACAAGTGGGAGTTCCCAGGTGGCAAGGTCGAGGGTGATGAATCTGAGGTCGATGCCCTGAAGCGTGAGCTGATGGAGGAGATGGACTACACGATTGAGGTCCGACGCCATCTGTGTACCATCGACCATCGTTACCGTGATTTCGGCATTACGCTGTCCTGCTACCTCTGTACGGCCAATAGTGCCGACTTTGTCCGCAAGGAACATAACGACCATAAGTGGCTGACTATAGGCGAGATGCAGCAGTTAGACTGGTGTGCAGCCGATGAGCCGGTGTTACAGGCCTTAAAAGATACAAGTGATACAGGGGATTAAAAGGGATACAAGGGACATTACCTTCGTCATCTGATATTCTATCGTTCATAACTCTTTGATAGAGTATACAGCATTAAAAAGATAATTACGACTTTCAGTTACTATCGTCCCCTGTATCTCCTGTATCCCTTGAATCCCTAAAATCTCTGAATTCCATCCCACCCAATGTACCAGAAGTTTATTATTGCCGAAGACTGCACGCTGAGGTTTGGCAACGTCTACCTACATCGCGATCTGCTTCGCATAGGGGAAGATACCTGCTATGGCGGTGGCCTATGGAAGGTAGACCATCTACGTTCTGCCATCATCCTCTATGGCCGTTCGTTTGACTTCGGTTGCCCCGATTTCAACTATGTTCACCGCATAGACTGGTCATTCGTCGGAGGAAAGCCGCAGCAATTGCTATTTGCCCCGTATTGGCCCAACGAAGATGTTCTCGAGCCCGTATTTGCGAAGTGAAAAGTTGAGGAAGGACAATCCATCTACAGATTGCTCTTCCTCATTTTTTTATAGGTAATTTTCGTTACAGAAAACTGTAGCTCACTTTTTTCGGGCCTTTTCCAGCGCTTGAATCACTCATTTCATTTTTTAGGTTTGCCTCCATCAAAGTAATCAATGCAAATCAAAATTTAGCCACTCTTTTCTGATTTCCACGATTTCCTTTGTCGGAGAGTGTTAGGTAACCTCCAATCATCTCCCTTTAAGGGGGACCGAGGGGGTCTTAGAACTCTGTCACATTGCTGCTTCCCTAATTGCCTGAACCTCCAGTGGAAGCACCGCCCGAACCAGTGCTGGTTCCTGGCTTCTGTTCTGGTTCCTTATCGCCCTAAGGCTGTTGGTTGTTTGCTTCCTCCTAGTTGTCGGAGTCCTGGTTCTCACCCTCGGTTCCCTCTGGGTCGCCACCGGTCTTGTTCAGACGCTGGTCAAGGCGCTTCTTGGCATCGGCCACGATGACGTTGAGGTTCTTGATGAAGTCCTGGCAAGTGGTGGCCTTCTCGTCCGAGCCATTGGCATAGAACTGAAGGACGATGCAGATCTGGGTATAGAGTTCAACCAACTCGGTGCGGAGCTTCAGGGTACGAACAGTCTCGCTCTCAGCCTTCTCGGCAGCACGGAGTTGATAGGCTTCGATGAAGGCATTGTTGGCCTGTTCGAGGCGAGTGATGTCACCCTCGATGCCAAGGAGCTCAAGATCATCGTCCTCGAGCTTGTCGTGAAGGTCGAAGAGGAAGCCTTGCAAGATGGCAGTCTCCTCCTGATATGGCTTCTGAGGAACGCTGGCGCCATAACGCTGTAGGAAGACATTCTGCACCTTGTCGGCGATCTTCTGGAGCTGCGAGCCATCTTCGGCTACTTCTACGGCCTGGAGCTTGAGGCGGATACGCTTGTAGATCAGGCCACGTTTCTTGTCGGCCTCTTGCATAGCGGCCGTATGAGGGCTGGTCTGGGTGTTATACACTTGGTCGACAAGCAGACGAAGGGCGTCGTTATAGGCAGTGTTCATCGCTGTATCGATGCCCAATGCGGTTGCTGTTGACTAACTGATGAGCTTCTGGATGTTGATCAGAAGCCCGGTGATCTCGGCGTTATTGAGACGCGAGATGCTGAAAGAATTGATTAAATACATATTTTGAATTAAAAATTAAAAATGAAAAATTAAAAATTGATACTCGCGATACCACGCTTTCCGGAGAGCAGTGGTAGTGGACCGAGGGGTCCGTTGTTAAATGTTCCTTGTTTATTTTTACTATGCAAAGATACGAATTAATTTTCACATTACCAAATGAATAAATAACATTTTTATAGGAGTATTAATATATTTTTTGTTCTATAGCCAGAAACAAGAACCCCAGGAAGCCCTTGGATATGGGTATAACCATCCGCGATAGCATCTTGTAACCTGCCTGTAAGAGTTCTATCTTTGCACCCAAATTTTATTGAATATGGACAAAGCAGAACTTTACAGGCAGGTTTTTACTGCATTTAAGAAAATGTGTGCGGAGGGCAGGC
>JAZUEP010000144.1:0-4105 GCA_045640225.1 Bacteroidales bacterium | reverse complement strand
CAGCCGCCATGCTTACAGCTCGGTTGATGAGATAAAGACGTGAAGCTGCCAGATCACGTAACTGACCAGAAGTCTGCACTACGACGTCAATACGGGGACGTCCCAACTCGGCACTCGGAATGAGGCGGAGATCGGTGACACGGCCAAAGGCATCGCGTACGGGCTCAACACCCAAGAGGTAAAGAATCTGGGCAATGGATGCCCCCTCAGTCTCGATGAACTCAGAACTCCACAATGTGAAACTGACCTTGCGAGGGATGCTGTCGTTATGATTACGGCGATAAAGGGCCACGGTCTGTTCGGCCAGCCGCTTGCCCTTCTCCCAGGCAGATTCCGATGGTGTAGCTTCGGCATTGACGCCATAGAGGTTACGGCCCGTAGGCAGGGTACGGGGATTGCTGACCACATCGCCACCCGTGGATGGTCGGGTGTAACCTCCACTCAGTGCATTAAGCAACGACTGCATCTCATCCTCTGGAGCCTGCTGTAGGCCAAGACGATAGTTGCCGACATTCTCAAGGGTATGCACCACTTCGATGATAGCCGAAGCGAGTTCCTTCTCCTCCCGAGTATATTGCTTGCGTGTAGCAGCCATCGCTTGCATCATGGTCGAGATGCCATCCGAGGACTGCTTGGTATCGGCGGCCGATTGGGTCAATCCCATGGCCTGGGCCATCTTACGCAATGCAGCAGGAGGGGCACCCATAGATTTGGCCAACTTCAGCGCCTCGCGTGGATCCATGTTCTTACCCATCTCCTTCATCCGGGCCATTGCAGCACTGTCAGGCTTCTGACCATCAACAGGAGTTGCGGCATCCTGTGCGATAGTATCGGCCTCGAGAGTCGGCTTCATGGCCATCATCGCCTGCATCATGCTCATCATGTCGGTGGGGCGGTTCTGTTCTGCCTCAATCTGACGGGCCAAGGCCAGCTGTTCGGCAGTGATGTGTGCCGTGCGGCAGATGAAGGCATCGTCGGCCAACGCAGGATTGCGGAGCAGCTGCGAAACTAGCGTACGTGCAGGTTCGAGATACTGGCGGGTGAAGAGTGACTGATGCTTGCTGACATCCATGTGCGAACGTCCCAACTGCTTGTCGAGCGACAAAAGGCTGTAGGCAATCGGATCGGTGGCCATGGCCATGACGCTGCTCTCGATACGCTCCGGAGCGTAAGGTTCGCCCAGGGTATAGAGCTGACCGGTCATCTTGGCATTGACCAGTTCTTCGGCAAACTCTTCGACGCGTTGCAGTTCTTCTTCGCTCCATGGCTCGGAGAGCACAGAGTCAAGCTTCAGGTCGCGATGGATACCCATTTGTACCGCTATCTTTTTGACCGACATTCCATCATCACGACGCATCGCCTCGGTCAGCTGGCGATAGGTATCGCGTAGTTCACTCTCCATGAACGGAGCCGTCAGATGGCTCTGGATGCCAGCATACGTCCTACGTTTGGCAATGAGTGCCTCACCGACATTACCGATGGTGTAGATATAGAAATGTGGCAGTGGGCCAATCAGCCGGTCGGGCCAGTCTTCGCTGGAGAGTGCCACTTGCTTGCGTGGAGTATATTCGAGGCCACCGTGAGTACCGAAATGAATAAGTGCATCTGCCTTGAAATCCTCACGTATCCATCGGTAAGCCTCCTGGAATGCCAAAGGTGGCTCATTGCCCGTGCCATGAATGATGGCAAAGGTGTCAATACCCTCACCGGCCAGAGGCTGTTGTACCAGGGCAATGTTTCCAAAGTCACGTTGCGACAGACGAAGCTCCTGATAAGAGGCTGGCAGGTTCTCGACGCGATACCCTTCAGCCTTCAGCCGCTTCATGAGGTTATAGAGCGAAGGCAGTCCTTCCATGCCAGATGTAGTGAGCGTGTTATGTTGTGGAGAACCGAAATAGACGATGGCCACTCGCTTCTCAGCATTGCTCTTCTGCCGGAGGGCAATGTAGTTCTGTACAGTCTCCACGAATGTAGCCAGACGGTCTGGTATGGTGTAGTTCTCGTGCAGGCCCTCGGAGTTGATGCGTTGTGCAAAGAGTGCATACGGACGCAGGGCACCGTCAATCTCAGGTGTAATCAGGCTTTGGCTCATGAAGCCGCCCGTCATGCCTTGCTTGTCGGCCATCCATTCCTCATAGAGACGGTTGGTGTTGAGCGGACAGAAGAGTGGGATATTCTGCTCCGCCAGATAATCGACCATCGCATCACCCATACGTCCATGCGCAAAATTGATGATAGCGGCAGGCTGTATGCTGTCAAGCAGGGCATGTTGTGTCTTAGGGTTGATCTGACTCAGGACGAAAGCATTCATCCCCGATGTTTCGAGCTGGTCGCACAGGTCATACGGCGTACCCATAGCTCCCGTAATGATCACTGCTGGTGCTCCTTCGGTATAGAGGTGATGGCGCTTCAGATATGCAATGTAATCCTGGAGGCTGTCAAATCCCGGTTCCTCATCCTCGGGATGCTCCACGTCACGGTGAGTAAGCAGGTAGTTACGCTTCTCGATTACTTCGCCGATCTCTCCCTGACTGATGATCTTCCGGTCAATGTGGGTACGGACAAAGTTGAGCATCGAGCGATAGTTAGCTCGGGAGTCTCCGCCCAGATAGGCAGCAAGGGTGTCGGCCTGAATGGAGTCGAGCGAGACGATGCGGTTCTGCGGATTGGTGGCAGCAGTGGTAAGAATCGGGGTGCCGGTGAGGCCTGCCAGTTCGATGGCGTCACGCTGCTCGGCTGTCAGACGGATGCCCATGGCATTGATAAATACCATGTCGTAGCGGTCAATACGTTGCTCGACATCTGCCACTGGCAACTCCTCGATCTGGATGAAAGGATTGTCATTCGCCTTAGAAATCTCCCCAAGTGTGATGACCTGGTAATTGACGAATGCGACACGGGTCGGAGCGAAGTACCGGCTCCATACGTACCAAAGGCCGCCCACCAGAAGGAGGGCAGCCAGAATGATCAGTAAATAACGCCCACGGCGTTTGGTCTTGATATTCATGAGTGATAAAATCATTTTTTGACTATGCGGTCAATGTCCAATACAACGCCCAGACTCCACGTCGTACCGATTGTCATTGGCGAGGTGAAATAGTAGTTCTCAGGTTTGTAGTTGAAGATATTGTCAATCGCCAGATTGATGCTGACGCCGTCCCAAAGCCGCTGTTGCAGGGTTCCTTTCCAGAGTGTATAGCCTTGATCTACATTCTCCCGTTGTGTCATCGGCTTGCCCAGATGACGGCCTGTCAGAGCCAGATTCAACGCATAGAAGCGGCAGAACTGATGGTCGTAATCCACACGCCAGGTCATGGTGTGGGCACGGGGCTGTGTGAATTGCGAATCCATCACATTGCCACTTTCGTGCATGTAGGCGTAGTTGTATTTGAATCCAAGTCCCATCTTCAGTCGGTACTGCATGCTCAGATCAATGCCCTTGACGGTAACACCATCTTCGTTCCAGTACAGTGCTCCTTCAGTACCGTCCGGATTATACTTCTTTGCCATAGTTTCATCTGTCGTGAGTACCGTTTCGTGGGTCGAAGGATCAACATACCACCAGCGGCCTACAGTTGTAATGCGCTTATCGAAGATATTGGCATAACCCATCAGGGTGATGTTGTACGAGCCATCCAGCCAACAGCTGTGATCTATACGTCCGTTGTACTCGAATGTGAGATTGAAGTTATGACTCTTCTCCGGATCAAGCTCCGGATTGCCATAGATCATGTATCCCATGTTGCCCATATCGTAGTGCATATACATCTCCTTGAGCGATGGGGCACGGAAGCCACCTGCATAGGAAGCACGTACCGACAGGCGACGCCACTTGTACATAGCTGCCAGTCGTGGAGTCAACGCCTGTGATGACGAGGCCGAAAAGTAGTCATAGCGGACGCTGGCCACAAGGTTGAACTGCTTGGTCGGGTTCCAGTCAAACTGTGCAAATGCATCAACATTGTTCTGCTCTCGCTCTGCATTATCGAGGAACTGATAGGTGGTCAGATAGTCATGCAGAAAGTCGGCACCTAGGGTCAGCGTATTGCTGCCAAATGACTGGTTGTAGAGTGCATGACCCACGTGTTGTACATTGCTGTAGTCG
>JAZUEP010000143.1:0-13492 GCA_045640225.1 Bacteroidales bacterium | reverse complement strand
GCCTGCCCTCCGCACACATTTTCTTAAATGCAGTAAAAACCTGCCTGTAAAGTTCTGCTTTGTCCATATTCAATAAAATTTGGGTGCAAAGATAGAACTCTTACAGGCAGGTTACAAGATGCTATCGCGGATGGTTATACTCTCATACTTTCGAGGGTCGCTTATGTTTGATTATTACAACTTTTGTATATATTTTTTTGCGTACTCTACCAAAATTTCGATGCGTCGGTCGATATTTTTTTCTTTCTTATAAGCATTTTTGATTTCGACAGAGCTAGTTGAGCCTCCATACAACGACGCAACTAAAATAGTAGTAGCGTTAAGATTATCAATTGCCGTTACAGTAGGCTCATGCAGCGTCCTGCTATATAGTTCCTTAAAGATTTTTTCATATTCATGATAATCATCGTTTCCGGGTGATCTCATCCTCGTAATTGTACGTTCTGCTTGATCTAACACCTTTTGAGCTAATTCAGCATCTGCCAATGGCTCTTTGGAAATCGCTCTAATAGGAGCATCTTGCGGTACTTCCATTGCCTGTGTTTGTTCTACCCGCCCTTTAGCTGGTTCTGGCTGAGGAACAACTGTTGCAGGATTACTAGAAACGGCATTCGAGTTTATTCTATTGCTATGAGTTGAAGGGATAGAAGCAATTGGCTCTCCATTTTCTTGCAAGAATTCGATAATCGTAGCTCTTGCTGCTACATGTTGTTTATGGTCTACAAGCCCACCACCAAAGATCATATTGAAGAGACTAGAGTTTTGTCTGTCAATTTCTTCAACGAAAACATTGATGAATGCTTGGCTACCAGTTAGCTTATATCGGTTTACTAATTCGGCAAAGGCACTCTTTTCAACATCTCTGCGCTTAAGATTTGAGTTGTTCACTTCGACCACAACTTCAACATTATCTACAATTCGATAATTGGCACGATCAAGTACTACTTGAGTCTGTATGCCATAATTGTTATTTGCATAAGGTACAAATGTGCCTACACCGCAACTGCTTACCATTAACAGGATAAGTGCCAAAAATAAATATTTCTTCATTTTTTATTTAATTTTATATTCAACGATATAGTTTTGCCTCAATAGTTATACCATCGCCAAATGATCGATCGAAATGCGTGTGCCGATAATCTGTTCCAGAACTTTCCATATGGGTGATACAAATATACCTCGCGCCATATTCGCAAGCACATTTCTTCAGTTTTGCAATTGCTCTGTCTTCATTGAAGGAAATTGAATTGTCGCTTGGTACTAACTTTAGTTTTCCGATGAAAATAGCAGACTCTGGCACTTCCTCCACAATCACAGATATGTTTGTTGGAGGATATTTTCGATCCACTCTAGCTATAGGTAGATAATTTGAGATGCAACCGGTAAGAAATAATGAGAAAAATAGAATACTGTGCTTTACATAGAAGATTTTCTCCAGATATATGCTAGAGAGTAATTTCTTCACAATAACGAAATTTGCTCTGCAATTCCTTTAGAGCAGGGATGCCTTGTCATTCCTTTTTTGATTGAATAAGAAAAGCGTGGAACTGCTGCTATATCGTAGTTCGTGGTTGTAGGAGGACCAAAGGCACAGATATAGTTATAGCAGTCCCACGCAAACGCGGAACGTGCTATGCTATCTTTGGCCTTTGTTAGAAACTTCCTACATTTCGAACTACCAGATAAGCATAACGCTTTTATTTGCCAATAAGATCTTTTGTTGTGCCTATTCATTGAATCAGCACAAAAAGATGGCACAAAGATAATGCTTTATTTAATATGATGGTATAAAATACAAGAAAAAAGTGTCAAAATAGTTATTATTGCTTCAATAATTACATAATACCATGGATTGAGCAGGTAGAAATATGGTCAAAATATCTTTTTGGCTCAATCATTTTTCTAGCTAATTTTTATTGTTAATAATACCTCTGGCTTCTTTTATTTAGGGGATGATAGGATGAAAACAGCAGGTGAAACTGACAATTCCGCGTGTTGATGCATTTTTTTTGAGTTTTTATGAGTAATTTCTTGCATACTTTTATATAAAAATGTATCTTTGCAGTCGTTAAAAGTGTGTATTTACACGGAATTAAAGTATAGAAAATGCAAATCAATAGAAATAAATATCTTGAAAAGCTGATTCGGAGCTGCGGCAACGGAATGATAAAGGTAGTAACTGGTATGCGCAGATGCGGTAAGTCATATCTGTTGTTTAACATCTTCAAGGAATATTTGTTGGCTCATGGCGTTCCTAAAGAACATATCATTGAAGTTGATTTAGAAAATCGTCTGAATAAGAAGTTGAGGGATCCAGACGTCTTGTTAGATTATCTTTATGAGCATTTAGGACGGGAAGGAAGGTACTATGTCCTGTTGGATGAAGTACAATTTGTGCCCGAGTTTGAGGATGTGCTGAACTCGTTTCTGAAGGTGAGTAATGTGGATGTATTCGTGACTGGCTCAAATGCTAAGTTATTGTCCAAAGACGTGATCACTGAATTTCGTGGTCGTGGAGATGAGATTAGGATTCGACCGCTATCATTCAAGGAATTCTCGGACTTTAGGGGTAATATGTCGGAAGAAATGATTCGCGAGTACATGCTGTATGGCGGGTTGCCACAGGTGGTGCTGGAAGAAGACGTCGAGAAAAAGATAAACTATCTCGAGCAGCAGATGGAGCATACCTATTTGAGGGACTTGAAAGAACGATATGAAATCCGCCAGGATGATGATCTAAAGGAATTGGTGGATATTATGGCATCTTGTGTCGGCGGATTGACCAATCCTCCCAAGATTGCAGATACGTTTAAGTCTGTTAAGCAGAGCAGTATTTCGGTTGATACTATTCGACAATACTTAGAATACATGGAGGATGCCTTTGTGCTGGAGCGTTCTATCCGATACGATATCAAGGGAAGAAAGTATATCGATTCACCATATAAATATTATTTCGAGGATTTGGGCTTAAGAAATGCTCGATTGGGATTCCGACAGACAGAGGTAACTCATATGATGGAAAATATGATTTACAATGAGCTGAGGGCTTGTGGGTTCTCTGTAGATGTGGGACAGCTTTATACCGAGTGCAAAACCGATGATGGCCAACGCCACCGTCAGACATTGGAGGTGGATTTCGTATGCAACCGTGGCTATCAGCGTGTGTATATTCAGTCGGCATACGCTTTGCGCACACAGGAGAAGGAGAATCAAGAGCTTGCTTCGCTTCGCAAGCTGAAGGATGGTTTCCGAAGAATTGTTATCGTGGGTGGGTTGCAACCTACTTACATGAATGAGGAAGGTGTATTTATTGTTAATCTAAAAGATTTCTTAATGGATCCTGAACGGTTTGTGGACGCAATCGTTAACTAATTGGAACTATGGAGATACTGATTTACATTCTGGCTAGCCTCCTTGCTGGTCTGGTCATTGGCTACCTATTGTGTAAGGTTCAAGTGGGTAAACTTGAGACGAAGCTTGAAATGCAGGAGCAGGAGATTCAACGCACCAAAACAGAAGCCCGACAGCAGATGGATGATGCTATGGAGCGTGTTACAGTACAGATGCAGCAGGCTACCGATCGCATGCTGCACGACAGGCAGGAGGAATTTGCCGCATCGAGCAACCAGAACCTGGGACAGATCGTTGCGCCCCTCCGCGAGACGATGGAACGCATGCAGCGTGCGATGGCCGACAATGCCATGATGCAGACCTCGATGAGCAGCGAATTACGCGTCCACATCGAGAATATGATGCGCCAGAGCGAGGCTGCTCGGCAGAGCGCTACCGAACTGGCACGAGCCTTGCGTCACGGTACGAAGGTACAGGGCGACTGGGGCGAGACCGTGCTCGACGAGCTGCTGCAGTCGCAGGGACTGACGCGTGGCATACATTACGATACACAGATGGTGCTGCGCGATGCGCAAGGCAATGTCTTGCGTTCGGCCGACGGGCAGACGATGCGTCCCGATGTGGTGATGCACCTCGACCAGCGACGCGAGCTGATCATCGACTCGAAGGTATCGCTCACGGCTTATATCGATTACGTCAATGCCGAGACCGAAGGCGAACGTCAGGCAGCCCTGGCAGCACATGTGAATAGCCTGCGCAAGCATGTGAAAGAACTGGCTGCCAAGGATTACTCGTCGTACATCGTGGCTCCAAAGGTCAGGATGGACTACGTCATTATGTTCGTACCCCATGCCGGCGCCCTCTGGACAGCCCTGAACGCTCAGCCAGACCTCTGGCGTCGTGCCATGGAGCGCAACGTATTCATTGCCGACGAGCAGACGTTGTTTGCTGCCCTGCGTATCATTCATCTGACGTGGACGCAGATCACCCAGGTGCAGCAACACGAACGCGTCTACAAGCTGGCCGAAGAGATGATCGACCGCGTCGGGCAGTTCTGCCATCGTTACCAGCAGATGGGAACAGCGTTGCAGAAGGCCCAGGAAGCCTACGACGAGGGACTGAAGAAACTCGAGCCCCAAGGCCACAGCATCGTCGGTACGGCCAACAAGCTGATACGCCTTGGGGCAAAGCAGAGTGTGCGTAATCCCATCCCGCAGGGCGAGACGGATCCTGAATCGATGGCGGCTATAGAGCGTCCCGATGAAGCTGAGCCAGAAGCTTGAGATACTCGTTTTGAGTACGATGTCGCTCCGATAGCATCGTGTAGATGCGATCTGCCTCGGTATAGTAATCGCTCACCGTCAGCTCGCCGGCTACTACGGCACGGTGCAGCAGGGCAAGCTGCTCGTGCATCAGCGGTTCGTCGTAAGCCTCGAGGATGAGGCGCAGCTGCTGATTCTGGCTTTGCAGCGTCTGCATACGCTTTTCGTCGGCCTTCATGGCATCGTGCAGTTCATAGTTGGCAGCCTGGTTGCGTAACCTGGCTGCCTTTACTTTATCCTTACTGCCGAATAGCGGCATGGCGACACCCACGATGAAGCCGTTCAGCGCTTCCTGGCGCTCGGTGTTGCGACGATAGCCCATCGACAGTTGTGGCAACCACGCCTGACGTGCCTCGCTCAGCTCGCGTTCGGTCAGCTGCAGCGAAGCATCGGCCAGCTGTACCTCATGCGACAGATGCGCGTGGTAAGTTGTCATCGCATCGTCGGCAAGGATTGTGCCGGCTGTGAGTGCAACCGGGTCGGACACCCGGCTGATTTCCGACGGCAACGGCTGGTCACCGTTCAGGTGCTCCAGTTCGAGCAGCAACTGCTGTATGAGCGACTCGCAGCGCAGTGCTTCAGCCTTGACTTCCATGCGGTCCATACGGATGCGATTGACGTCGAGCCGTGTTGCATCGCCTTGTGCCAGACGGTGCTGGTAGGCCTGTAGGAGGGAATCGGAGGCTGCCAGGCGACGGTCGAGCAACGCGTGCCTCTGGCGGGCCTCGCACAGGTCGTACAGGGTATTGATGGCCTGCAGCAATACGTCGCGTCGAAGCGTGCGGTATTGCGTGTCCAGCACTTGCTGCATGGCACTGTTCGAACGGCCACGAGCCGTGTAGAGCGTCGGGAAGTCGAACTCCTGCTGCACGATCAGCTCGCTGCTGGCCACACCCTGATAGCCGCTCTGGTAGAAGGGACTATACTCGACCGATGTCTGTCCGGGACGATTGTCGGCCCGTCGTTCGGCCAGGATGGCCTGGTTAGCGTCGTGCGAAGCCAGTAACTGTGGATTGTGTGCCTCGACGTCGGCCAGGAAGCTGGCGAGCATCGAGGATGTCTGGGCCGAGGCTGGCATCAGCGTGCACAGCACAGCCAGCAGTATCAGTAGGTTGCGGTTATTCATTCTGGGTGTATGGTTTTGCATCGTCGGTCTGCTGTGGCGACGTCTGCTTCAGCTTCTCGTAGACGATAGGGATGATAAAGGCGTTGAGGAACGTCGAGGTCAGCAGTCCGCCCAGGATGACCTTGGCCATGGGCGACTGTATCTCGTTGCCAGGCAGATCGCCGCGTAGGGCCAGCGGTATCAGGGCCAGGGCCGAGGTAAGGGCGGTCATGATGATAGGGTTCAGACGTTCCAGCGAACCACGCACGATGCTGTCGCGAAGCGCGAGGCCTTGGTCGTTGCGAAGATGGTTATACTGCGTGATGAGCAACATGCCGTTGCGCGTGGCAATGCCGAACAGCGAGATGAAGCCGATGATGGCCGGAATGCTGAGCTCGCCGGTAGTGACAACCAGCGCCACGACGCCACCTATCAGCGCCAACGGGAGGTTGAGCAGGATGATGCCACTCTCGCGTGGATTGCGGAACTGGGTATTCAGCAACAGGAAGATGATGACGATGCTGAGCAGCGAGGTCAGCAGCAAGATGCGCGAGGCGGCCTGTTCGCTCTCGAACTGCCCTCCATATTCTATATGATAGCCCTCGGGCAGTTCTACCGTGGCATCGATACGTTGACGGATGTCGTCGACCACCGAGCCCAGGTCGCGCCCATTGGTGTTGGCGCTGATGACGATCTTGCGACAGACGTTCTCGCGATTGATCGTGTTCGGACCCATTGACGATACGACATCGGCCACGTCCGTGAGCGGAATCTTGCGACCATCGTCGGTGTCAAGTATCAGGCTACGGATGTGTTCCATCGTGTTGCGGCTGGGCTCGTTGGCGCGCACTATGAGGTTGAAGCTGCGGCCTCCTTCGTTCACCATCGACACCACTTCGCCAGCCATATTGACCGTGATGAACTCGTTGAACTCGGCCAGTGTGATGCCCTGGCGCAACAGCATCTCGCGACGCGGTATGATCTGTAGCTCGGGACGTTCGATCTGCTGTTCGACGTTGAGGTCGGCAATGCCGGGGACGTCCTCGATGGCTTCCTTGATCTGATTGCCCAGGGTGAAGAGGCGGTTCAGGTTGTCGCCGAAGAGCTTGATGGCAATGTTGGCCTGTGTGCCGCTGAGCATGGCATCGATGCGGTGGCTGATAGGCTGTCCGATCTCGATGTTGGCACCGACGATGAGCGAAAGCTTCTGGCGCACCTCGGCCATCAGCTCACGGTGCGAGCGTCCCTGCAGTTCGAAGGGGGCTTCGAGTTCGGATACGTTGACGCCCAGTGCATGTTCATCCAGCTCGGCACGGCCCGTCTTGCGTGCCACGGTCTTGATTTCCGGTATCGACAGCAGCAACTCCTCGGCCTGGTGTCCGATGCGGTCCGATTCCTCGAGCGAGATGCCGGGAAGCGAGCTGACGTTGATCGTGAACGAGCCTTCGTTGAACGGAGGCAGGAAGCTGTGTCCCAGTGTGAAGAAGAGGCCCAGTGCTACGACCAGAAGGGCCACGGTGCCGCCCAGCACCGGTTTGCTGTGATCCAGCACCCAGTCGAGTGCCAGGGCATAGTATCGCTTGATCCAGCGCACGATGCGTGCCTCGCCCATCGCTTCAGGTCCGTCATTGTCGGCCTTGAGCAGGTAGCTGCAGAGCACGGGAGTGAGCGTCAGTGCCACGCAGGTCGATGCAAAGAGCGATACGATGAAGGCCACGCCGAGGGGAATCAGCATCTTGCCCTCCATGCCGCTCAGGAAGAAGAGGGGCATGAAGCTGGCCACGATGATGAGCGTGGAGTTGAGGATCGGCATGCGTACCTCGCGCGAGGCTTCGTAGATCACCGCCAGCCGGTTTGTCGACGGTTGTTGCCTCAGTCGGCGCCACACGTTCTCAACATCGACAATCGCGTCGTCGACCAGCGAGCCGATGGCAATGGCCATACCGCCCAGGCTCATGGTGTTGATCGTGATACCCAGCCAGCGGAATACCAGTACGGCAATCAGCAGGCTGAGGGGCATGGTGACCAGCGAGATGACCGTCGTGCGGATATTGCCCAGGAAGAGTATCAGGACAATGACCACGAAGATGGCACCCTCCAGCAGCGAGGAGCTGACGTTGTCGATGCTGCTCTCGATGAAGCGCGACTGGCGGAATACGTCGGTAGAGATGTGTACGTCCTGTGGCAGGTTCTTCTGCACGTCGGCCAGGGCAGCTTCGAGAGCGGCCGTGAGGTCGATGGTCGAGGTGTTGGGCTGCTTGGTGACGGTCAGCAGCACGGCCTGTCGGCCTTTCTCGGATGCTGTTCCGAGGCGTGGCTCCTGAGCTCCGATACGTACCTCGGCCACGTCGGCCAGCGTGATGGGCGAGCCGTCGACACGCTTGATCACCGAGCGCTCGAGCTTGGCGACGTCGTCGGTCGAGATCACGCCACGAACGATGTATTCGTTGCCATATTGGTTGATTACGCCACCATTTACGTTGCTGTTCATGGTGCGTGTGGCGGCCATCAGCTCGTCCAGACTCACGTTGTAGTGCTTCATCTTGCCGGGGTCGAACAGCACCTGGTATTCCTTGATGTCGCCACCCAGAACGGCAACCTGTGCCACACCGCCCGTCGACAGCAGGCGTGGACGGATTGTCCAGTCGGCCAAGGTGCGCAGATCGAGCATCGAAGTGCTGTCGGCCGTCAGACCTACGATCAGCAGCTCGCCCAGGATGGACGACTGTGGCCCGATCGTGGGCTGTCCGATGCCGGCAGGCAGCGATTCGGTGATGGCCGAGAGTTTCTCCGCTACGATCTGTCGTGCAATGTAAATGTCCGTATCCCATTCGAATTCAACCCATACGACCGAGAATCCCATCGTCGACGACGACCGGACACGACGCACGCCGGTCGAGCCGTTGACGGCTGTCTCGATCGGGAAGGTTACCAGCTGTTCAACCTCTTCGGCTGCCATTCCATTGGCCTCGGTCATCACCACGACGGTAGGTGCATTCAGGTCGGGGAAGACGTCAATCTCGGTCTGTCGGGCCGTGAAGATGCCACCGATAGCCAGCAGTATGGCCGCAATGAGCACCAGCAGGCGGTTGTGGAGCGAGAAGTGTATGATCTTGTCTAACATGGCGCGTACATTAATGATTATGTGTATGGGCCGGAATGGCATTGCTAGCGGCGGCCAGCTTCACGTTGATGGCGCCACGTGTCACGACGCGTTCACCACCCTCCAGGCCATGCAGAATCTCGGTACGCTCGCCATCGGTATCGCCTAGCAGCACTTCGCGCTTGTGGTACGTATGCTCGTCCTCTTGCAGGTAGACGTAGTAGACGCCCTGTTCCTCGGTCAGTGCCGTCGTGGGCAGACTCAGCACATCGGTGCGCTGTCCGGTGACCAGGAACACTTCGGCATACGACCCCGGCACGATCGAGCCGTGATTGTCCAGCTGGAACGTTACCGGTACGTACGACGACGTGCTGACTACCGATTTGCCCGACGACAGCAACTCGCCGTGCATCTGCTCAAGGTCGAACACCTCGTCGCTGTATTGGGTGCGGAACTTGGCCGAGCTGATGTGACTCAGTGCCGAATAATACCGGACCGGAACCTCGGCACGCAGGTAGAGGTGCTGATTGCGCGTGATGACCATCAGCGGATCGCCCACGTTGACGTAGTCACCGTCCTTCACCATGCACTGCTTCATGTAGCCCGTCGTCGGTGCCTTGACGGCCACGCCACGTCCGGTCGTATGCTTTCCGATGGCTTCGTAGGCAAGGCGAGCCGTCTGGTATTCGCGTTCGATGGCAGCGAAGTCCTTCTGCGAGATGATCTGCTCGTTGGCCAATGGCTCGGCACGTTCGTACTCGCGTTTCGCTGCCAGATAGGCTATCTCGACGCGACGTGCCTGATCGCCGTCCTGAAGGTTGTCCGACGAGACGTAATAGATCGTCGTGCCTTTGGCTATCGACATGCCTTCGCTGATGTGCTGGGCATGGTTCACCACGCCGCTCACCGTGGCCACGATGGTGGTCTCGTCGCACGAGGCAGCCTGCAGCGAACCGCTGGTACGTATCACGTTGTGGAAGATGCCACGCTCGGCCGTTTGAACCTCTACGCCGGCAGCCTTGGCCTTTTCGGCCGAAAGGATGATGTCGTCGGGCGAATGGTGGTGTCCGGCCTCGCCATGGACTTCGTCGTGATGGCCGTGATCATCCTCGTCGTGGAGGTCCATCTCGTGCGGGTCGTGATGTCCATGGTCGTGGTCGTGATCGTGGTGTCCGTCGTGGCAGGCAACGCCAATCGTTGCCAGTGCAGCCAGCAGTAGGGCAGGGGTATCGAATCTGAATTTCATAAGTCTATACTTTGTCGTAGGTCTTTTTCCTGGCGCAAAGATAGTGCTTTTTTCTTGCAAACGAGTTGCAATAATGTGTTTTGGCCTTTTTTCTTCCTCCGATTATGCTCCGCCAGAGCGAGGAGTGCTGTCTGGAAGCCGAATTCCGCTTCCTCGATTTATTAAGGCAGAATGTTGGCGAAGATTCTGGCTTAACAAAACGAGGAAGAGCATTTTTCTGGCGTAATGCTCTTCCCCGTTTTTCAGAGGCATAGTTTTGGCGAAAACTCTTCCTCCGAGATTTGCAGAGGAGTAGTTTTGGCGAAAACTCTTCCTCCGAGATTTGCAGAGGAGCAGTTTTGGCGAAAACTCTTCCTCCGAGATTTGCAGAGGAGCAGTTTTGGCGAAAACTATTCCTCCGAGATTTACAGAGGAGCAGTTTTGGCGAAAACTATTCCTCCGAGATTTTCAGAGGAGCAGTTTTGGCGAAAAGTGCTCTTCTGCATTGAACCGTTGGGTTTAGTCGAACAAAAACAGAATGAACAAATACCATTAATTGCTCGGGTGAAACTATTACGTCTTCATAAGCGATGTTCTTACTCAGGTACATAGATGATCTCGCCATTCTCAAGTTCGTAGGCTGTGCCTACACGCTTGCCTTTCTTGCCATCGTTCTGGCTCTGGTCTTCGCTCGGAGTATAGCGGTTGATGGCTTGGCCCTCCTTCGTGATAATCTCCATGTTGTCTTTACCTGGATTTTTGACCATCGTGAAATCTTCCTGACTAAAAATCTCGGTCATGTTGAAGCGAGACACCAAGGCGACCATCAAGGCTACGGCGAATACCATAGCTACGTCAAAGAGGTTGGAGACGACAGACATCGGGTCGTCATCTTCTCCAGAATGTAGGAATTTACGTTTTCGCATAGTCATGATCTGTTTGATGGGTTAAGAATCTCAGCAAGGTATTCCAGCTGCGTCATATCCTGCTGATACCAACGCTGCTTGACCTGCTGTGTGACAAAACCGATGGCAGCGGCTACAAGGCCAGTCACCGTGGTCGAGAAAGCTACCTGCATATTACGAGCCATAGATTCGATGTCACCCGTGGCAAGGCCTGCCAGTGCAGGACCCATAGGTATGAGCGTACCCATCAGACCAAGCATCGGACCAAGCTTCGAGAGGAGCTTAGAGGTAGAGAGATCTCGGTCGGCAGCAATCTCATACTCGGCAAGGAGGCGTTGCACTTCGGCCTGACTGTCACGTGCGGCAATCATCTGACGGATGAAGCCGATGACGGGTGCATTGGACTTCTTTGGCAGCTTTTGCTCAACCTGGTCAATGGTGTCGAGGGTTACGTTGGTCAATGCGGTACGTACCTGAGCAGCCGTCTTGCGGAGCATAAGATACTGACCGAAGAAACTGCCAATGAGGAGTAATGAACGCAGGAAAAGAAGGATCAGTACGATAATGACGGGGACAAGAAGACCCGTGCTTATCCAATAAAGAATATCTGATATGAGTTCCATTTGAGTTTAGCGTGTAAAGTTTATAGTTTTACGATACCTCATCCACCCAATCAAAGAGCAGACGAGGGTCAAAAGAAGGAAAGCTGCGAGTGCTGTCCACTCGATGGCATCTGAGCCTTTGAAACTGGTGGTACCGTTGACAGTTGCCACAATCCCTAATAGCAACAGAAGCGCGTTGCAAAGGAAGAGAATCTCAAGGCGAAGGTCCCGCTCGGGCAACAGCCACCTGATAAGCCAGGAAATGGTAGGAAGCAACACCATGACGGCAATAGACATGCACCAAGCCGTGACGGCGAAATCGACACCCGGCAACTGATAGATCAATGCCACCTCAGCCGCAAACAACACGGCCAAGATGAGCAGGCCGGGGAAGAAACGCAGGATACGATAACATACGATGACGCGAGTCTTGAATTGACCCTCATAGAGTAGCTTGCCGGCCAGCAGACAGAATGCCATCTGCCACAAGGCTTCGAGCGTCAGAAGCACCGAGGTATCAAGCATCAGCGGCTGGTCAGCTAACCATACTTCAATCTGCTGTCGGGACTGCTCGATGGCGTATGGCCAGATCAATCCGACGAACAAAGCACAGGCAAGTGTGGAGACACACAACTGCCAGAACCGGAGGAAGGTCTGCTTCATGCAGAAGTTGAAGCAGATCAATACCATAATGACAAGGACTATGGTTTTCATTCCTGATTCTGTTTACGACGGTTACGGACGACGACAACCAATACTGCCAATGCAGCTAAGACGACAGCTGTGACAACAACTGTTGAGACGAGGGTTGTAACGGTATCTGCTGGCTGTGTGAGCGACTCACGCTGCAGCACCACTCCCTGCTGATCTTGTGGCTGAGCGGCATTCTCGGCCGCCAGATCGCGTTCGGCCTGCTGTGCCTGCTCTTGCAGTTGCTCGATGGCATGTCGTTGATGGTCTGTCGCGTGCCAGAAGCCTCGGTCAGCTGCCTTAAGCATGGAGGAAGTCATTGATGCTAATGCAGCCGGATTCTGATCCTTCATAAACTCATTGACACCCAACGCGTACTTGTCATCGACATAGACCGCGAAGAACTCGTCCCACATCTCCTGACTGATGGTTCCCTGACGGGTGACACTCCAGCCATAGCTATTCTCGACCACCTCGGTGAAGGCAGAGACAGCCGAGGCTCCACCTTTCATCTTCTCGCGGATGTATGCAGGATTGAAGACCGTGGTACGACTCTCTACGCCAATGGCCTCACCCAGTTCCTGCATACGGTTGTTGTTACGATTGCGGTAGTCGGCCAGATATGCCTCTGGCTGACGGCCGGTGATATGCTCGACGGCCAGATTCATGCCACCCATGAATTCATAGACATGATCGAGCGAGAGGGCTCCCCAGGTGTTGGACTGACGAGGCTGCACTACGGCATCGGTACGGGTGATGGCAGCAGCAAATGCCGCCTTCGAGAATTGTTCCCACCCCTCCTCGGTGCCATAGAATGCACCCATATTATTGAGATAGACCTCGGCAATATCGGCACTGGTCTGCCAGCCGTCCTGACTCTGCACCATGCCCTGGATGCCCGTCCCATAGTTGCCATCTACGCCTCCGAAGACACGATAGGCAGACATCGCACGGGCTTCCTTGGGCGACAGTCCCTGATCTGTCAAATAGCGTTCGGACTCAAGGACACCTGCAGCCACCTGATTCTCGTAGGCATCATCACGGGCTTCAGCCGCCATGCTTACAGCTCGGTTGATGAGATAAAGACGTGAAGCTGCCAGATCACGTAACTGACCAGAAGTCTGCACTACGACGTCAATACGGGGACGTCCCAACTCGGCACTCGGAATGAGGCGGAGATCGGTGACAC
>JAZUEP010000142.1:0-29496 GCA_045640225.1 Bacteroidales bacterium | reverse complement strand
GCCTGCCCTCCGCACACATTTTCTTAAATGCAGTAAAAACCTGCCTGTAAAGTTCTGCTTTGTCCATATTCAATAAAATTTGGGTGCAAAGATAGAACTCTTACAGGCAGGTTACAAGATGCTATCGCGGATGGTTATACCGCTCAAGGCGGAGGTAAGGGGTAAATCTTTTTTCGCTTGTCCGGCAGCATGCCATGGTGGTATATTGTCCGGCCTGCTTACTTCGTGGCGTGTGATCAGTTGTTGATCACACGCTTTCGTCCGTTGATGATGTAGATGCCTGGGCGGAGCTGGCCGCTCTGTGGCAGCTGGATGCGCTTGCCAAGCACGTCGTAGATCTCGGCGTTCTGCAGGTCCTGATCATCGTCTACCTTCACCTCGGCAATGCCTGTAGCAGCGTAGACGCGAACTGTGGTGTACTTCTTCTCGTCCAGTAAGGTCATTTCATCGCCATACAGATAGAAGGCACGGGCATAGTAGGCCGTATTCTTGGTCATCGACGGAATATCAAGTTGACCGGTAATAGTCACTTCTTTAGTCTCACCTGCCTTGATTTGTACCGACTCGTTTTCGATTTCGGCCTTCAGATAGTTGGCTGAAGTGGAGCCCGATTTCGAGAACAATCGTATGCTCATGCTACCATTGTAGTCAGCGCCCTCGTTCTTGATACGCAACGTCATGGTCAGTTCCTCACCATTGGTGACGGTCTCGTTCTCGACGATAGGCTCCTCGAGCAGCGAGAGGATGGCACCGCGTGTAGCATCGGCCTCGATGGCGAATGTCTGATTGTCGAGCAGCGTCTTGGTATCGCTGTCCAGACCCATTACCGTACCATAGAGCTTGGCTTTCCACTGTCCGGCCTGTGTAGCGGTGAAGCCGAATGCCACATCGCGTGTCTCGCCTGGTTCGAAGGTTATTGGTTCATCGTATTCGCCGCCGGCGTTGATGTCGCTCAGAGTCTTGCCATCTGGTGGCGTGAGGCGCAGGTAGAAGCGGATGGCTACCTGCTCGTCGCTGGTATTCTGCATGTGGCAGATCACCTGGCAAGGGCCGGTGGTCAGTTGTTCTTCCTCGAAGTTCCATCCTGTTGCCTCGGCAGGCACTCCGATCTTGTCGTGCTTCAGCTTCAGGTTGTCACCGTCGACGGTCAGCGTCCAATAGCTCGGACGAAAGTGATATTGGCGTACTGCATCGACGTGCTGTTCGTCCTCCGATTGCATCACCAGATACAGTCGGTAGGTGCCGTCTGCCAGATCCTCAGGCAGAGTGTAACTGGCCGAGACGCTGGCATCGCCCGTATCCCATCCGAACTGCCCATTGTTGTTCAGCTTCACCTTCATGCCTTTGGCAGTGAAGGTCTTTTCGCCTATGGCAAGGTCGAACTGCTCGCCGTCCTTCATTACCAGCACGCCAGCCTTACCCTGATAGGTCAGGTAGCTGTCGCTCACGGTGTAGGCCGAAAGGGTCAGCGTGGTGCCGCGCTTGATATCGGTCGATGGCTTGCAGTTGACGTTGTCCATCGACGTGTCGTAGTACGAGCGATACGTGTTCAACGGGTTATACCAATGGGTAACCTTGTCCGGGTCGCAGAGGTTCACCAGGATGCTCTGCTGTAGGTAGAAGCCGCCATTCTCCGAGGCGCCGGTGCCGGCACCACTGGTGCGCATCAGCGAGACGTCAAAGTATCCATCATACGAGCCATCCCAACCCCAGTTGACGTAGTAATATCCCTTGTCATCCATGCCGTCGAGCACGAAGGCGTGTCCGCCGGCCGAACTCTGTGCCGAGAAGAAGACCGGATTGCCATCACGCAATTCTGTCTGGATGATGTTGTTCCACTCGTCCAGCGCGTAGTAATGACGCTCCAGATAGGCAGCCTTGGTCATTCCAAAGTTGTCGACCATGCCCTGCAAGGCAGCCGGCACGATGGTGCCGCTCATGTCGCCGTATTGCATCATCGAGGCAATACCCACGTTGTAGCATAGCTTCGCCACTTCGGCATTCTCTTCGTCGGTGGTGCTGACGCGGTAATACTTGTCGCGCATCAGGTCGTAGTCGTAGGTCACGCCTTCGAGGTCGGCCTCGATGGTCTTGCCCTTGTTCTTATAGCTCACCGTTCCATGGCTCTCGCTAGGGAATCGCTGGGTGTAGATAATCTGGCTCAAGGCCGTAGCCACACATCCCACAACGGTTTGTTTGCCGTCGACCACCGGGCAGAGGTCATTAAACGGTTCGTCCTGACCCCATTTGCAGGTCATGATAGGCGCGATGGGCTCTGTTGCGGCCGGAGCCTTGGCCAATGCGTTCAGCTGTGCCATTGCAGCCGTTGGGTTTGCTTCGAGGTAGGCTTCGGTCTCGGCTACGAGATCCAGCCAGCCCTGTAGGTTCGAAGGTAACGGTTCGTCCGTGCCGATGCCTGCTCCCTGACCATAACCGATGACCGTTGGCATCAGGTCCGAGCCTGCAATAATCACGAAGTCATCGCCCGTCGAGAAGTGGTAGTAAGGCAGAAGCTGATCGCCAGCCATGAGGCCACCGCGTGCTGCTGCATGCTGAGGCTGTGCCTCGAGGCTGACGGGATGGCCCAATCGCTGGCGCAGCTCCTGCTCGGCCAGCACGCGAGCCTCCTGCAGGCTTCGTGGTGCGGCCGTGACAGTAGTTCCGGCCGTGGCCAGAGCCAATAATAATAAAGTGTATTGTTTCATCATAAGGTGTATTGATTATCGTTTGATGCGTTGTAGGGTAGGGGCCGAGTAGAGGAAGGTGTGCAGCTCGGGGCTATCGGTCTGCAGGATGTTCTGCTTGTCGCCCGTCCAGTTCACCTTGCCACTACACAGGAAGGTAATATGGTCGCCGATGCCCAGTACCGAGTTCATATCGTGCGTATTCACTACGGTCGTAATGCCATACTCGCGTGTGATATCGTCAATCAGCTGGTCGATGACAATCGATGTCTGTGGGTCGAGGCCCGAATTCGGCTCATCGCAGAACAGGTAGCGTGGATTTAGAGCGATGGCACGCGCAATGGCCACACGTTTCTGCATGCCGCCCGACAGTTGCGAAGGCATCTTCTGGTGAGCATCGGTCAGGTTGACGCGTTCCAGGCAGAAGTCGACACGTTGACGGATCTCGGCCTCGCTCTGCTGGCTGAACATGCGCAAGGGGAAGGCTACATTGTCGGCTACCGACATTGAGTCGAACAACGCCGACCCCTGAAACAGAACTCCGATTTCCTTGCGAATCTCCTTCATCTCCTTATCCTTCAGGCGGGTGATGTCGCGTCCGTCGTACAGGATCTCGCCTTGCTCGGGTTTATAAAGGCCAATCAGACACTTCAGCAGTACGGTCTTGCCCGAACCCGATTGTCCGATGATGAGGTTGTTCACCCCAGCATTGAAGTTGCAAGTGATGCCTTGCAACACGTGTTGTCCGTCGAAGGACTTATGCAGATTCCTTACTTCTATCATTCTTCTGATGGATGGCGCATATTTTGCCGTGCAAATATACGCATATTTTTTGATTCGGCCAACGCCGACGGCCAAATTTCACTCATTTTCACGTTTCTGCGCCTCTTGGAT
The DNA here is from genome assembly GCA_045640225.1 of Bacteroidales bacterium. Taxonomy (GTDB): domain Bacteria; phylum Bacteroidota; class Bacteroidia; order Bacteroidales; family UBA3663; genus Liminaster. Next base: position 25,918 of record JAZUEP010000142.1, on the reverse strand, counting down.
CGAGATAATGGCTTCCGCAAGGTCAAAAAACATGTCCGTACGTCGATGATGTGCTTCCGCAGAATGCGTAAGGGCAGTTTCTATCGATTTTTCCTACACCATTCGAGTGGTGTTAGCAATTCGTCTCAATTTTTCCTACACCATTCGAGTGGTGTTAGCAATTCGTTTTAATTTTTCCTACACCATTCGAGTGGTGTTAGCAATTTGTTTCAATTTTTCCTACACCATTCGAGTGGTGTTAGCAATTCGTCTCAGTTTTTCCTACACCATTCGAGTGGTGTTAGCAATTCGTTTCAATTCTTCCTACACCATTCGAGTGGTGTTAGCAATTCGTCTCAATTTTCCCTACACCATTCGAGTGGTGTAGGAAATTTTGTAGACGGACGCGCAATATCATTCTGAAATAGCGCATTTGCGAACGTAAACATAGGATTTCAGTTTTATTTTGCAGAAAACAAGGACGAAATTTGGTCAGTTGCCAAAGAATCGCTATATTTGCAGCGATTTGTGATTCTCTCTGCCTCAGCCGAGGCCAATCCGTAAACACATACATTACCTATATGAAAAAACTCCTTATCCGAATTGCTGCTTGTCTGGCCCTAAGTTTGGCCATCGGACACCTGAAGGCCGACGATGGTTCGCAGCTCTGGTTGCGACAGGTCGCCAGCCAAGGCACCGACATCCGTCTGCGAGGCAAGGCTACACCTACTACACAATTGGCCGTCGACGAATTGCGTTCGGCCTGGCAGGGTGCTCCCGTAACGCTCGAGCTTCGTCGACAGAAAGGCATGAAGTCCGACGCTTTTACTATTCGTTCCAACCATCAGGGCGTGACGCTCAGTTCGCCTTCCGACGTTGGCTTGCTCTATGCCGCCTACCACCTGTTGCGTCTGCAGGGAACCGGAATCTCGCTCACCGATCTGGATATCACCGAAAGTCCTTTCCACGACATCCGTGTGCTCGACCATTGGGATAATCTGGACGGCAATAGCGAGCGTGGTTATGCCGGCAAGAGCATCTTCTGGAACGTCGACGGCTTGGCCGAGGGCATAGGACAGAACCAGGTGGCCGATATCCGCAACAATCCGTTGATCAACCCCATGTATGCCCGTGCCAATGCCTCGCTGGGCATCAATGGCGCTGTGTTGAACAATGTCAATGCTTCGCCCAAGATGCTGACCCCCGAAGTGCTGGCAATGACGCGTCAGTATGCCGATGCGCTCCGACCTTACGGCATCAAGGTCTATCTGGCCGTCAACTTCTCGAGTCCCGTTGTGCTCGATGGCCTGAAGACTGCCGATCCGCTCGATAAGGAGGTACAGCAATGGTGGATGCAGAAGGCGCGCGAGATCTATCGCCTGATTCCCGACTTCGGCGGCTTCCTGGTCAAGGCCAATTCGGAGGGACAGCCTGGGCCGATGGATTTCGGCCGTACGCATGCCGATGGTGCCAACATGCTGGCTCGTGCCCTGAAGCCGTTCGGCGGCATCGTCATGTGGCGAGCCTTCGTCTACAGTCCCAGCGATCCGGATCGTGCCAAGCAGGCACGTCTCGAATTCGAACACCTCGATGGCCAGTTCCTCGACAATGTAATCATCCAGATCAAGAACGGGCCTATCGACTTCCAGCCACGCGAGCCCTACAATGCCCTGTTCGGAGGCCTGCATCAGACGGCCGATATGGTCGAGTTCCAGGTCACGCAGGAGTATCTGGGACAGGCCAATCATCTGGCCTACCTGGGCACTATGTGGCAGGAGTTCTTCGACGAGGTCAATGCCTATGCCGACTACCGTCAGTATCAGCAAGCCTCGCGCTATAATGCCATTTCGGGCGTGGCCAACATCGGAACGGACGACGACTGGACAGGTCATCCTCTGGCACAATCCAACTGGTATGCCTATGGCCGACTGGCCTGGAACCCGCAGCTTACGGCCGAGGCTATTGCCCACGAATGGGTGTCGCAAACCTATCCTTCGCTCAATGCCGAGCAGCATCTGACGCTCGTTTCGATGCTGATGCGTTCGCGCGAGGCTGTGGTCGACTACGAGATGCCTATCGGCCTGCACCATCAGTTCGGCGATTCGCATTATGCACCCGGCCCTTGGGACGACAAGGCACCGCGTCGCGATTGGCTGCCAGTCTTCTACAATCAGGCCGATGCCGACGGTATTGGCTTCGACCGTACCGTGGCAACGGGCAGTCAGAACACGGCTCAGTATAGTGCTGAGTTCGCACGCGTGGTCGAGGACGTCAATGCCTGTCCTGACCGTTATCTGCTGTGGTTCCACCACGTGGCGTGGTCGCATCGTTGTCAGACGGGACGTACCGTCTGGGAGGAGCTCTGCTACCGCTATCAGCATGGCCTCGACGAGGCCCGCGAGCTGCAACGCCAATGGAACAGCCTTGAGGGCGCCATCGATCCTGCCATCTTCCACGATGTGCAGGTACGTCTGATGACCCAGACGCGCGATGCCCAGTGGTGGAAGGATGGCTGCCTGCTCTACTTCCAGTCGCTCAACCATCTGCCTTTCCCCGCCTACCTCGAGCCTCCGGTTCACACCCTCGACGAATGTAAACAGGCACGTCTTCGCGTCGGCTTGTACAAGAGTCCTACGCATGAGCAGCTGAATCAGCAGCGATAACTATCGACCATAGACAATGACGAGGCTGTGTCTGAAAAACACAGCCTCGTCGTCGGTTTCATCACTTACATCTCGTGCAATGCATAATCTACGCCACGGTTGATGTAGTCGTTGAAGGGCTTGGCGGAGCGGAAGATGGCGGCAACACGCTTCGCCAGGTCGGGCGCGAACAGGAAGTCGTTGTCGAAGTTGAACGACAGGCCATAGCTCTTCATGCGTAACCAGTCGGCACAGGGCGCTTCCGGATCGAAGCCCTTGGGCACCTTCTTGAGCGCTCCGTCCATATCGGGCTTGAAGCGAGGATCGGCTACGGCCAGCACGTCGCGGCTGAATTCCTCCCAGCCGTAGCAGATGTCTTCGCGCAGCACCTTCACGGCTTGCGGATCGTAACAGTAGTTGCCTACGGCCAACATGTGGGCGTGTGGATAGCCATCGGTCGTTCCGGTGCCTACATGGAAGTAGTAGCCAGAGTGCATCGACTTCTTGCCGCCAGGGGCCAGAAAGACGCCGAAATGAGTCTTGTAAGGAGTCTTATCGTTCGAGAAACGTGTGTCGCGATAGATGCGGTACGTGCAGTCGCGCAACGTGAGGCGGGCAATGTCGGCATCGTATTCGCCTATCTCGCGTATCAGCTGCAGGCAGAAGTCGTTCCATCGTTCCTGTACCGTCTGGTAGCGTTGCTTGTTGGCAGTAAACCATTCGCGGTCGTTGTGTGCTGCAAGGTCCTGCAGGAAAGTGAGTATCTCTTTCATCGTGTTCTGTTTTTGTTCATGACGGATGCAAAGATACATATAATATTTAATAATGTAGGAAAAACAACCGCAAAAAATTGCATTCGTCCGGTTGAAAACATCGGTTTCGTGCCTTTTTGCACAATAATCAGGGACGAAATTTGGAGAAATCGGAGAGATTGTGTATCTTTGCACCACATAAAGTTAAACCTCACATTACCCATAACCTCATGAATAATCACTTCGTACGGATCGCGGCATTGACCCTCGCTGTCCTCTCGGCCGGACAGGCCTGGGCCGACGATGGTTCGCGCCTCTGGCTCAACGGACCGACACCAGCCGCCAACAATACACTCGAAATTGCTAATACCGAGCTTCAGCAAGGCTGGCACGGAAACACGCCCGTTCTTCGCCTTGACAAGAAGATGAAGAAGTCGCATGCCGATGCCTTTACGATCAGTATCAAGGACGGTGCTCCCACCATTACAGCCGCTACCGAGACAGGCTTGCTCTATGGCGCCTATCATCTGTTGCGTCTGCAGCAGATGGGGTCCAACGTCAGCGATACGACACTTGTTGAGTCGCCTTCGTATGACCTTCGTATCCTGAATCATTGGGACAACCTGAATGGTACCATCGAACGTGGCTATGCCGGCCGAAGCATCTTCTGGCGCAACAGTGCCGAAAAGATGCGTCGCAATGCCGATGGCGAGGCCAATGAAGAGGACCTGCTGCAGCCAAAGGATGCTCCTGAAATCCCTTCGCTGGATCGCCTGCGCGAATATGCGCGTGCCAATGCGTCGATCGGTATCAATGCCTATGTGCCTGACAATGTGAATGCCTCGCCCAAGGTGCTGACTTCTGAATACCTCGACGAGGTCCGTAAGATGGCCGATGTGATGCGTCCTTATGGCATCAAGACCTATCTGGCCATCAATTTCGCTTCGCCTATGGTCATCGGTGGCCTCGAGACTGCCGATCCTTTGGACAAGAATGTACAGAAGTGGTGGACGGATAAGGTCAAGGAGATTTATCGTCTGATTCCAGACTTTGGCGGTTTCCTGGTGAAGGCCAATTCGGAAGGACAGCCCGGCCCTAATGACTTCGGCCGTACGCATGCCGAAGGCGCCAACATGCTGGCCAAGGCACTTAAGCCTTACAAGGGCATCGTGATGTGGCGTGCCTTTGTCTATTCGCCTTCCGATCCGGATCGAGCCAAGCAGGCTTACCTCGAGTTCCAGCCTCTGGACGGCCAGTTCCTTCCGAATGTAGTCATCCAGATCAAGAATGGCCCAATCGACTTCCAGCCACGCGAGCCACTGAGCCCTCTGTTCGGTGCGATGCCTCAGACGCGCGAGATGGCCGAGCTGCAAATTACCCAGGAGTATCTGGGCCACAGCAACCATATCGCCTACCTTGGCACGATGTGGCAGGAGTTCATCGAAGACCTCAAGCAGCATACCGACTGTCAGATCAACAATGCCCAGAGTCCGGTAGGTGCCCTTACCGCCATCAGCGCCGTCTCGAACGTGGGTAACTCGGCTTCATGGTGCGGCAACGTCATGGCGCAGAGCAACTGGTACGCCTTCGGTCGTCTGGCATGGAACGATGAGCTTTCGGCCGAAACCATTGCCCGCGAGTGGACCATGCAGACGCTCACCGGCACATCTGAGGTGGCTCAGCCTATCGTGTCGATGCTGATGCGTTCGCGCGAGGCCGTGGTCGATTACATGATGCCGCTTGGCTTGCACCACCAGTTCGCCTGGGGTCACCACTATGGTCCCGAACCTTATTGCGACATTCCTGGCGCTCGTCCTGACTGGATGCCAAGCTATTACCATAAGGCCGACACGCAGGGCCTCGGTTTCGAACGCTCGAGCCGTGGATCGAATGCTACGGGTCAGTATCGTGCCGATTATGCCAAGTTGCTCGACGATCCGACGACTTGTCCAGCCAATCTTGTATTGTGGTTCCACCATGTGGCTTGGGATAAGCCTATCCGTCATACCTATGGACAGAAGACGGCCAGCGAACCGCTGTGGGATGCTCTCTGCCATCACTATCAGCACGGCCTCGACGAGGTGCGCCTGATGCAGCGCCAGTGGGATTGTGTCGAAAAGTTCGTCGATCCCGAGATATTCAACGACATCCAGCGTCGTCTGCGCATTCAGGCCCGCGATGCCCAGTGGTGGAAGGATGGCTGCCTGCTCTACTTCCAGACTTTCTCAGGCAGGCCATTCCCTCTGGACGTCGAGCCATCGGTTCATAATCTCGACGAACTGAAGGCCATCAAGCTCGGCATCACCAACTTCGAGTGTCCGACACAGGAACTGCTCGATTCAAAGCGATAAGAAATCCGGGGCAGTCGTTGCCCAATAAACAATCTGCCATCATGGCGCCTGTGCAAACGCATTGGGCATCATGATGGCAGATTTGCGTTGTAAAGGATGCGATGATCCTATTGCCTTTTTACAGCTGGATGTCGTAAGTGCCTTCGCCAAATTCTTGCGGTTCGCGGCCCTCGATGATGAGTGTAGCCGAACAGCCAGAAGGGATGGTGAACGAGTAGCGGATGCCGTCTTCCTGACATTCCCATCCGGCACGAATGGCACCAAATGGTGTGTCGTACCAGCCACGGGCGTAGGACATCTGCTGGGTAGGATCGGGGATCGGATGGAGCGTGAAGTGCTGGAATCCGGCCGAGGCAGGATCGCGGTCGATGCCGAGGATACGGGTCATCATCCATTGACCTACGGCCCCGAAGCTGTAGTGGTTGAAGGAGTTCATCGAGTTGTTTCCGCCGAAGCCTTCGAAGTCGTTGTACGAGTTGAGGCGTTCCCAGATAGTCGTAGCCCCTTGGGTAACAGGGTAGAGCCATGACGGATAGGTAGTAGTTTGCAGCAAGCGATAAGCCACATCGGCACGTCCGTTATTGCTCAATGCCTGACAGATCCATGCCGTGGTGACAAAGCCTGTCATGAGCGAATAGGTAGGGCAGCGGACGCCTTGATCCGTGGAGTTCTCGCGTTCGATGGCTGCTACCAGATTGTCTGTCATCTTGTGGCGCAGGTCAGGATCGTCAATCACGTCGAAGGCCAGCGGCAGGATATACATGGCCTGATAGTCGCACGGCTGACCATCGCGTGCGGTATCGAAGTTCGAATAGAGCGCCTTGCCTGTCTCGCTTTCTATATAGTGCGATACATAGAAATCCTTACGCTCCTGAGCCAGCTGGCGGTAGTTCGTGGCATCGGCACCAAGGCCTAAGGCATCGGCCATTTCGGCCATACATTGCAGCTCGAAGATATAATAGCATTCGTATTGTGCCGAGTTGTCGAGCTTGCCGTATTCGAGGTTGAGCCAGTCGCCTAATCCGCCCCATCCACGCGACTGTACGAGCAGGCCTGTCTGCTCCTCGATATAGTTCTGGCGTACGAATTCCATGTATCGTTTCATGGCATCGTAATGTTCTTCAAGGATTTCGGTGCGGCCTGACTGACGCCAGGCCTCGTAGGCTACCGTAATGCCGGCACTACCCCAAAGGAAGCCACCGAAGCCGCCATTGACCGGAGCAATGTCGGGGAACATTCCGTTGTCGGCCTGCAGGTCGCGCAGGTTGCGCATATGGCGACGCAGGAAGTCGTAGTTGTCGGCAATGAACGTCGAGGTACGCGAGAAGACGTTGATGTCGCCACCCCATCCCAGGCGCTCGTTGCGTTGCGGACAATCCGTAGGAATCGAAATGAAATTGCCGAGCGTTGACCACTGGATGTTCTGCCACAGGCGATTGACGAGCGGATTGCTGCATTCGAAGCCGCTGGCCAGACGGATACTGCTCAGCACGCGTCCCTGTACATCCTCCAAGGGCAACGCATGGTCGATGCCGGAGATTTCGACGTAGCGATACCCGTGAAGGGTGTAGTGTGGAGCGAAAGTCTCTGTCGTCTTGCCGGCACTGTAGAATAGGTCCTGCGCAAAAGCCGCACGGATATTCTCCATCATCACCATCCCCTTGTTCAAGGCGTATTCCTTCATATCGGGATAGCGTACTTCGGCATAACGCATACGAACCATCTGTCCTTCCTTCAGCCCACGGAAAGTGATCTGAGGCAGGCCGGCCATGTTCTGTCCCATGTCGTAGACGAATACGCCAGGACGCACCTCGTCTACATGCTGTGCGGTAAGCGTCTGTCGCAACTGGACGCCTTCATCCGGCTGAGGCAGAAGCTGATAGTGCGAATAATCGTCGACGGCTGGCATATTGGGCGCTGATTCGGACGGCAGATGTCCATCGAGCGACAGAACTTGGGCAGATTTCCATGTCTCGGCCTTGCATCGAGCATCGATCACCTCGCCATGAAAACGCGACGAATAGCGAATCTCACCATCGGTCGACACCTTCCAATCCTTGTCGTTCGTCGCCAGAATCTGTTCCTCGCCATCGGTATATCGCACGACCAGGCGGGCCATCAACGCAAGCTGATCGCCAAAGTGATTGATGCCACGACTCCAGAAGCCGATTGGCCCCATCCACCAGCCTTCGCCAAGGAGGGCGGTCACCTGATTCTCGCCCGTCTTGAGCATGTCAGTAATGTCGTAGGTCTGATAGTAGAGGGTACGGTTGTATTGCGAGAAGCCAGGCGCAAAATAATCTTCTCCTACCTTCTGGTCGTTCAAAAGGATCTCGTATACACCATGGGCTGTTGCATAAAGGGTAGCGCTTTCGACGGCTTTGTCCTTCAGCTCCAACGTGCTGGCCAGTACCGGCATTCCCAGATGCGAAGGATTGAACAACGGTTCGTCGTTCAGCTCGGCTGCACCATAATATAATGTATAAGGAGAGCGAAGATTGCGGACTTCGACGTGCTGGAATGTCCCGTTACAGCCTATTTCGCCCAGGATAGGGTAGACGATGTAGTCACCTCCTGTCTGCTCGTTGGGCGTGATCTTTGTGTCCCCGAGGAGCGAATCGTTGACCGCAAGATGCAGTACACCGGCTTCGATTTCGGCCTTGACATGCAACGTTGCTTCATGCCATTCTGATGGCAAGGCGTAGGCTTGCAGTTCTCGTTCCCGGCCATCAGCATCGTAGCCACGACGCGATACTGTGACTCTGTCTTGTCCGAAGGAAAGAGAGAAGTAGACTTCGTCCTTCCGGTTCGCTATTCCCATGTGGTTCAGATTCCGATTGAGCAGGCGTTCGTCATTGCCGCCAAAGTAGAATACGGGAGCCTCTGTTCTATCGGATGCAAGATCGAACGAAAGCGAAAACTCACCCAGATAGGGCGCATTGAGCACTACTTCGTCGGTGCCGATCCATTCCGCACCTTCAAAGATGTCCTGCGTTTTTTGTGTACAAGATAGACATAGACCTGCGAGGGCCATGGTTATTAGATACTTCATGTCTTGTCAATTTAGTGATTGGGTTGCTGTGTCCTTTGACACAGCTTTTATGGGTGCAAATATACGCATTCTTCTTGAATACAACAAGAAAAAGCTCGCTTATTTCTTTCTGTACCCTTCATTTCGTTTGTTATGTTCGGCCCTTTCGCTATTCGAGTGTGCTTTTTCCCTGTCGTTATTGCTTATTTAGATGATTATTTGTCAGGGTTGATGCGGCGGTTTGCTTCCTCATTGTTCGGAGCGATGTTCCGGCAGTCGAAGTGTACTTCCTCGATTTTATGGACGATGTTTCGCTGGCGAAATGCTCTCGCTCCATTTTTATGGCGCTCATTCTGCTGGCGAAATGCTCTTCCCGCGTTTTTCTGGCGTCCATTTTGCTGGCGAAATGCTCTTCCCGCGTTTTTATGGCGGTTGTTTCACCAATGTAGTGTACCTAGAAAGATTTTTATAGCATTAGCCATCGTTTCTGATACTTCAGTATCTAGAAAAGTAGGGATTGTCGGTTAATACCGAGTGTGTAGCGCATTTTTCGCGTAATATATTTGGAGGAATAGATCTAAATCGTTATCTTTGTCCGCGAAATGAACAACACATATTACCGCTGGGAATGAAAACAATCCTTACACTTCTGATCATGACCATGAGTTTTGCTCTCATGGCGCAAGATGGTATCCTTCGTGGCAAGACCGTGCTCTATGTCTATGGCGGGTGGGACGGTCATGAACCCCGACAATGCAAGGACATCTTTGTTCCTTGGCTTCGGAGCGAAGGCGCCGAAGTCATCGAATCCGATTCGTTGGCCATCTATAAGGACAAGGAGCTGATGGATCGCGTAGACCTTATCGTGCAGACATGGACGATGGGAAGCATCCGACACGACGAGGAGGTGGGTTTGCTCAATGCCGTAAAGAACGGAACTGGTATTGCCGGATGGCATGGCGGGTTGGGCGATTCGTTCCGCAACAATACCGAGTATCAGTTCATGGTAGGCGGCCAATGGGTAGCGCATCCGGGCAATGTCATCGACTATGATGTAGACATCAAGGACCAGGAAGATGACGTAACCCGAGGCCTCTCGACTTTCCACATGAAATCCGAGCAATACTATGTGCACGTCGATCCGGCAGTAAAAGTGCTGGCAACGACAACCATGAAAGGCAAGGACGCTGCCTGGATCGAGGGCGTGGTGATGCCTGTGGTGTGGAAGAAGATGTATGGTCAGGGCAGGGTATTCTACTCCTCGTTGGGTCATGTGGCCAGCGACTTCGATGTTCCCGAGGCTCTTGAGATCATGAAGCGAGGCATTCTCTGGGCTGTCCGTGGGTCCGAAAAGGAGTGACCATGTGTTGTCGATACAAAAACTGTTAACCCAATCATAATTATTGTACTATGTCAAAAGATCTTCGTCAGCGAGCTCTCGATACTATCTCGAAACTCACGCTTGAGGAAAAATGTAATCAGTTGCTGCACGAGGCGCCGGGCATCGACCGCCTCGGCATCAAACCTTATAATTATTGGAGCGAGGCCTTGCATGGTGTCGCACGTTGCGGTCGTGCCACGGTCTTCCCAGAACCTATCGGTCAGGGCGCTACGTTCGATCCGGAACTTTCGCGTCGCATCGGTGAGGCCGTTTCGAGCGAGGGTCGTGCCAAGTTCGCCATTGCCCAGAAGATCGGGAATTATGGCGAAGATGCCGGATTGACTTATTGGTCGCCCAATGTGAACCTGTTCCGCGATCCGCGTTGGGGCCGAGGCATGGAGACCTATGGCGAGGATCCGTTGCTGATTGCTCAGATGGGCGTGGAGTTCATCAAGGGTATGCAGGGCGATGATCCTACCTACCTCAAGACCGCGGCCTGTGCCAAGCATTATGCCGTACATAGTGGCCCTGAGAAGCTGCGCCATGGATTCAATGTCAACCCGACGAAGCGCGATCTGTTCGAGACCTATCTGCCGGCCTTCGAGGCATGCGTCAAGGAAGGAAAGGTAGAGAGCGTGATGTCGGCCTACAATGCCGTCTATGGCCATTCGGCCACGGGTAGCCATTATCTGCTCACCGAGGTGTTGCGCGACAAGTGGGGATTCGAAGGCCATGTGGTGAGCGACAGCGGTGCCATCGAGGATATCTGTACCGGACATCATGCAGCCAACGATCTGGCCGAGGCTTCGGCTACCGCACTTCGAGCAGGTTGCGACATCGATGCCGGCTGGTGTCACCACTCGCTTTACGAAGCCGTTCAGCGTGGTCTCTGCAGCGAGGAGGACGTCGACCAAGCCTTGCTCAAGGCCTATATGACGCGTCTGAAGCTTGGTATCTTGTTGCCAGACGACGAGAACCCTTATCGGAATTATGGCGAGGAAGTCATCGAATGTGCCGAGCATCGAGCCTTGGCCCGCGAAGCTGCCCGCAAGGGAATGGTACTGCTGAAGAACAATGGTGTCCTGCCACTTCGCAAGGATGTCGAGAGTGTGTTCATGGGTGGAGCCTTTGCTACCGATACCTATGCCTTGATGGGCAACTATTATGGCGTTTCGTCCAGAATGAGTACCTATCTCGAAGGCGTCGCCGGCCGAGTCTCGGCGGGTACGAAGATCTATCATATGTATGCCTTCCAAGGTACAACACCTACGCTGAATCCTATCAATTATGCCCTGAAGGAAGCCAAGATCAAGGACGTGACGATCATATCGCTTGGCGTATCGGGATTGCTCGAAGGCGAGGAGGGCGATGCTATCGCGTCGACCAATGTAGGCGATCGTCCCAATATGCGCATCCCCGAGCACCAGCTGGAGTTCCTTCGCGAGATTTCGGCCAATCGTACCTGCAAGCTGATTGCGCTGGTCAGCGGTGGTTCGGCACTCGAACTCGACGAGGTTTGTGAGCTGTGTGATGCTGTTGTGATGTGCTGGTATCCAGGCGAGGAAGGTGGCGAAGCCTTGGCCGATGTGCTGTTTGGCGATGCCAACTTCTCAGGTCGTCTGCCTATTACTTTCCCGGTCAATGACAAGGCGTTGCCACCATTCGATGACTATTCGATGGAAGGCCGCACCTATAAGTGGCAGACCGAAGGCATACAGTTCCCCTTTGGCTATGGATTGAGCTATGGCCACGTCTGCTATCGTGACATCAAGGTCGTTGCACAGGACGATGAGGCCGTCACCCTCGAAGTGACCCTCGAGAACGATAGTGATTGTGCCGTTGACGAGGTCGTGCAGATCTATGTGGCCACACCTTGGGCCGGACAGCTCCTGCCGGGCAGCGAACAGCATGTTGCCAATCAGCAACTTGCCGCCTTCGAACATGTCCTGACCGAAGCAGGACAGCAAAGCACCGTTACACTTCGTGTTCCGTTGAGCCGATTCACGTTGGTCGATGCCGAGGGCGAGCGTCAGCTTGTCAAGGGACAATACACCATAACCGCCGCCGCGGCTGCTCCTTGTCACCGCAGCGATGAACTGGGTGTTGAGCACGTCGCGACGACGGTTACTATCGGTTAACGAAACTTACAGCGTCATCCAGCAAACACGGCCGATGCGCTGCATCCATGGAAGCGAGGACTGGTAACAATCCTCGCTTTGGCATACCCATAGGATGGATGTGCGTAGGCGGTCAGGTACCTTGGGTATGGCCGCATAGCCATCGGTAAGGATGATGAGGCCATCGTATTCGGGATTTGCGGCCACATAGTCGATGACTGGCTGGAACGACGTGCCGCCACGCCCCGTAACCTCGATGGTATGCGACGCATGACGCATCGGACGTACTTCGCCCATGGCACAATCGAACTGGACACAGTCGATCTGACCGATACCATAGCGGAACATACGATTGATGACGCCATAGAAATGGCTGAGCATCTCGCTCGTAATGGAGCCTGAGACGTCGACGGCCACCAACAACCGGGTGCTGAACTCGCGCATGGATCCCATCTGTTCGAACCCCATGCGGCGGCTTGGCTTCATGCGGGTTAGCTGACGTTTGTTGCTGATGATGCTGGCACGAAAGCCGCGCATCACCTGTCGGTAGTCGATGCGCCCATGTGTCGAGGCCTCGATCTGCTCGATTAGACTGCCCGGAATGCTACCCCAGGTGGCAATGGTCTTGATGAGGTCGTTGATCTCCTGTACGCGCATGTCATCTTCTTCCCAGAGTGCAGCCTTGTCTGCCGATTGTCCGATGGTATTACTTACGTCTGTGTCCGTCAGATCTGTCGTGGCGTCATCCAGGAGTTGCTGTATGTGACGTGCATACCACTCAAAGTGTTGGCCTGATTCCAAACCGAAGATCTCGGGGGCGACGAGTGGTAATACTTCACGGCTGCCAGGCTGGTTGTAGTAGTCGCAGATTGTGACGTCGCTACCCAAGGCCAATGCCCTGGGTTCCACTCCATCAGGTTGGCGCTCGTATGGATGCTTGAGGAAGAGGCGGATCATCTCGATGCGCATCAGCTGTTCCGCCTCCTTGAATGTCTTGTCTTGCAGAAGGTCGGGATTGTACTCCAGTCGCCCTTTGCCTACTCTGAGCGGACACGACATTTGCTTGTTCGGCTCGGTGCGCAACGTGCAGTAGAGCGCAAAGTAGGCAGGTTCGCGTAGGAACCATTGTTGACTGATCTTGCGTAACAACTCGTCCATGGTCAAAGGTTGGAGATGAAGGCCATGACCTTGTCGTAGACTTCAGAGGCATGATCGAGGACGAACAATACGGCACGCTGATAGTCGGTTTGTTCGAAACGTGAGGCCAGATGTGCGAGTGCCTCCTTGTTATTGCTCTTTTCGAGGAACGAGACGTACCTGACCAGATTCTTGCCTATTTCATCGCATTGGCTGTCCAGTATTTCTCCGGTTTCGAGGAAGCGGAAGATACTGTCGTTGACGATGGCAAGCTGGTGTAACCGGTATTTGCCGAGTGTGGGCAGATGCTTGTCGAACGAGAGCAACACTTCGATGCCCGTCAGGATCTTATTGCCTGAGATCGAACCAAAGAACTTGCTGGTAGCAGCTACACCAATGATGCCGGCAATGAGCTTCCGATGTATCTCGGTGAGATCTTCGCGGCCGACAATAAGGTCCGAAACGCGTTTCCAGGCACGTCGGTCAGGACTCTTCTCCAATCCGGTATCGATGCCTTTTTTCTGTCCTTCGTTGCCGTCGAGCCATGATGATTCTTCCTGTATGAAGTTGATGATGCGGCTGTCGAGCTTGTTGCGATCGGCCCATAGCAACCATTCCGAAACGGTAGGCAGGAAGTTGTAGACGTTGAAGCGCGAGACGAGGGCCGGATCGAGGTCGGTGAGCTGATATTCGTCACCGGCATTGACGGCCGAGATGATGCGGCTGCCTTCAGGAAGCCGTCGTCCGGCAAGGGTACGGTTGAGCGCCAGGTCCATGATGGTCTGCAGTACCTCAGGACGAGCACGGTTCAGCTCGTCGAGAAAGAGTACGATCGGACGGTCGTCGACTGGAAACCAGTAGGGTGGCAGAAAGGTGGTCTGGGCTTCGTGGTCGAACCCTTCGTGACCATTCGACTTGGCTGGCAGGCCGATCAGATCGCCAGGATCGCTCATCTGCCCAAGGAAAAGAGGCACGACTCGCATGCCATGCTCGCTGAAGTATTGGGTGAGAATCTCGGACTTGCCGATGCCATGACGGCCAACCAGCATGATATTCTGTTCCGGAGGGGTGAGGTCGAGTATCTCGAGTAATTCTTGTGTTGTGATGTTGATGCCCATAAAGGTAGGAGTGTTTTGTCTGCGAAGATAAGGTTTTTTGTTGTCATTTCCTAATATTCACCCTTATTTTTGGGCTTTAGAGGACGATAGTGCGTCTTTTTCTGCCAAACGGCAATCTTTTGTTGCCAATTTTGTCAATTTATGGTGGCAACTCTTGCGTTTGTGGATAATTTGCAGTATCTTTGCACACTGATTGAAACAATGTCAGAATGGAACAAGAATTTAACGTTGAGGTCACAGAGTTCGACAACCTGCGCAACGAATATCTGCATCAGGAGTCTGAAGGCATCGATTTTGTGGCGATGCTTGAGGCTCAGCTGGCCTCGGAATATCAGGCGTATCGGACAGAAGCTCCTGCTGAGGCCGATGCCTATCTGGCCGAAGGTCGTGCGCTCATTGATCAGCTCAGGGCCTGGGCGGCTTCTCCACAACATGACGCGGATAGCGCATTCCGTATCGAAGCTGCCCGACAGACATTGGCCGAAGCACGACGCCAGGGATTCGATCTGAAGGAAGACGACAGGGCATGGGTGTATCTGGCTGGCGATGATCGCGTATGCCTTCACTTTGGCAGTGATACGGATAGCGTGCGGTTGGTTTATATGCGCGATGGGTTCGACGAATGTGCACGTGAGGCAGTTAAGCGATTGCAGCAGCAGCGCCATAGGCGTCAACGCGAAGTATTCGATACCTTGCGACAGATGCAGCAGACATTGCTCGAATCACGTAGTAATGACACCCCGCTCGATCCGCGTCGTATCGAACGTGCATTCGTTTCTTATACCATTGGCTATCAGTCTGATTATCTCGGGAATCTGATTAGGCGCATTAGCGGCCGTCAGGACAAGCGACGTGGCTATAGCGTTGAAGATTCAGGTATTTCTCCCAGTATGGACATGTGTTACAAGGCGTTTATCGAAGCATTGGCACAGACTGCTGCACCTCTGATCATGACAGGCAATGGCAAGACTCCGCTATTCCGATTCGTAATCTCGATCGTTGAGGAGGGACGTATCAGTGTGTCGTGGGACAGCTACAATAGCAAGACCTACCTCTATGGGCGTACGTTCGACGTCACCGATACCGCGAGCCTTGAGGCATTACGTGCATGGTGGGCTACAAGCTCGATGCAGGAAATGAAGCGGCTGAAGGAAATCGAACAGAATTATAGCAAATAATACAACAACCTATGAATATCGGTGATTGCTATGTGCGGCCTGCCTTAGGCGGTCGTTCGCGATCGATATGGCGTATCCGATCCATCGAAGGATCAATGTGTCGTGCGGATCTCTACGACTTCGGCGAGCAGGGGATTTACCGTTATCAGAACGAACCCTTCTCGGTCAAGCGTTTCGCGCTGTTCGTTCCTGTCGAAGCATCACGTTTCGAGATGGTTGCCCAGTTGTACGATAAAGCGATACAGAATGCGGAAATGATTCTGTGTAATGCCCGGAAATGGCGGACCGAGCAGATAGAGTTCGGAACATGTCTGTACAGGGAAGAACCTGGCTACAAAGGCGTGATGAAACTGATTGAACAATCGGGCGAGAACAGCTTGTTGGGCGAATACATTCATGTCAGTCCCGAGCATATAAGTCGTGAAACCATTCGTCCCGGAATCATTTCGCTCAGTCAATACGAGGAGGATGAGACAAAGATGTCTATCGAGCCAGATACTTACGACAAAGTACTCAAGGTGATGACGATGACTTGTGCCATGATTCAGGCGCAGGTAAATGGAGCCTTCAGATAAGTGCAAACAAATATCCCCGGCCAAAAACTTGTGGTCGGGGATATTTGTTGGCAGTAAGCTTTCAGGATCAATCGAAGAAACCAGGTTGCTTGTATTCGATACCCATTTCGCGATCGACAGCAGCCATGATGCCCTGAATCTGGCCCATGGCGAACATTCGGCCGAGGAGGGTATAGCCAGAGTTATGACCATGTGCAGATTCGTCGAATACGCCGCCGGGCTGGTCGGTGAACGTCATGCCATGGTCTACGCGCATCGGCAGACGGCGACCTGAGTTGCACTTGCCTTCCTGTTCGGCCTTCTCGAAGATATGGACAAGCTCGACAAGGTCGCCACGGCCGCCCAGGTGCGAGGCCTCGGTAAAGTTGCCGTTCTCGAAGATGTGGCATGAACGGAGGTGTACAAAGTGGGTGCGATCGGCAAACTGACGGGCCATAGGTACAACGTCGTTATGCTCGCCGGCTGAGAACGATCCTGCACAGAATGTGAGGCCGTTGTGCTTGTTGGGTACAGCATCGAGCATCCACTGGATGTCTTCGGTAGTGCCGATGATGCGAGGCAGTCCGAATACAGGATATGGTGGGTCGTCAGGGTGTACGCACATGTTGATGTCGTACTCCTCGCAGACAGGCATGATGGCCTCGAGCCAGTACTTCATGTTCTCCTGTAACTTCTGCTTGTTGATGCCATCGTAGAGCTTCAGCAGATCGCGGAACTTCTGTACCGGAGCCTCGTCGCCCTCCTTGAAGTTGCCGCTGACAAAGCCTTGTGTCTTGATGATGATGTTCTGTACCAGTTCGTGATCCTGTTCGGGCGTAGTGGTCTTCTTCATTTCGTCAGCTTCGGCTACAAGATCGCGTCCCCACTTGTGGTTCTTCGAGAATTCGGCCCAATCCTCGCGAGCACCTTCGCGCTTCAGGATATAGATGTCGAAGTATGCGAATACACCCCAGTCCATATAGAGGTTGGTCGAGCCGTTCGGATTCTCGTGAAGCAGGTCGGTACGAGCCCAGTCGAGAACAGGCATAAAGTTATAGCAGATGCACTTGATGCCCTCCTCGCCAAGGTTGCGAAGGGATTGCTTATAGACTTCAATCTGTTCGTCGCGGTCAGGACCTCCATACTTCAGCGTTTCGACCACAGGGAGTGATTCGACGACACTCCACTTCATGCCGTACGACTCGATGTATTCCTTCAGTTCGTGAATCTTCTCACGGGTCCATACTTGTCCGAGGGGGACATCGTGCAGGGCGGTGACGATTCCCTCGACACCAATCTGCTTGAGCTGGGCAAGGGTGATCTTATCCTTCTTGCCGAACCAGCGCCATGTTCTTTCCATAGTGTTGTTGGAGTTATTTGTAGGTAATTATTCCTTATATTATAAATAATGTGTCAGTTTGACGGGCACAAATATAACGGATTATTTCGATACAGCCAAATATTTGGTACAAAAAAATGAAGAATCCGTGTACTTGTTGCGTGGATTGGCTCCGAAACAGCGTTTATCGCATTTGACTCAGATATCCGATTGCCTGTTTGATAGACGAAACGGTAAATACAGGTCGGCCTGCTCGCCGTTTGTTTTCCTCGTCGCGATCGTAGAAGTAAATCGAGCGTTTCCCGTTCTTATCTTCCATGCGACAGATGGCGGCATGGTTGGTATACCAGGTGAGGATATGGTCGAACTGCGGAGAATCGAAATAGGTGTCATCGCGTCCGGATACAAAGTAGCAACGCATGCGGCCCTTTTTCATAATAATCTTTTCGAATCCGAGTTCACGCCCCAGTTGTCGTAGGGTAACGACGCGAATCAGTTCCTCGGCGGGTTCGGGAATCTTCTTGCCAAAGCGGTCCATCAGTCGCTTTCGGAAGGCTTCGATCTCGTCGCGACGACTTAGGCTATCCAGTTCCTGATAAAGGGCGATACGTTCACCCGATTCGGGTACATACTGTTCGCCGAATGCAATATCGAGGTCGGTCTCGAGGGCGCATTCGTCGGTTATGTTATCGCCTTCCTGCGGCTCATCGCTGAAGAGTGTACGGAATTCGTGGGTCTTCAGTTCGTTGACGGCCTGCTTCAGAATCTTCTGGTAGGTTTCGTAACCTAGGTCGGCAATAAATCCTGATTGCTCGCCGCCTAAGAGATTACCGGCACCGCGGATGTCCAGATCCTGCATGGCCAGATGAATGCCAGATCCCAGTCCGGAGAAGTTCTCGATTGCCTGAAGTCGGCGACGGGCATCCTGGGTCAGGTAACTATAAGGTGGCGTAATCAGGTAACAGAAAGCCTTCTTGTTGGTGCGTCCTACGCGACCTCGCAGCTGATGCAGTTCGGAGAGTCCGAAGTTCTGGGCATTCATAACAACCATGGTATTGGCATTTGGAATATCCAATCCTGCCTCGATGATAGTAGTACAGATCAGTACGTCGTACTCGTAGTTCGCAAAATCGAGAATTAGCTGTTCGACCACCTCAGATTCCATCCTGCCATGGCCAAATGCTACACGAGCATCAGGGACAAGCTTCTCGATACGAGCCTTGATGTCGGGCAACTGCGAGATTTTGTTGTTGATGATAAAAACCTGTCCGTTGCGCGAAAGCTCGAAATTGATGGCTTCCTTCAGGATGGCATCTTCGTCGCGGTGCACTTCGGTCTGAATCGGATATCTATTGGCTGGAGGCGTGGCAATGATGCTGAGGTCTCGTGCTCCCATCAACGAGAACTGTAATGTGCGAGGAATTGGCGTGGCCGTCATAGTGAGTGTATCGACATTGACGCGTAGAGCTTTTAGTGCTTCCTTGGTCTTGACTCCGAATTTTTGTTCCTCGTCAATAATCAGCAGACCCAGATCCTGGAACTTTACCTGTTTGCCTATCAATTTATGCGTACCGATGATGATGTTGATGTTGCCTGCCGCCAGGTCGGAGATAATCTCCTTGGCTTTCTTGGCCGAACGGGCTCGTGTCAGATAATCTACACGGACCGGGAAATCCTTCAGTCGTTCCGAGAAGGTGCGCCAGTGCTGATAGGCCAGTACCGTGGTGGGGACCAGTACGGCTACTTGCTTGCAGTCGTTGCAGGCTTTCAGGGCGGCACGGATGGCTACTTCAGTTTTGCCGAATCCTACATCACCACAAACCAGACGATCCATCGGACGGGCTGATTCCATGTCGCGCTTTACATCCTGTGTGGCTTTGAGCTGGTCAGGCGTATCTTCGAACATGAACGATGCTTCAAGCTCGTGTTGCATCTGCGAGTCTGGACTGTACTGGAAGCCTTTTTCTTCGCGGCGCATGGCATAGAGAGCGATAAGGTCGCGCGCCATGTCCTTCATCTTCTCTTTGGTGCGTTCCTTCATTCGTTCCCAGCTGGCGCCTCCTAGTTTGGACAATGAAGGCGGTTCGCCGTCGCGTCCACGGTATTTCGAGAGCTTATCTAACTGGTGTATGGATACGAACAGTAGGTCTCCTTCCTTGTACATCAGTTTTACGACCTCCTGTGTGCGCTCTTTACCGTCAGCATCCTTACCCATCGGCATATTGACAAGACCGCCGAACTGGGCGATGCCATGGTCGACGTGCACAATGTAGTCTCCGATGTTGAATTCTTTCAGCTCCTTGATGCTGAGTGCAATCTTGCCGGAGCGGGCACGGTCGGACTTGAGATTGTATTTGTGATAGCGGTCGAAGATCTGATGGTCGGTAAAATAGCAATTCAGACGGTCGTCATCGATAAAGCCCTGATGGATGGCACGAGGAATTCGTACCAACTTGAACTTCTCGCCTCGATCCTTGAAGATATCTTCGATGCGGTCGAGCTGCTTGGCCGATTCGCTCATGATGTGAAGGGTATACCCTTGTGTGGCATACTTCATGAAGTCGGCGCTGATCAGGTCGAAATTCTTGTGCCACTCAGGTTGAGGCGTCGTGTGGAACTCGATTACATGGTGCTGGCTTTTTTTTGTGGCAATACCTTTTGCCTCCAGCATCGTGTTCAGACTTCGGTTGCTGATCTCAATACGATTGTATTTCCAGAAGTTTTCGTCAAACCGTTCGGCATCGACCAATTTCTGGAGGGCAGTAAGGTCTCCTTCCTCGGTCTGTATCAGTTGTTCGGAGAGCTCCTGATTACAGATCTGATGCACACGCTCTACGACCCACTCCGAGTCAAGGCAGGCAAGAATAGAATCAGAGGGCAAAAACTCCATGAGCGAGATGCCTTTTGCTTCGTGATGACTGAAGCTTGGCGCAATCGTAAGTTCATCAAGGCGGTCTTTCGAAAGCTGGCTATCTACTTCAAAGGTGCGCATCGAGTCTATTTCGTTGCCGAAGAAGTCGATACGGAAGGGATATTCTGATGAGTAGCTGAAAACGTCGAGGATTGATCCGCGGATGGCAAATTGTCCTGGTTCGTAGACATAATCGACACGCTGGAACCCTTGGCTCAACAGAACTTCGGTTACGAATTTCGAATCTACACGCTCACCATTGTGTAGCGTCAGAATAGCATCCTGTACATCCTCGCTGTGAGCTACCTTTTCGGCTATCGCTTCAGGATATGACACGACGAGTAGGCCATGTCGCTCGTTGGCTGATGTCAGACTCTGTATCGACGAGAGAGTTTCGGTGCGCAGAATCTCGTTGGCAGAATCAACCTGCCCGTACTTGATACTACGTTTATATCCGCTGGGAAAGAACGATACGTTGTCTTCTCCTCCAATCTGGCAGAGGTCGTGGTAGAAGTATCCAGCCATTTCAGCATCGTTGAGAATGAAGACGACAATGTTCTCGATTGCGTTTTTCAAAGGTGCCAGAAATGTGGCTGCCGCCGATCCGGTCAGACCTTTTAGCTGTACGACATTTTGCTCCGACGTCTTAAAGCCGCGGAGTCGTTGGGTCAGTGCATTGAATCTTGGTTTCTGAAGCACCAGGTCTTTGATTTCCATAAACAAAAGCGGAGACCTCTTGATGGGGTCTCCGTGTGGGCGCTGAGGGATTCGAACCCCCGATGTGTCCTTTTGGCTAAGCGCCCTAGTTGCAAACCTCGCGCCCTTTTTGAAGGGGACACTTTATTGATTTGCGGCGCAAAGGTATTGCAAATTCAGTTATACCCCAAATAAATCGCTTGTTTTTTCTCAATTTATGATAAAAAATTTGATTTACTACTACTTTTTTGTTATCTTTGCCGCGTCAAAATAGCAAAAGTCATGATACAAGACTGGTTGCCTACGTCGGCAAAAGAGGTTAAACAGCGTGGATGGGACGAATTGGATGTCATCCTTTTTTCGGGTGATGCCTATGTGGACCACCCGAGTTTCGGTGCGGCCGTTATTGGTCGTGTGCTCGAAGCCGCAGGATATCGTGTGGCTATAGTTCCTCAACCAGATTGGCATGGCGATTATCGTGACTTCCGTAAACTTGGACGCCCACGTCTGTTCTTCGGGGTTTCGCCAGGAGCAATGGATTCGATGGTGAATCATTACACGGCGAATCGTCGTCGTCGTTCGGACGATGCCTATACACCTGATGGCCGAGCTGGTATGCGTCCAGACATGCCATCAATCGTCTATTCTCGCATTTTGCGCGAGATCTATCCCGATGTCCCTATCATTCTGGGGGGTATTGAAGCTTCATTGCGTAGACTCTCTTATTTCGATTATTGGGAAGATCGCCTTCGTCCTAGTCTCCTTACAGAATGTGATGCCGACATTATTACCTATGGTATGGGCGAGAAGGTAATGGTCGAGATTGCTGATCGTCTTGCGGCTGTATGTCCTGCGGCATCATCTTTGTCAACGAGTCCGAATTCTCCTGCTCGCCAAGATCTCATAGCGCTGCTATGTGACATTCCTCAGGTTGTTTCGCGTCATCAGAAAGTGACAGCAGTGGGTAATGATATTGTCTTGCATTCATTCGAAGACTGTAAGCGCGACCGTCGCTGTCAGGCCGAGAATTTCCGCCACATCGAAGAGGAAAGTAACAAATGGCATGCCGAACGCATCTGGCAACAGACGGGCGATGTTGCGATTCTGGTCAATCCGCCCTATCCTCCGCTCACGACTGAGGAAGTTGATGCTGCTTTTGACCTTCCTTATACACGTATGCCGCACCCTCGCTATAATGGGAAACGTATTCCGGCATACGAGATGATTCGTCATTCTATCTGTATGCACCGAGGGTGTTTCGGCGGCTGTTCATTCTGTACTATTTCGGCACACCAGGGTAAGTTCATTTCCTCGCGCAGCAAGGAATCAATACTGCGAGAGGCTCGACAGGTGACTCAGATGCCTGACTTTAAGGGCTACATTTCCGACCTGGGTGGTCCATCTGCCAATATGTATCAGATGCGAGGCAAGGATACTACGATCTGCGAAAAATGCAAGCGACCATCATGTCTTCATCCTCAGGTTTGCCCTAACCTTAATGCTGATCATGGGCCTTTGCTCGAGGTATATAAGGCGGTCGATGCGCTTCCTGGAATCAAAAAGTCGTTTATTGGGTCAGGTGTTCGTTACGACCTGATCTTACACGAGGGTAAACAAGGAGAATTCCGCGAAACTAGTATGCGTTACGCTGAGGAATTGATTTGTAATCATGTGAGCGGCAGACTGAAGGTCGCTCCGGAACATACCAATCCTGAGGTTCTGAACGTGATGCGGAAACCTTCGTTCGAGCTTTTCCATAGGTTTAAGCGTCTCTTTGATGAGATTAATCGTCGACATGGACTCCGTCAGCAAATAATACCATATTTTATTTCGTCGCATCCTGGAAGTACTGAGGTGGCGATGGCCGAACTCGCAGCCGAGACTAAGTCTCTTGACTTCAAACTCGAGCAGGTCCAGGATTTTACGCCAACACCTATGACGGTATCGACTGAAATATGGTATAGCGGGCTGCACCCATATACGTTACAACCTTGCTATTGTGCCCACTCTCAGGAAGAAAAGTTGCGTCAGCGAGCCTTTTTTTTCTGGTATCAGCCCGAAAATGTGACAAAACTTCGTACTTCGCTCATCAAACTTGGCAGACGAGATCTTGCAGATAGACTTTTTGGAGGCAATGGCACACATGTTGCAAATGCAAAAACAGGTGGATCGTCCGCTCCGTGGTCGCGTAATGTGCCAGGCCCTCGAGGTAATCAGAGCCAGGGTAAGTCAAAGCCAAATCGCTATGACCGCGGTTCTCGTTCCAACCCGCGTGGCAAGTAGCCTCTTGTCAATTATTCACTTTTCGTTCTTGGAAATCCAGGATGAACTAACAAAAAACAAATTATGAATTGGATTCTCTTTATTGGCATTGCCATCATCAGTTATCTCGTACAGAAGAACGTTCAGTCTAAATTCGAGCGTTATTCAGAGGAACACATCCGTTATTCGGGGGCACAGGTTGCTCAAATGATGCTTAATAGCTATGGCATTCGTGATGTAAGGATCGAGCGTGTTGCAGGAAATCTGACCGATCATTATGATCCTTCGACCAAGACTCTTCGACTTAGTGAATCGGTTTATGACGCTTGCAATATTGCAGCCGCTGCTGTGGCTGCCCACGAATGCGGTCATGCAGTTCAGCATGCCACGGCTTATTCCTGGCTTTCACTTCGTAGTTGGATGGTTCCTGCTGTTTCGTTCTCAAGCAAGTGGTGTCAATGGATTCTCTTGGGTGGTATTTTGGCACTGTCGCTGACTAATAGTCCTACTATCTTGATGATAGGTATTGGATTGTTTGCAGTCACTACGCTTTTTAGCTTTGTCACACTCCCCGTCGAGATAAATGCTTCAAGCCGTGCTTTGGCTTGGCTTGATCGTAGTGGGATTACATCGTATGATACTCACCAGGATGCTAAATCAGCATTGAAGGCCGCCGCCTATACCTATGTAGTTGCCGCTCTTTCGTCTCTGGCAACGCTGATTTATTACATATCAATTCTGTCTGGTAGACGTGACTGATTAAAGAACGGTTCTAGCAACATGTCATATAAGCAACAGCCTCGGTTTACGAAAACCGAGGCTGTCTTGTTTGGGCTGTAGGTATTACACTATTTATAATTCGGCAATCACCTCGATTTCTACAAGTCCTCCCTTAGGAAGGGTCTTGACGGCTACTGCTGAACGAGCAGGGTAGGGGGCGGCAAAATAACGACCATAGATCTCGTTGAGTGCGGCAAAGTCACTCATGTCTGCCATAAATACCGAGACCTTTACGACTTTGTCCATCGTGCTGCCTGCAGCTTCGACAATGGCCTTCACATTCTTGAGGCTCTGTTCAGCTTGGCTACGGAAGTCTTCACCGGCAAAGTTTCCGGTTTTTGGATCAATGCCCAATTGTCCACTCGCGAACAACATGCCATTAACTTTCACTGCTTGACTGTAGGCGCCGATTGCGGCTGGCGCATTTTCTGTGCAAATAATCTGCTTCATATATATTATTTAAAATGTGTAATGTTCTTATTTTTGTTTCGCGCTGCAAATTTAAGGCTTTTTTATCAGTTTTACAACTTTAGCACTATAAAAACGATGTTTTTCGGTTATTCTTATCTTGCAAGTGCCCGTTTTTATGTTTTATAACATATTTTTTGCCATTTAAATGTATCATAAGAGCTGTGTTTTGAACCGTTTTTTAGATTTTTATGCAATTTCTAACCTTTAAATTTGCTTGGTCTCAACAAATGCCCTATCTTTGCACCCGCTAAAACGATGAAACGCTAAGTTGCTCGGATTAGCAACGATCTTTGAAAGAGTGAAATCTTGACAAAAGAGTGACTGAGTAATCAGTCACATGCAAGCAAACAAAACCTAGTCAATTCAAACAAGTCAAGTTTAGTTCTTTCAGTCCCGGACTGAAAGAAAGACACGAAGATAAAGAAATACAACGAAGAGTTTGATCCTGGCTCAGGATGAACGCTAGCGACAGGCCTAACACATGCAAGTCGAGGGAGAAGTCTTCGGACTGAAACCGGCGCACGGGTGAGTAACGCGTATGTAACCTGCCCATAAGTGGGGGATAGCCCAGCGAAAGCTGGATTAATACCGCATAACACTATTGACAGACATCTATTAATAGTTAAAGATTTATTGCTTATGGATGGACATGCGTATGATTAGCTAGTCGGCGGGGCAACGGCCCACCGAGGCGACGATCATTAGGGGTTCTGAGAGGAAGGTCCCCCACACTGGTACTGAGACACGGACCAGACTCCTACGGGAGGCAGCAGTGAGGAATATTGGTCAATGGAGGCAACTCTGAACCAGCCATCTCGCGTGAAGGAATACGGCCCTACGGGTCTTAAACTTCTTTTATAGGGGGATAAACTGAGATACGCGTATCTCATTGCAGGTACCCTATGAATAAGCATCGGCTAACTCCGTGCCAGCAGCCGCGGTAATACGGAGGATGCGAGCGTTATCCGGATTTATTGGGTTTAAAGGGTGCGCAGGCGGCACGTTAAGTCAGCGGTGAAATGTCGGGGCTCAACCCGGGCACTGCCGTTGAAACTGGCGAGCT
The DNA here is from genome assembly GCA_045640225.1 of Bacteroidales bacterium. Classification (GTDB taxonomy): domain Bacteria; phylum Bacteroidota; class Bacteroidia; order Bacteroidales; family UBA3663; genus Liminaster. Next base: position 156 of record JAZUEP010000142.1, on the reverse strand, counting down.
TGAGTACGGATGAAGTTGGCGGAATGTGATGTGTAGCGGTGAAATGCTTAGATATGTCACAGAACACCGATTGCGAAGGCAGCTGACTAATCCGCAACTGACGCTCAGGCACGAAAGCGTGGGGATCGAACAGGATTAGATACCCTGGTAGTCCAC
>JAZUEP010000141.1:0-13628 GCA_045640225.1 Bacteroidales bacterium | reverse complement strand
GGCTATAAACCGGTTTTAAGCTCAAATTCGACCAAAATCAGAGATTTCAGCCTTGATGAATACTTTTCAATAAAGATAGTGGCTTGACATAAGAAAAGGACGTGCAAAAGTCTAATCATGGACTTTTGACACGCCCTCTTTGTTTTGTGTGTTGACTGTCGGACTTTGTTTGTGTTGACTTGTCGGACTTGGTCTTTCGACTCAGCCCCCTCACTTCAGGCTTTGCAGCATGCGCTTGCATTCGTGACGGTACACCAGACAGGCGGTGACGAAGTACACGCCACACTGTATCCACAGGCCACGGTACTCCATGGCTACCTGCCCGAGGGTGGCTCCGGTGCCCATCAGCCGCACGTATCCGTGCATGCCGAAGGTCGACGGGAACACCCACGACACGCAACGCCATAGCAGCGGCTCGCTGGCTACGGGCCATGACATGCCGCTCACGAACAGCAGCGGTACCGACATGAAGATGAACAGCAGCATTGCGTCCTCGCTGCGGTGGAAGAGGCCCGACCATGTGATGCCCATCAGGATGCTGGCCAGCACGTAAGGCGTCACAAAGCGCAGGAAGGTGGTGTAGTCGGCCAGTCGCTGTAGGGCGAACCAGTCGGTCACGCCCGCATACATATATATGGCTATCAGCATGAACACCGGCAGGTAGAACAGCGTCTTGCCTACGACGATCTGCCATGGCTTGCCGTACGAACTGTCGCCCGCCGGAAGGCCGATGCCGCCATTGCGCTCGCGATGCAGGCCCATCGACGTGCCGATGCTCAGGAACAGCAGCTGCTGGATCATCAGCATCAGTACGGCCGGAATCAGGAAGGTGGCCACACCGCTCTGCGGGTTGTACAGCGATACATATTCGTTGGTCACCGGAGCCCGCAGCACCTCCTCCTCACGGTCGGTCGTCCCGTGCAGGTAGCGCGTCACCTTGATGTTGCTGTTCATGTCGAGCGAGACCATCGAGGCTGCCACCAGTGCCGACTTGTAGTACAGCATGCAACGCATGTCGGAGTAGAGGGCCACCTGAGTCTGGTCGCCATGCCACAGGTCGCGCTCGAAGCTCGACGGGATGCGCATGATGGCATATACCTCCTCGCGTCGCATCAGCTCCTGTGCCTGTGCCAGATCGCAGTGGTAGCGTACCTCGACCTCCGATGTGGCGTCGACCTTGCGGCTGAATTCCCGACTCAGCGTCGAGTGGCACTCGTCCACCACGGCCACCGGCACTTCGCGTACCGTTTCGTTGGTGTAGACGAAGGCATAGAGCAGCGGGTAGGCCAACGGCACCAGCAGGCAGAAGATCACGAGGCCCGAGCTATGCAGCACGTGCATCATCTCGTCGTACCAGATGTGTAGTATATTGCGTAACATAAGCAGTTAACAGTTAAAAGTTAACAGTTGGTTTTAACTCTTGTACTTGCCCTTCAGGAAGCCCCATCGGTACCGAGGCATCACGATGAACGGCAACATCATGAACCCGAGCAGCATCAGGACGCTGGTCCATACATAGCCCACCGGATAGCCGTTCAGGGCCTGACAGACGTAGAGCAGGTAGTAGTGGCGCAACGGGAAGAGGTTGCACGCTGCCTGCAGCACCGGATGCATGGCCGAAACCGGAAACGTGAAGCCCGAGAGCGACAGGCCGAGGATGCCCCACAGCGAGCACACGCTCATCGAGAAGCGCATCTGGCCCATGAATAGGCCGTAGAACAGGATGGCCAGCCCTTGCGATGCCAGCACGCTCAGGATGCCCCACAGCATCATGGGCAGCAGGCCGCACTGACACGGGAAGCCCAGGTAGCGGTATAGGTAGACGTCGATCAGCACGATCATCAGCCCGTGACACAGCGTGATGGGCAGCAGCTTGCCGGCAAGGGCCGACGTCTGCGAGTAGCGGGCCAGCCGGAACAGCTGTCGCTGGGTGCCCTCCTTCCACTCGTTGCCTATCACGTAGCACGAGCACAGCATCGTCAGGATGAACAGGATTCCGGGCAGGATGATGTTCGACAGGTAGACCGAATAGTTCAGCCATGGGTTGCCCAACGGATGCTTCTCGATGACGATAGGCTGCAGGATGCCCATGGCGCGTTGCTGGCTCATTCCGCGGGCGGTGAGCGTCTCGCGCGTGATGGACAGTCCGAGCAGCTCGGCCGACAGGCGAAGGTCCTTCATCAGCAGTGAGGCCGGAATGAAGTACGTCTCGTTGGTGTAGAACGACACGTGTGGCTGACGGCTGGCTACAGCATCGGTGGTCAGTCCCTTGGGGATGTAGAAGAAGCCGTAGATCTGCCCTCGCTGTACAGCGTCGCGTGCCTCGGCAAAGGTGGGGTAGTGGGCTACGATGCAGGTCTGCTCCATGGCATCCATCGTGCGGATGAAGGTGCGCGATACCTGTGTGTCGTCCTCGTCCACCACTCCTGCCGGCAGGTCGGTAGGCAGGCCCGACTGCATCAGCGTCGTGAAGAAGACGATGCAGATCAGCGGTGCTCCCAGCAGTGCGAACAGCAGCAGCGGACGACGTCCGTAGCTTCGCACTTCGCGCTGTGCGATGGCCAGTATCAGCGACCAGATGGTCTTGTGGCGTGAAAACATATTGTTAATTCATAATTCAGAATTCATAATTTGCCTCAAGGCTTCAGCACGACGCTCATGCCCGAACGCAACCCCTCCATCTTCAGCTCGCCGACGGGTACGGCACGCACCTCGAACATCTTCAGGTCGTAGCCGTCCGATGCCTTCGTTGCCTTCCAGACGGCAAAGCTGCCCACGTTCTTCACACGGCTGATGCGGAGCTTCACGTTGCTGTCGTAGGCCGGAACGTAGGCCTCGACCTCGGTACCCACGGTCAGCCCTGGCAGGTAGTCCTCGCGCACGTTGAAGGTGACGAACAGCTGGCCCGTCATCGCTACGTTCATGATCGGAGCGCCGGTGCCTACCAGCTCGCCCAGCTCGGGGAACACTTCGGTCACCTCGCCGTCGGCCATGGCCAGCAGCACCGTCTCGCTGATGTACGAGCTCACTTCGCTCACGGCTCCCTGGGCCTGCTTCACCTTGGCGCCGGCGGCCTTCTTATCCTCCTTGCGCGCACCGTTGCGGGCCATCTCGTACTGTGCCTCGGCGGCCTTTTCGGTGGCTACCATGGCTTCGTACTGAGCCTTGGCTTCGTCGCGCTTCTGCTCCGAGATCACGCCTTTGTCGAAGAGGTTCGTCACGCGACGGTAGCTCTTTTCGGCCACCTCCAGTCCGGCCTTGGCCTTCTGCCACATCTCGTAGGCACCCTGTATCTGCTCCTTCTGTGCTCCGTTGTGAGCCTTCTCGTCCAGGGCTTCGGCGGCCTCGACAAGGGCGTTGGCCTGATCGAGCTTGGCGCTTACCTCAGGTGCTTCGAGGATGGCCAGCGTGTCGCCCTTGTGTACGTAGTCGCCCTCCTGTACACGCAGTTCCAGTACGCGTCCGGGGACCTTGCTCGATACGCGATAATCCGTTGTCTCTACCTCACCCTGAATCACTTCCGAGCGTTCGGGCAGGCACAGGCCTACTACGATGATGATGCCCATGGCTACCAGAATGGCGGCAGCGAATACCATGGCTACGACTGATGTCTTCTTCTGTTTCATATCTTCATTTTCTATTGAGTTTACACTTTTAGGGTTCGTCGATACATCGTTTCGTCAATCCTTCGATCCATCGACTTTACGTTTTACGTTTTTACGTTTTACGTTTTTACAGCGTGCCCGTTGCGCGCTTCAGGTTCACTTCGGCCAGACGGCGGTCAATGCGGGCGCTGATCATCGTCGAGCGGGCCGACAGCCATGCCGTCTGTGCCATCAGCACGTTGCTGATCGGTATCACGCCCTCCTGCATGCCCAGGGTCGCAAAGCGCAGGTTCTCTTCGGCTTCGGCCATGCTTCGCTGTGCCGTCTCCTCGCGATTGGCGGCCTCCAGCACCTTCTGTGCGCATTGGGTGGCCTGCAGCTCTATCTTCTCGCGCGTCTCGTCAAGGGTGGTTTCGGCGATGCGTTGCTGCACCTTGGCCGACCGTACCTTGTAGTAGCCCTCGCCCCAGTCTATCAGCGGGATGTTCACCATCAGGCCTACGGTCCACATGCCCTTCATCTTCGTCTCGAAGCCGTTGAAGCACGAGGGGTTCGTCCATACGTAATTGGCGTTCAGTGCCACCTTGGGCAGGTACTCCGAGCGGGCCACCTTCACCTTCTCGTGTCCGATGCGGGCCAGCAGGTCCAGGGCCTTCAGTTCCGGACGGTTCTGCATCGCAGCGTCCACAAAGCCCTCGGTCAGCGCTCTGTCGCCCGATACTTCGGCCGTCATCACGTCGTCCGCCGGATGGATGTCCGTCGTCACGTCCAGACCGCACAGCTGGCTCAGCAGCATGCGCGAGAGGGCCAGACCGTTGTCAATCTGTATCAGCGTCACGTCGGCTTCGTTCTTCTTCACCTTCACGCTCAGGCCGTCGGCCTTCGATGCCATGCCTTCGGCTATCAGCTGCTCTACGTTGTAGTCCAGCGTGTCGATCAGCTGCTTGTAGCTCAGGGCCAGTTCGCGCTTGCTCTCCAGGGCAACGATCTGCCAGTAGGCCGTCTCGACGTCGGTCACCAGCTGCTGTTGCTGCTGGCTGGCCTGTGCGCGTGCTATCTGTTCGGCATAGCGGGTGATGCGGTTGTAGGCTACGATCTTACCGCCCATGTACAGCGGCTGAGTCAGCATCAGGGCGGCAGCCGTCACGTTGCGCGAGTCCGTCCGCAAGGTTTCGGCCAGACCGGCTCCGGCTTCGTTCAGCGTCGGCACCAGGGCCGTTGCCATCCCGCCCAGCTGCTGGTACAGGGGCGCCATCTGCGGGTTCTGCATCGCTGCCCCCTGCAGCATCGGTGCCAGGGCCGTTCCTACGCTTGTGCCCATGTTCTGCAGGGCCGTCTCCTGCTCGTCGCTTATCAGGCGGATCTCCTTCTCCGTACGCATGTACGCGCCCGTTCCTTCTATTCTTGGCAGGTAGTGCGTCCGTGCCTCCTTGCGGTTCAGGTCGGCCACCTCGTGCTTCATCTCGGCGATGGCAAGGTCCTTGTTGTTGGCCAGCGCAAGGCTGATGCAGCTGTCAAGGCTCAGCCGTACGCCTTGGGCCATCGCGCTGGCCGTCAGCATCAGGGCCAGTAGTGTGGTTGTCAGTTTTCTCATATCTTTGTTCATTGTTTTTTGGTTCCGTTTTACGTTTTTACGTTTTCCTCCGAATTTCGGCCGCAAAGGTAGCCCTTTTTTCCGTACGAAACAAGACCGGATTTTCGCCTTTTTTGGAGCATATTTCGCATTTCGATACCGAAAACCACCATTTTCTTCATTTTTCTACCCTAAAATGGCCCGAATTTCCCATTTTCTTCGTATCTTTGTCCCCACATTTTTTTTACCTCTTTACCTCTTCAGCGTGGTCGCAGGACCATACCTTTTTACCTTTTTACCTTTTTAACTTTTTACCTCTTTACCTCTTTACCTCTTCAGCGTGGTCGCAGGACCATACCTTTTTACCTTTTTAACTTTTTAACTTTTTACCTTTTTCCCTTCCTCCCCCATGACCCTCCCTCACATCACCATCCAGCAGCTGTGCAGCATCGGCCGAGCCCGCGTCATCGCCTACAAGGGCAAGCTCCTCATCTCCGACCACATCGCTCAGGAGTACCTCTTCGAGGAGCCTTGCCGCATCGACGCCCTCACGCTCATCGTCTGCGTCCGTGGGCGGCTCGAGTATCGCGTCAACCTCGAGTCGTACGAAGTCACCGAACCCTCCATCCTTGTCAGCGTGCCCGAGAACATCATCCAGTTCCGGCGCTCGGAGGACCTCGAGGCCTATGCCATCCTCGTCTCGACCGAACTGCTCAACTCCCTGCCCTACGACCTGCTGCAGCTCGCCACCAGCTACCTGCCCGTCCGTCGCCACTTCCATGCCACCGTCCCCCTCGAGCACATCGCACCCCTCGTGCCCTTCCATGCCCTGATCCGCAGTGCCCTGGGCCATCCGTCGCCCGAGACCGACGAGATCGTGCGTAGCCTGCTGCAGGCCTTCATGCTCAGCGTCGTCAGCCTGATGCGCGACCATCAGTCCGATGTGTCCGACGTCGACCGCCGTGGCACCCGTGGCAGCCGCCAGCTCTACGAGCGCTTCATGGACGTCCTTGCCCACTACCACCAGCAGGAGCGTACCGTCGAGTTCTATGCCGACCGCCTTTGCGTCACGCCCAAGTACCTCTCCATGGCCATCAAGGGCTACAGCGGCCGCTCGCCCTCCGACTGGATCAGCGACTATGTCATCGCCGAGGCCAAGTCCCTGCTCCACTATTCCCAGCTCTCGGTTCAGGAGGTCGCCTTCCGCCTCAACTTCCCCTCGCAGTCCGCCTTCGGCAAGTACTTCCGCAAGAAGACCGGCTGCTCCCCCCTCCACTATCTGGCCACCCAGCGCGATTAAGGGGGTGGGTGAAGGTGTTTCCTTCACCTTAAGCCGCTCTGTCAGAATGAAAGCTATTATGCTGTAGACGAAAAATACTAATAGCCTATATGAGCGACAAGAAAGCTCATATAGGCTATTAGTATAAGGATTAAATCCCTTTATTGGTATCTGTTGACGGCTTATCGGACGAGCACCTTGCGGCTGCCGATTAGGTAGATGCCCGATGGGAACTGGAGGCCGTCGGCCTCGGTGGCTGACGTGCCGACCAGCGTGCCGGTGAGGGTGCGGATGGTGTCGCCGGTGAGGACCGAGGCGTCGGACTCGATGCGCTGGATGGCATCGGTAGCATGGGTTACGACCTTGGCCTTGGCGGCATTGAGCACCTCGCCGGTCTGGGTATCGATCAGCATGGCGACGGCCGAGAGCTGATTGACGTCGATGACGGCGGCCGGACAAGGGCTGCTGAGCTGTGCGGTATAGGTGACGCCACCCTCGAGGTCGGACGGGAAGAGGCCGATCGTGCCGCTGAAGGTCTGCCCGATGACATCGCGCGCAACGTGATTATGGACGTAGGGATAGTTGGCGTATTCGGCATAGATACCGCCCTCGCACCAGTCGGCCATCGTCTCGGACTGGTAGCTGGTGAAGGCGTTGAGCTGATAGCCTACGATGCTATCCTCGAGCACGACGACGAAGAGCGACAGTTGCTGATTGCGGGCATCGAGGGCGTAGCGGAGCGAGGTGGTGAAGTCGATCTGACGGCCATCGGACGTGAGCTGTGCCTCGAGCTGCAGGTCGGCCGAAGTGAGGCGATTGAGCTCGCTCGACACGACGTCGTACCACAGCGACTCGCCCTCGATGTCGCGATAATGGAACTCGTCGCTCTGACGGATCATGGGCGAGAAGGCACCAGGGAGGCGGTTGATGCGGGCCATAGGTGCTGCCAGCAGGCCGAGGAAGTTGGTGTAGTCCATGAGGCCGGCTCCAAGGTTGTCGCCCGTGTAGGTGTGGATGCCGATAGGGATGAAGCGGTCCTCGAAGGCCTGCTCGCAATGCTCGATGGCAACGATGCCGAGGGGGCAGTTGATGCAGGTCGAGCCGGTCATCTCCTCGAGCACGACGCGCTTGACGGGTTCGAAGGCCAGATTCATGATCGAGCCATGGTAGACGTCGGTCTTCTGTCCGATCTGGATGTCGATGGTGAAGGCCACTTCGGTGCCGATGGCGAGAGGCAGCGGACGGTCGAAGGCAAAGTCGACGGGCTGGCCCTTGGCAGGGATGTAGTCCCATCCGGTGCGGGCGATCTCGTTGCCCTCATCGTCGCGCAATACGAGCGACGTACGGCCTTCGGTCTCGTCGCACAGGACGGTGAGCTGTCCGGCTATCGGCATCTGATCTTCGGCAACGACACGCTCGCGATTGCTGAAGGCAAGGCTGTAGTTGACCTCGCGCTGCACGAGGACGTTGTCGACAAAGACGGCACTCTGGTCGTCGTTCTGGTTGACGAAGGCCAGATAGATGTCCTTGCCGGCCCAACGCGACAGGCTGTAGGTATAGTGGGTCCACTCGCCTTCGGTCAGCTCGGGATCGGCACCGGGGTCGAGCGCAATGGCGTCGAGCAGGACGGCCGATGTGCGGATCTGCTGCATGATGGCCGAATTGAGGTACGACAGCACGCGACGGTCCTCGTAGACGTAGACGGTGAGCTGGTCGTCCTTGCGAGGGTCGTAGCTCTGCGCGTCGAACTCGAGAACGGCACGTCCGTCGAGCGGAACGGCAATCTGTGGGGTGATCATCCAGTCGTCGCTCTGGCCGGCCGGCTGGTACATGGAGTGCGAGCCGGCAAAGTAGTCGGCCGACTCCTCGGTATCGTGCAACGTGAAGTTCCAGGGGTTGTTGTCGGCATCGAAGCCCCATGCCTGCATGGTCTGCGAAGGCGAGCGATGATCGCCCTCGAAGCGGAGCCATGTGTTGAGGCAGGCGTTGGGATCGTTGAAGTCGTCGGCAAACATGACCGAAGCATTGGCCACTTCGCGCACATAGGTGCCATGGTAGAGCAGCTCGATGCGCTGGTTGTAGCTGTTGGCGTTGCCCGAATAGTCGCTTACGGTTCCGGCTTCGACCACAATGCGATAGTCCTCGCCGGCATAGAGATAGAGGGTCGAGGCAGGGAGGAGGAGGAGCTGATGGCGGGTGGCGTCGGTTGAACCGGCAGCGATGTTGAACGTCGCCATTCGCGAACCGTCCTCGACGCGCTCGATGTAGGCAAGAGGCGTGTCGGTGGCCTTGATGCGGGTGTCGAAGTCGAGCAGGATGTAGGACGACGTATTGTCGATCTGACGGAGGGCCGAGCCATCGGTCGGAGTGGCCTTGACGAGCTGTACGGGAGCGTCGGCACGTCCGGTGTAGGGGATGCGGATCTCGTGATTGCAGAGCTCAGGATCGTCGCTGACGGCAATGGCTCCGGCATCGATCACCAGTTCGTACTGCTGGCCGGCCTCGAGCGGGCGAGGACGGAAGGCGGCAACGACGGTGGTGCGCGAACCGGTCTTCAGCGTCAGGCCACCGTTGCTGAGGCCGTTGTAGACGTTGGTGCCGTCGGCCTTGTTGAGGTGGACGTTGTTGCCGTCGCCCAGGATCTGGACGGGACGGCCGAAGTTGATCTCGATGGTCGACACCATGGCAAACTCCGATCCTGCCATAGGCGAGACGGTATAGTTGCTGAGCAGGTCGATGCCGGCACAGACCTCGTCGATGGGGCGGCCAAGGTCGAAGTAGTAGCTCTCGCAGGTAGGGTCGGGGAAGGCGATGAAACGGCTGCCGTCGCCACTGACGGCCATGACGGTGCCGGTGTACTCGTATCCGGTACGAGCCTGAAAGTTAAAGCCATAGGCCTGCTGACAGATCTGCGTGAACGAGATCCAGTAGCGGTCCTTGTAGAAGACACGGAAGTTGCGCAAGGGCGAACCGGAATTCGGGTTGCCGAAGATCGTGCCATTGTCCGTCACAGCGCCTACACCGATGTTGTTCGACTCGCCATTGTCGAAGACGGTCAGCTCGCTGGTCTCGAGATCGTAACGGAAGGGGACGCCATACTCGTTGAAGAACTCGCTGCCCTCCTGCGGCTTGGCAATGTAGGCAAGGCCGGCCAGATAGCGTCCGTTGGGGCTGAGGGTGCCGCCTTCGATGTGGTGCAGGTAGGGGTGGAGAGGCTCCCACGGGCCGTTATCGTCCGGCTCGAAGCCGATGACGCGATATGTGTGCTCGTGCGTGTCGTATATAAATGTGAAGCCCGAGATAGGCTGCATGATGTACCAGTCCATCTGGCCGACTACATAACGACCGTCGGGCGAGACGGCATTGAGCACCATGGCGTGCTGGTCGAGGTTGGCCATATCCAGCCGTGGGAGGCCGGTGAGCGAGAGGGTGTCGCCCGTCTCGATGTTGACCATCAGGGGCGAGAAGTAGAAGTCGCCCGACAGCTGTTCGTCCTCGTCGTCGAAGAGGCCCGTGAAGCCCGAATACTGTCCGACGGCCCAACGTCCGTCAGGCGTGACGCTGGTCAACTCACCCCATTGCCACTTGGGGCGAAGGCCGAAGTCGGTCAGCTGGCCCGTCGTGCGGTTATAGGCCACGGGATGGTTCTGCAGCGAGCCGACAACGATCTGTCCGTCGTCGCTCACATCGCAGAGGTCGATGATGCGTCCGTTGTACTTCACCTCGAAGGCTTCGCCAGTCGTAGCGTCATAGAGCTTGGGGGTAGCATCGCCACCGCCCGATGTCGTACCGAGGCGCACGATGCCCCATTGGCCGTTGTCGCTCAGGTTCCAGAGGATGCCGCCGTCGGTAGTGTCGTAGCGATGGATTTGGTAGTCAGGCTGTTCGCCCTGAGCCTGCAGGGGGGTGCTGAGGGCCGTAAGGGCAGCGACAGCGAGTGTGAGTATTCTGTTCATTACGGATTAATGACGTATCATGATCTTGTGTCCGACGATGTAGGGCTGTCCCTTGACGATGTCGGAAGTATTGTCGATGCGCTGGCCGGTGAGCGTCCAGACGTTGGCGGTCGGAGCTTCGTTGCCGAGGCTTTCGATGTTGCCCACGATCATTTCCTCGGCCTTGAAGTCGATGCTCAGGTCGTGAGGCATGCCGTCGGAGGTAACGGCATTGAGCAGCGATACATGGACGGGTTGCCCAACGGCAACGTTAGGCATCTCGGGCATTACGAATTCGATGATGATGCCTTGATAAGGATCTGCTTCGGTAAGATATTCGGTCTGAACTTCGGTACGCGACTCGTAGCTTTCGGCCTCGACTTCGACCAGATAGGTCACCTGCAGGCCATCGAAGGTCACATCGCTGCTGCTCAGCCACAGACGGATGGTCTCGCCGCCATAGACGTAGTCGCCAGCCCGCTTGTTGTCGCCGTCGAGGTTGATGTTCTCGACCAGCTCGCGATAGTTCATGTAGTACGAGTACGAGCCGACGTTACCCGCCTGATTGGCACGGAAGGCATTGCCGTTGGTGTCTACCACATTCATCACGCGAAGGGTGATGTGCGAACGGTCGAAGTCGCCCAATCCGCTGTCTGTCGTCTCGCCGGCTTCGGTATCGGCCTCGACTACGGCAGGGAACAGGATGTTCAGCGTGCGCAGGACACCACGGGCATCGACCAGCACGCGATTGCCGTCGATGCTGACCGGAAGCGAGCTCTCGTGATACTTGCCGTCGGCATCGAGATCGCGATTGCCCATCTGCAGCAGTGCACCGTCGACCGAACCTACCTCCTGCTCGAACTCAAGCACGAAGAGGCCGTCGGCACCATCGGGCGCATAGTACGACAGGAAGCTGTATGGATTCAGGCCTGAGGTGAAGAGCTCGGTATCGGCCACCATGGTGCGCACCAGACTGAACTGAGGCTTGGGAGCAACGAAGCTCAGGCGCAACTCGCCCGTACCGTCGTAAAGGTTGTCGTGATTGCCGGCTTCGCACAGGTCGCTGAGTACCACTTCGAAGGTCTGGCCCGTCGTGAGGAGGCCGTCGGTCAGCAAGGAGTTGAGCGTCGTGCCCATGCTGATGCTGACGGCACTCGAAACGTGCAGGATCTCAAGGTTGACCGAAGTCTGGCCGGCAACCAGCTGAGCACCGCTCAGCGATACCTGCTTGTTGAAGGTGACGTCGAGCTGTCCGTTGTTGGCCCAGAAATCGGATGAGCCTTCGGCAGGCGTCACGCCATGAACCTCGAGCGGAACGGTCACGCCACTTTCGAGGGTCGTGATGCGTACCATCGGATTCATGACGAAGTCCGAAGTGAGCACGACGGACGTGCCGGCCTTCACGTTGTCGACCTCGCAGACATTGGCTGGCGAATTGGTCGGGATGTACTCGAAGGCAAAGGTCTGGCCCTGATAGGTGACCAGATACTGGTCCTCGGCCTCGATCAGCACCTTGCAGTCGCGTTCGGCCTTGAAGTAGGCCGTCACGGGGGCATAGACCTGCAGCTCGTTCATACCCTCCTGCAAGGCTACACCTTCGGGATCGTCAGGCGTGTCGTCATCGGGGTCGTTGCCAGGGCGGTCGTCAGGATAGGGTGACGAATTGGAGCACTTGATGGTGTAGATGAACGAATGGTCGAGGTTGTAGGTGCCCTTCAGTCGAAGTCCGGTGGCGGCATCGCGAGCCTGAATGTGCAGCTCGAAGCTACCTTCCTCGTCGGCCGAGGCCGAGCAGTCGACCTTCCATGTCAGACCCTCGTCGTCGACCTGACGGACAGGATAGTCCTGCACACCCATCATGCCCGAGGGAGCGAAGGCCACAACGTTGGTTACGGCATCGCTGAAGGTGAGCGTATATTCGCTCTGGTAAGGATATTCGCCCAAAGCATTAGGCTGGCAGCCGATGCTCAGCAGCTCGATGTCGGAGAACTGTTCGGCCTTCGAGCCTGCACCCTCCACTTCGAAGGTGGCTACCGTACGGTATCCGTCCCAACCGAACTCGCACGTCTGGAAGGCGAAGGTATAGAGGTTGCCACCGTTCAGCTCGACGGGTTCGGCGCTGGGGGTCGACGCAATGATGGTGTATGTGCCGGCACCCTCGCTGGCTGCATGACACGAACCGGCGAAGAAGAAGTCTGGATCTGTTGCACAATTCACGGTCCAGTAGATGTCGTAATACGGACGATCGACGGTGATGTTGGCAATTACCATGTTGTTGGTAATGGCGACACAAGGCGATTCGACCTTGAAGTCGACGATAACCTTAGCTTCGTCCTGCGACGTATCGTCGTCGGCCATAAGGGGTGAAGCCTGAGCCGTTGAGGCACTGATAACTGCCAGTGCAGAGAATAGAGAAGACCAGAGATGCTTCGAGTTCATGACGTGTAGTTTTTTTTGTTGCGAGGGTGCTATTTAGTTTAGATTATTGTGTAGAAAGCGGATCAGAGGGCGATGGCTGTCTCGAGGGCCAGACGCATCATCGTGCTGAACGATGTCTGTCGTTCCTCGGAAGTCAGTTCCTTGTGGTTGACGAACGAGTCGCTGATGGTCAGCAGGCAGGCGGCGCGCTTGCCCAGGACGTTGGCGTTGTGGAACAGGCCGAACGACTCCATCTCGACGCATTCCGAACCGGTACGTTCGGCAATCTGCTGCCAAGGCTCCGAGCCGTAGAAGACGTCGCTGGAATGTACGACGGCCGGCTTGCAGTCGATGCCAAGCTCCTCGGCCTTCTGGCGGATAACGGCATTGATTTCGGCGCTCGGAGCCATCGTATGCTCCTTGCAGCCGCTCATCACTTCGGCGTACGAGCTGTCGCTGTAGGCCTTTTCGGCTACGACTACATCCATCACGTCCAGACGCTCGACATAGCTGCCGGCCGAACCGATACGGATGATGTTCTCGACGCCATATTGCGAATAGAGTTCGTTGGAATAGATGCCGATGCTGGGAATTCCCATGCCGCTGGCCATCACGGTGACGCGCTGGCCCTTGTAGAGGCCGGTGTAGCCCAATACGTTGCGGACGGCAGTGACCAACTGTGGGTCGGTCAGGAAGGTTTCGGCAATAAACTTGGCTCGGAGAGGATCTCCGGGCATCAGGACAGTCTTGGCGAATGCGCCTTCAGGGGCTGAGATGTGAGGTGTTGCCATAGTGTTCAGAGATTAGAGATTAGTAAT
>JAZUEP010000140.1:0-52242 GCA_045640225.1 Bacteroidales bacterium | reverse complement strand
ATGATTTCTTTGCGCCGCTGAATGAGTTCCAGCGAAGGGTGAATTGCACCTTGTCCTTGTCGGCACCCTTCAGGAGCTCGCGCAGGGTGAAGGCAATCAGCGCATCGCCCATCTGGATAGGTGAGTCGCCATTGGCATCATGACGCAGTTCCACCTCGTATGGGTTCTCAGGGTTGACACCCGTCAGGAGATTGAGGTAATGCACCTTATTATTATATCCCCATCGTGTGCGGACACGTAGGGTCAGATAGCCATCTTCTGCCACGGTGACCCAGTCGTTGACAATCTCCACAGGATCATTGCCATAGGTGGCTGTGTTCTTATCGCCCAAAGAAGGGACGGTCATCTTGGTGCGGATGCTGTCGATCCAGTTGATGTGGACGCTCTGAAAGGCGGACTTCTTACCCTCCTTGATTTTATAGTTGACTAAGGCACGTACCTCCTTATCGCCAAAGGGTGACTTGGTCATATTGACTGGAAAAAGTCGGGTAGAGTCATCAAGCTGCAGGAAGAAAGAGTCGGTATCTGGCTTCACGGTCACCAATGCGGTAGGACGGAAAGATACCTCGTTATCGTTGTCATCAAGATCGCATGATGAGAACAGGGTTGTGGCCATCGCCAAGAGAATCACAGAAAGTTTTGTTGTCAGTTTCTTGTTCATTTTGCTAATTGTTTTGATTTGTTGTTTACCCATTAAATCACGGCAACTATGAAACCTTGCATGAACAGTCGATTAATTAAGAACTTTTAAGAATTTTCTCAAACCTGAAGAATCCATCGCCCCCCATTGGGTTGACCTCACGAAGGTCAAAGTCGTTGGGGTCGGGATGGTGCGCATTGAAGAACTCCACAGCATGGAAACCGCAGCGATTGATGTAGAAATGGATGTTGCGGGTGTCGAAGTAAGGGGTGTGCGTCTCCCACACCTTCACGTCGGGATGGAGCGCCTCGATGGTGCGCCAGGCAAACGAAGCCACCCCTCGGTTCTGCTTGCCCACACGGGTGTAGAGGAAGTGCAAGTCACCATGCTCCCCATCGTCCGAAAAGGCAACGATGGCACCTCCCAAGCGCTCTTCGCCTTCTATCACCTCGTAGGCGATGGCATGAGGCGCATGCAGCGATTCGCGAATGTCGCTGAATGGCAAGACAAGTTCGTTCGAAGCACCAAACTTAGCTTCATATCCCTTTTGAAAGGCTTCCTGCATCTCTTGCATGTATGCAGGAATCTGGTCGATTCTTAATTCTATAAGTTGCATGTCGCATTATTTATCCAGCCACTGCTTGAACTGTGCACTCTTTTCCTTGCTCACCACAATATTGTCTTCGTCGCACCCCTTGATGCGCACAATGAGCTTCGAACTGAAAAAGTAGCTTATCTTGCGGATGCTGTCAATATGAGCAATGTACTGACGGTTCAGGCGGAAGAAGAGCGAGGGGTCGAGTTGCTCTTCCATATCCTGCATGGTCAGGGGCAGACGATATTGGTCTCCGCTGCGCGTTACAGCTACGACGTGTTCTTCTATCTTACGGATATATCCGATGTCGCTGACGCGCAGCGGGATGAGTTCATCACCTCGGCTCACGAGGATGCGCTCCCTAAAGCACTTCATCTCACGCGCTGCGGCATTGAGCGACGAGCCGATAGCCTCGGCCGTGCCTGACGCAAGATTCACTCGGTTCATTGCCTCCATCAGTTCCGCGGCTAAAAATGGTTTGAGCAGGTACCCGATGCCATTGTGACGGAAGGCTTCAAGTGCATACTCATCGTATGCCGTGGTGAAGATGACCAGCGAACTGGGCATCACTTCATGAAAAGCTTCGAATACCAGTCGGTCCTTCAGCCGGATGTCGGAGAAAATGAGGTCATAATGGTTGCCTGTGCGCAGCTCATCGATGACCTCCTGCACAGTCATCAGGGGGCCACTGATCTCCATCGTGTCATCAATATCACAGAGCATACGCCGCAGGCGGTCGGCGCTGAGTCGTTCGTCTTCGATTATCAGGATGCGTTTCATAGTCACAAAGTTTTCATAGAGTTATCACCTTCATTCTCACTTCAAACCAGCCTTGATTCACACTCACCACAGGAGGCTGAAGACCCTCCATCACATAGTATTCTTTCATGCTTTCCAATCCAAGTCCGAATCCCGGGATGTTTGGCCGCGAGGTCACAATAGGATTTCGCACAATGATCTCGTTACCCTGACGACAGATGTCAATGCAGAGCGTCTCGCCAGCTGATGGAGGATTGTATTTCACCGCATTCTCTACCAGCAGCTGCAGGCTCATAGGCAATAGCCGGTCGCTGGGACGGCTGTCGCAATCCCTGATCACGAGATCGATGCGTCCATCCAGTCGCAACTCCTGCAGCACCACATAGTCACGGATGAAGCGCAGCGATTCCTCCACCGTGGCATACTCCTGCTCGATGTGCGAAAGGATGTAGCGATAGACGTGCGACAGGCGGATGACATACGCCTCGGCTTGCATCGGATTCTGCCGCGTGAGTTCGGCCAAAGCACTGAGGCTATTGAAGACGAAGTGCGGGTCGAGCTGCCGTTTCAAGGCTTTTTTCTGTAATGATACGAGCTGGTCTTTCTGCCTGATGGCCATCATGCAGTAGTGCGACGTAGTATGCACAAGGCTCAGCAGTGTGGCAATAAAGCAGAACATATAGACGCTGCTCCAGAACATCTCCTGGCTGGGTGCAGGCCACAAGAGGTTATAAAGTTTCTCGAAGCAGAATGCAAGGCTCATGTTGACCACCAGCGTGAGCAGACAAAAAGCTAACTGACTGCCACGTGTCAGACGATTGAAGTACCCGATGCTACGCAACGCCTGGCTGATGAGCATACTGGACAGTGTGAACAGCATGCAGTAACAGAAGTCAAAGCCGAGCATGGTCAGCCAGTGTGTCTTGAGAGGTTGTGCATCGCCTACGGGAGCCACACCCCAGAAGACCTCATATAATATAAAGGTGAGAGCAGAGGATAGAAACCAGCTGCGCAATTTATGACGAAGATTCAAGTCCATACTAAATCATTTTGTGGGTGCAAAGATAATACGTTCAAGCGAAATTCACAAATCTGTGAGCAAAATTAGAACAACGGAGGCCCAAATCCGCCAAAGCCACCGCCTGGAAAGCCTGATTCCGGCTCTGTCTGGCGTGTACTTGCCTTGCCTCCTGCCTTATAAGCCGTGATCTTGTAGGTGAAGGTGCAAAGGAAGTAGCGAGGCATGAAGTTGCGGTAGCTGGTGCTGATGTTCGAGTCGCCTACGCTGCGCGAGAAGCCTTTGTTCGAACCAAGGATATCAAAGGCCTGTAGCTTGATTTCGGCGGCATTTCCCTTGAGAAACTTCTTGCCGATCGAGGCATTCCATACCCACTGACTGATGGCTTGTGGCTGCGATGGGCCGCCGAAGTACTGCCACTCCAATTCCTGGTCGGTGGTGAAGCCGTTCCAGAATGTCCAGTTGAGCATGGCGTCAAGCTCATGATTGATGAAATCCTGATTCTCGGTATTACCCTCACGATCGACCACCCATTGGAACTGGGGGAAGTACATGATTCCGAAGTTCAGATCCTGCGAGATATTGCTGGTGATATCGAGGCTTGGATTGAATTCATAGGTCTGCGTACGAGAGTCGAAGGTCGAGATACCAGCTTTTCCTTTTTCATCGAGCTCATAATAAAGCTTGCCGGATGGATTCTGCGAATACCCGCCACCGAGCGAAATGTTTACATTGCTCATAATGGCATCGAACGGGAAGCCGTAGCCGAAGTCGATAAAGGCCGAGAGGTGACCGTCGCGATTCACCGGACGCGTGATCATGGCTCCCGGTGCGAGTTCAAGGCCGCGATACACTTGGCTACTGAACCCGTATTCAGTTGGCAGCTGATCAAGGTGCATATTGCCAGTCGTGCGGTTGATGAGTATCTGGTTGCTGATCTGATGCTGCGTGGCGTCAATGCCGCCGAAGATCATGAAGTTCTGCGCCGTCTCGGTGTTGGTGTAGATCATGTTGAAATGCACGTTGTGCGAGAGCGTCTGGTCGAGGTCTGGATTGCCCGCAGTGTAACGCAGGCGGTTGGTGGTGTTGACGCTCTCCTGCAGATTACTGACACTGGGTGCCTGACTGCGTGAACGGTAGTCGATGCGGAACTGTGTGCCGCCCTTGGTACGATACTCCAGACGGAGCGTCGGCAGGATACTGTTGTAGCTCTTTGACGTCTTATAGAGATCGTGCTTATAGAAGTCATCCTGCTCGCCAAAGATGTGCGAATTCTCGAAACGCAGGGTGGCGTTGGCGCGTAGGGTGCCGTGGTTGAAACTCAATCCGAGTTCGCCGCTGTTGCGCAACTGAAGCTGCAGGTAGGTGTTGGTGTTGAGTGAATCGTGACGCTCAAGTTGGCTGAATTTATCGTCGCTATAGAAGTCATAGAGCATGCGGCGACGCGCCTGATTGTAGTTCATATCGTAGCGCAACGAGAGGTTTAGCTCCTTGGTCAATGGCTCGACCCACTGGATATTGCCGCCAACGTTGCTGTTGTTGTTTCGACTGGTATTGGCTTGATTCTCAAGCATACGAATACCACCGAAGAGCTGATCCTTGATGTCCTTGCTCTCGGCATCACTGCCCGATGCACCGCCTATGAGGTTCAGGCTAAGCGTACGTCCTGGCTTATTGAGACGGTGGCGCCAGAGGACGTTGGCTCGGGCGTTCCACGAGTCGTTGTCGGTGTCGCTCTGATTGCTGGAACGCGACAACACGTCATCCCACAGCTTCTGCTGTTGACGGTCGATAGAGACATCGCTGAGGTGGTGATTCCACGAGCGGTCTTCGCTCATCGTTTTGCCATCGGACTGCTGGAAGTTGAGCGACGGGCGGATCACCACCTCATCGCGCTCGGTCGGACGATAGGTGATGCGGCCTCCGATGCGATGGCTCATCGTGTGATTGAGGCTGCTTGATGCCGCATAATTCGATGACTCACGATTGAGGTCATCCACATAGGTGGTATCTGTCTGGATAATACGGTTCTGATTGAAGAAATATGAGAGCTCCGTCTCTACCTTATTATTTAAATAGGTATCGCTGAAATTGATGCCGAAGCCGTTGGTACGCGCCACACCTCGCACACCCCATTCGCGACCCATCATGCCGCCGAAGCCACCCATGTCTTCGTTCGAGAAGTCTCGTTCGTTCACGTTGTTGCTCATGCCCTGCAAAGTAATGCGACGGTTGCCGTTGAAGAGGTTGAGGTTAAAGCCGGCTTTCCAGTAGGCATTGTTCAGGTCAAAGTTATTGCCGAATCCGCCCGTCACCTTGCCGAAGGTTCCATTGCGACGGTAGGATTTGGTAATCAGATCCATGGCCTTGACTGTCTCACCATCGTCAATGCCGGTAAATTCGGCCTGATCGGATTTCTTGTCGAAGATATTCACACGGTCGAGCACCTCGGCTGGCAGCGAACGGAGAGCCATCTTGACGTCATTGTCAAAGAACTCCTTGCCATCGACCAGCACTTTCTGCACCGTCTCACCCTGCGCCTTGATACCTTCTTTGTTGACCACGATTCCTGGCATCTTGCTTACCAGCGCTTCGGCCGTAGCTCCATCCTGTACCTTATAAGCGCTGGCATTGTAGCTCAGCGTATCACCTTTCTGTTTGATACGCTCGCTGTGTCCGATGGTTTCCACTTCGGCCAGCAACTTAGGGTCTTCCTTGAGTTTGAACTTGCCGAGTTTGGGTTCGAATGGCCAGATCTCCACCTCTCTATGCAGCGTCTTATAGCCGACATAAGAGAATTCGAGCGAGTATGTACCGGCACGACTCACCTCGAAGCTGAATTTTCCATCAGCGTCAGAGATACCGAACGTGCCTGTTCCTCCGTCAGCCGAAGTCACCTTGACAGCTACACCCACCAGTGGCTCTCCTGTCTTACTGTCAACCGTCGAACCAGTCACCGTGAGGTTATGATGACCACCCGGTTGTGCCAGAAGCCATGTAATGCTCAAATGCAGGAATAGGATACCTGCCACTAATCTTTGCACAAAAGTCTTTCTTTTCATTTCTTATTTACGATATATTACGGTGCAAAGATAATGACATCTTTCTATAAGGGCAAGTCGAAGTGTGATGAACAAGAAAAAGTGAAGAGTGAAGCGGAAGAATCTATAGATGAAGAGAAATACAATATTAGAGGTCGATTTGATAACTTCAAAAATCAAATCGACCTCTAAAATGTTAAAATCAATAATTTTTTCTCACTAAATCATCAGGAATCACACTTTTCTGCCATTATAAATGCATTCAAAAGATAATCAGCGAGTTATAAATACATTCTTTACTATTTATTATTTAGCTACGCTGATCTGCTGGCCTTCCAGGTTGTAGACCTTGTCGCCTACAACGATGCGTACCTGGCCATCGCGGAGCTCCTTGCTCAGACGTGGGCGAATTTCGGATACGATCTGCTCGATGTCGACCACCTCGTGCTCTGAGTAGTAGTAGACCTCGTTGGTGCTGAGCTCCCAGTCGTTCAGCAGCCAGCTCCATTCGTAGGCGCTGAAGCAAGTGGTTCGGCCCTGGTCGTCGAAGGTGTATACGCGCTTGTTTTCACCGGTCAGAAGCATCGTCGTTTCGCCTGTGAGCAGCGGACTGCCGTAGGTGATAGCGTCGTCCGTCAGGAAGGTCGACCACCTGTCCGTGGTGACATAGATCCAGGCCTGATGAGGCTCTACGGCTTCGATTTCGGCAATCAGATGGCCCTGCTTGATGAGGTCCCAGTCCGTTTGGTTGAAGGTAGCGATACATTCGTTCTCGTGGCCTTCACGACCGAAGCAGTAGGTGTTTTCGAAGTTGGTATAGTCGTACGAACCGTCGTTCTGCCAGATGCAGCGGCGTACCCAATCCTCCTCGTTGCGACCTTCGGCGACGCGTATGCGCAGAACGGTGTAGCCTTCGCCGGTGAAGAGCAGATGCTGTTCGTCCATCACGTCGAGCAACGGATCGCCCTCCAGATTGACGGTGAGGGTCCATGATCCGTCCTCATGCCTCGTCAGGAGCTCGTTGCCAGGATAGATGTCACTGCCGGTCCATTGGGTTGTCCACCAGCCTGAGGTTACGCGGATCTGAGGAGAGTCGCCCACCAGGTCGACGTAGAATGTGCTGGTCTTGAGCGTGTTCCATTCCTCCATCGTGAAGGCATGACACTCCTCGCCGGTACTATGCTCGACGTTCGAGAAGCGGTAGACGCCGCTCCAATTGATAGAACCCAGGCTGCCATCGTTCTGCCAGATTACTGCGTTCCCAGACTGGGCGTCGGCCTCTGGATCGCCAATAAATTCGTCGACGTAGAGCGCCGAGACCTTGAAGTCCTTGCCCGTGAAGATGAGGTTCTCCTCGTCAACGTGGTCGGCAATCTCGCGTCCTGCCATATTGACCTTGAGGTACATTGGGCCTAAGATGGTACTCTGTTCGCGGTACGAGGCCCAACCTGCATAGGTTCCGTCGGCGGTATAATAGGTCTCGTCGCGGTACGACTCGGCCCATGCACCATCACGCCAGGTGTATGTGCTGTAGCGGATCTGACTGCCGAATTCGTTGTGCTCCGCTTCATGCTTCGTCTCGCCTTTCCATTCGTCGCCAAGCCATACGTAGCGTGCGTAGCCCGTCTGGCTGCCTTGCTCGTCGTAGGCATATTCCACCCACTCGGTGTTGCCCCAGTCCTCGCCTGTCCACGTGTAGTAATTTCCGCTCAGGTGATGACCCTTGGCATCGTTGACGTACGCATAGCGAAATCCGTATTGCCAGTCATTCAGCCATGTGTCGAAATACGAGCCGGTAACCGAAGCCAGGTAGCCATTTTCGTCGTAGGTGTATTCTTCCATGGCCGATGAAATCCATTCGCCGTCGATCGTGTGATAGGTGACCGAAGTGAGCTTATTGCCCTTGTCGTCGTAGGTGAAGTCGGTCTTATAGTTCACCAGCCATTCGCCGAAGGAGTAGAAGTAGGCTACGAGGCTGATCAGGTTACCCTGGTCGTCGTAGGTATTCTCGATCTTGCCTTGGTCAACAACGTCCCATTCGCCGTTTGTCCAATAGGATATGCAATAACCCGTCTCGTTGCCCTTGTCGTCGAAGAAGTTCTCGTTCTTGCTTCGGCCAGCCCAGTCACCGTCTGCCCAGGCATAGATGATGAAGCTCGTCTGCTGGCCAAACTCGTTGTAGGAGTACTCGTACTTGTCACCACCGACCCAGTTGCCATCTATCCATCCGTTATAGTAGGCCGACATTATCTGGCGTCCCTGGTCGTCGTAAGCCGATTCATACTTATAGGAGCCTTCCCAATCCTGGGTGTTGTAATTCCACATATAGGAGGTATAGGAAGTCTGATAGTCGTTCGCATCGTAGGTGTATTCCACCTTGTAGCTGCCTACCCATTCGTCGAACGGCCTATAGTATGAGGTGTAGCAGATCTGGCGTCCCTGGTCGTCGTAGGTGTATTCGTACCGGAAGTTTATGCTCCAGTCATTGCCATCCCAGTTCGATACGTTCTCGATTGTCGGATTGCCGTTCTCGTCATGGGTGATGTCGGTCTTGATTGACGGATTCCATTGCTCGCTATACCAGCTATAGGTGTGCCGAAGGATACAGTAGCCTTCGGCATCGTAGGTATAGATCGTCTTGCTGAAAGGATTGCCTTCCCTGTTGAAGTTTACCGTGCTGTCGCACAGTTGTTCGGTAGCGGCCTTGGCCTGAGGCGCAGGCGCCTTGATGCCCATTACAGGCTTGTGATCGGTCGGACGCATAGGCTTGGCCTCGGTAATGCCGTGGCGCTTCAGTTCGGCGGTCAGATGCTGCCGCATCGTCTCCTCGATCGACGTAACTTGCTGCCCTTGTGCCATGGCGATGCCTGAGCACAGCAGCAGACTGCTTAGTAGTAAGGTTTTTTTCATAGGATGTTTTGGTATTTAGTGTTATTACGCGGTGCAAATATACTAATTCTTTTTATATGTGATGCAAGTTATGGCAACATTTTGCATAAAAAAGTGTTTTTTTAGGGTATAGCCGCCTTTTTCGCGCTGCTTCGGATACAAATGACGACGGATTTGTCCGATAATCACGCATTACACTGGCATCTCTGATTCCGTTTCTCTACGGATTACTCTACTTCCCCGATGAAGAGAATGGGTATAATATGAACTAAACAATCGCTTCGATCAGCGTTCGATTGCCTATGCTTACTGGAGGCAGCAGGCCTGGTGTCTTGTTCTTATTGAAGCAGAACGAAACGAGATAACCCTGCTGGAGGTCGAAATACTCCAGATAGCGACGAAGCTGCTCTTCGCCTCGCTCGTTGTAGGCATTGCCACGCCAAATCTTGAGTTCGATAACGTAGCGGATGCCAAAATAATCTATGACGATATCCATACGTTCGTGGTCGCGCGTCTGAACTTCGATGTAATAGTTGCCCACTCCGTTGATGATTGGACGAAGGTAGGTAAGGAAAACCTCACGTCCATTGTCCTCCAGGAACTTATGCTCCTTATCCATATCGAAGGTCTGGTTCATGTGAATGACGAAACGCTCCAGGAGGTGAGGAATGTCGATGATGCCATCGTGGACGAACTGGTTCTTGTCCTCAATGCCTTGCCTGAAGGCCGGGGATTGTTTGTCCTGAGAGATAAAATAGTTGTAGAACCAGATCTCGAACATGCGGCAGGAGATGGCAAAGGCACCGTCTTGTTGCTTGACAAAGCTGAACATCAGTGCAAGGTTTGTCGCCTTGTCGTAATAGTTGAACGGATAGCGAAGTCCTTTGAATAGCACCCCCTTGATAGTCCCTGACAATTCTGGGAACTCATCGAGTTTCTTTACTATATCATCGAACAGTGTGCTGCCCTCATTGAGAATCTTATTCACGGCCTTCTGCACACCATCCTTATCCCAAGGCAGTTGCTCTGTGTCGATAATCAGACAAATACGGCTGACCAGGAAAGGATAACCTGCAGTGTAGTCATGGATCAGCTGAGCTACCGCCTTTTCGTCGAAAGACATTGCATGATCGGCCTTGTATTCAGCCAGCATACCAGCTATGCCTTCGGCAGGAAGCGACATGTCCACATCGAAAGGTGCTGCAATATTCCATGGACTGTTATATTGATGCTCGTCCTCCGGGCGCATCTTCAGCTTGATGTTCTTGATGTCGTATACGCCAGCAAGGATGATCGACTGGAAGGTAGGCTGAGAATTTCGTCTGAGGTACATGTTTCTCAGGCCACCGAGAAACTTTATGAATCCTTCGTTGTTGCCAGCTTGATCCACTTCGTCTATCAAGACAACTATTGGTTTTGACGATATAGTACACAGCTCTGACACGATGTCTGCAAAATCGACATCATCAACCGCTGTGATACCTCGAGGAGCAACTTCATCAAGGAGTTTGCAAATCTGTTGTTCCTTGTGTGTCCAACGAGCTTCTTGCCTAATTCTTTTTAAAAACGCGGCATTGGCTGATGCAGCATTCTGGAACGCACTGTCGTCTGTCCCTTCGAAACTTATACTGAAAACGCAGAACTCATCTGAGAGGGTATTCTTGACAGCCTCAAGCGTTGTAGTCTTTCCATATTGTCGTCCACGGTTGATGCAGAAGTAGTCACCCTTGGAGATCATCTTGTGGATGATTTCCAGACGTTCGGTGATGTCCACCATGTAATGTTCATTAGGGCGACAGGTGCCCGTGGTATTGAAAGACTTCATGACTGGTATGCGTTGTTTGAATACAATCTTTGCCACGCAAAGATACGCTTTTATTTTGAATTTCCCGCAATCTTAGTCATAAAATTCTAAAATTACCTAGAATTATCATTGGTTTATGAGCTTTTGATAGCCAATGATGCTTGTTTTGTTGCCAGAAATGGTTCAAGCTATGGCATTGCTTGTTTTGTTTGGGAGAATCTTATATTTTTGCCCAGCGTCTTTCCTCGCGACGGGGAAGTGCATTTTTCTTGCGGAATGCTCTTCCTCGGAACGGGGAAGCGCATTTTTCTTGCGGAATGCTCTTCCGCGAAACGGGGAAGCGCATTTTTCTTCCGGAATGCTCTTCCGCAAAACGGGGAAGCGTATTTTTCTTGCGGAATGCTCTTCCTCGGAACGGGGAAGCGCATTTTTCTTGCGGAATGCTCTTCCGCGAAACGGGGAAGTGTATTTTTCTTGCGGAATGCTCTCCCTCGGAACGGGGAAGCACAAAAGTCGTTTTACATGCTGTTCCCATGGCGTGTCTTTCCTTTTCATAATACTCAATAGGTTTCGGCCTTCTTTCAATAGACCTACGAACCAAATCGATAGCATTATTCATTTTATGGAGCGTCATTTTGCTAAAAAAACTATCGAAGGGGGCCGATGTTGTTTGTTAATGTTAAAAAAACAAGGGCGAATGGTACGAAGTGTCGAAAAAAACACTATCTTTGCGCCCTGAATAAGAGGTGAACGGAGCCTGAGGTATGCGACGGACTTCGGACCACACGGACAGATTACCTTACAACAAACACGAAACGTAGTATTATGAAGAAAATGATGCTCACAGCAGCCATAGCGCTGCTCGGGTCGATGGCGATTGCCCAGACCACCCTCCCTGCCCCCAACAAGGCCAAGAAGACGGCCAGCGTGATGGAGGCCCTCTCGACACGCCATTCGTCGCGTGCCTTCAGTGCCAAGGAGCTCTCGATGCAGGAACTGTCAGACCTGCTCTGGGCTGCCTGTGGCAAGAACCGTCCTGACGGAAAACTGACCGCTCCTACGGCGATGAACAAGCAGGAGATCCGTGTCTTTGTCTTCACGGCCAAGGGCGTATGCGAATACCTGCCACAGACCAACCAGCTGGTCGAGAAGGCCAAGGGCGATCACCGCGGCATCGTAGCCGCCGGTCAGGACTTTGCCAAGACCGCTCCGGTATCGCTGGTGCTCGTTGCCGATATGGACAAGTTCGGCAGCTCGAACGAAGGTGCCAAGATGATGATGGCCGTCGATACGGGCATCGTATCGGAGAATATCAACGTCTACTGCGAGGCTGCAGGTCTGGTGACCGTCACCCGCGGTACGATGGATCAGGCAGCCATCAAGAAGCTGTTGGGCCTGAACGACAATCAGCTGCCGCTGATCAACAATCCTGTAGGCTATCCGGCCAAGTAAGCCCGGGCCTGAATATTCGAATACGAAGAATCCCACAATAACGCTTGCGATGATACATCTGGAAGGCATACACAAGACATACCAGTCGGCCACCCCGCTGCACGTGCTGAAGGGCATCGACCTCGATATAGCCGAGGGCGAGCTGGTGAGCATCATGGGTGCGTCGGGCTCGGGTAAGTCGACGTTGCTCAACATCCTGGGCATCCTGGACGACTACGACGAGGGTACCTATACGCTGAACGGTACGCTGATACGTCAGCTGACCGAGACCCGTGCGGCCGAGCTTCGCAACAAGCTCATCGGATTTGTCTTCCAGTCGTTCAACCTCATCACGTTCAAGAACGCGATGGAGAACGTTGCCCTGCCCCTGTACTATCAGGGCGTAGGGCGTCGCAAGCGCAACGAGATGGCCCTGGAGTACCTCGACATGATGGGGTTGCGCGACTGGGCCGATCACTATCCGAGCGAGATGTCGGGCGGCCAGAAGCAGCGTGTGGCCATTGCCCGTGCGCTGATAGCCAATCCGAAGATCATCCTGGCCGATGAGCCAACGGGCGCCCTGGACAGCAAGACGACGCAGGAGGTGATGGACCTGCTGAAGCGCGTCAACCGCGAGCAGGGCAAGACGGTGATCATCGTCACGCACGAGCAGGACATCGCCAATGCCACCGATCGCCGCATACATATCAAGGACGGTCTGATCGATTCGGATGAAACCTAGACCCACCCCCGTCCCCTCCCTTATGGAGGGGAGAGATTACCAAGGTTAATCCGGAAAGTGGGACGGGCACGAAGCTAATCATCAATCATTAATCATTAATCGAATTTCATCCATCATCCATAATCCATCATCGAAATTTCATCCATCATTAATCATTCATCGATTTGCTACTCGACCTGATAGAGGAAATATACGTCTCGATGAGCCGCAACAAGCTGCGCATCGCCCTGACGGGATTCAGTATTGCATGGGGCATCTTCCTGCTCATCGTGCTGCTGGGTGCCGGCAATGGCCTGTTGCATGGCATGATGGACAACTTTGCCTCGCAATCGGTCAACAAGGTGCGCCTCTATCCGGGTCGGACACGCGAGGCTCGCGACGGCCTGCCCAAGGGACGCGAGATCTACTTCGACCTGCAGGACGTGGAGTATCTGCGAGGCCTGTTCCCGCAGCAGATTTCGTCCGTACAGCCCCAGATCGAGGCCTATGGCCAGCAGCTGTCGGTAGGCGAGAACCACGTGTCGTCGTCGCTGGTAGGCGTGTATCCCGAGACGCTGGCCGATGGCAACTACACCATCCTCGAAGGCCGTAGCCTGAACGAGGTGGACATCCTGGAGCGTCGCAAGGTGATGCTGATGCACCAGAAGACGGCCGAACAGCTCTACGACGATGCATCCCTGGCCCTCGACCAATGGGTGAAGACGGGCGACCTGAAGTACCACATCGTGGGCATCTACAAGACGGCCAACGCCAATCGCGAGCAGGATACATACATCCCGATCACTACGGCCGCTACCATCTATCAGCCCGATGAGCACTTCTCGCAGGTGACGCTGATGGTGCAGAACCTCGAGACGGCTGAGGCCAACGAGGCCTTCAACGACACGTTGCGTTCGGTGCTGGCACGTCGCAAGCACTTCGGCAAGACCGAACGTGGAGCCATCTGGATCTGGAACTCGTACGAGGACTACCTGCAGACCCAGACGGCCATGAAGGGCATCCAGCTGCTGATCTGGATCATCGGCATCGCCACGCTGATAGCCGGCGTGACGGGCATCTCGAACATCATGCTGATCACCGTCAGGGAACGTACACACGAGTTCGGCATCCGCAAGGCCATTGGGGCACGTCCGGCCGAGATCGTACGTCTGGTGATGTTCGAGTCGGTAGCCATCACGATGGTGTTCGGCTACATAGGCATGTTCGTGGGCCTGGGCCTGACCGAGTTGATAGGCAGCGTGCTGTCGATGGCCGGCAACACGGGCGAGGAGGGCTTCACGATCTTCAAGGATCCAACGGTCGACCTTTCCATCGTCCTTGCCGCTACGGTAGTGATGGTCATCGCAGGTGTCATCGCAGGCTATGTGCCGGCCAAGCGTGCCGTGAGCATCAAGCCTATCGAGGCGCTGGCGGCTAGTTAATTCATGATTGAGAATTCATAATTCATAATTCATAATTGAGAATTCATAATTCATAATTCATAATTGAGAATTCATAATTGAGAATTGCTTCGCGCTGACCGAAGTGGTGAAGGTGTCAATTTTTAATTTTTCATTTTTAATTTTTCATTTCCCCTGTGTCCGAGCTTTGGGACGAAATATGGCAGACGATACGCCGCAACAAGTGGCGCTCGCTGATGACGGCATTCGGTGTCTTCTGGGGCATCCTGATGCTGGTGACATTGGTGGGCCAGGGTAACGGCGTGTTCAACGGTATTGCCAGCTCGATCAAAAGCATCCCCAGCAACAGCGTGATACTGGGTGGCGGCTACACGTCGATGCCCTACAAGGGCCTGGGTCGCGACCGCTCGATACAGATGGAGAACGAGGACCTGGACCTGCTGCGCACCACCTTGGGCGAGCGGGCCAGATACATCACGCCGATGAATACGTCGGGCACGTCGACCGTCAACGTGGGCGAGGAGAACATGGACTGCTCGCTGGTAGGCACGACGTCGAGCTACCTGCACGTCATTCCGTCGCAGATGCTGTACGGCCGTTACCTGAACGAGGTGGACCTGATGGAGCGTCGCAAGGTGTGCGTCATCGGTCGCCAGGTGTACGAGACGCTCTTCCCGCAGGGAGGCGATCCGTGCGGACAGCTGGTAAAGGTAGGCGAGGTGTACTACACGGTGGTGGGCGTAGTGAAGAAGCTGACCAGCATCATCAACCTCGGAGCCGACGTCGACAAGTCGCTGGCCCTGCCGTTCACGACCGCACAGCTGGCCTACGGGCAGGGCAACAACGTGTATATGACCATCGTGACCCTGCAGGACCAGTATCCGGCCAAGGAGTGGGAGGAACGCATCCTGGCCGTGCTGAAGGAGCGCCACCTGGCACATCCTGACGACAAGCAGGCCTTCTGGAGCTTCAACCTGGCCGAGATCATCTCGATGTTCGACAACCTCTTCCTGGGTATCAACATCCTGCTGTGGATCGTAGGCTGTGGCAGCCTCTTTGCAGGCCTGATAGGCATCTCGAACATCATGCTGGTCACCGTCAAGGAGCGTACGCAGGAGATCGGCATCCGTCGTGCCTTAGGCGCCCGTCCACGGACCATCCTCACCCAGATCCTGGCCGAGAGCCTGGTGCTCACCACGGCAGCCGGCCTTACGGGCCTGATGCTGGGCATCTGGATCCTGCGGCTGTTGGGTACGATCCTCGAGGCCAATCCGTCGAGCGACTTCCCGATGTCCGATCCGCAGATAGGCTTTACGGTGGCCATCTCGGCCTTCGTCGTAATCATCGTAGGTGGCCTGCTGGCCGGCTGGATGCCTGCCCGTCGAGCCATGAAGATCAAGGCCATCGAGGCGCTGAGGGAAGAGTGATTAATGATTAGTGATTAATGATTAGTGATTAATGGTTAAGAAAAGATAAGCAACAACTAACGTTTCGCAATATGAAGAAGTACATCAAGATTGCCGTATGGTGCCTTGTGGGCGTGTTCGTCCTCTACACCTTCTATTTCCTCTATCAGAAGTCGCAACCTAAGGTCGTGACCTACGAACTGCTGCAGCCCGAGGTGCGCGACATCGTCAAGTCGTCGGTAGCTAGCGGTCGTGTCGAACCCCGCGACGAGGTGAACGTCAAGCCCCAGATCCAGGGCATCGTCACCGAACTCTACGTCGAGGCCGGCGACAAGGTGAAGGTCAACGATCCGATAGCCAAGGTGTCGGTAATCCCCGACATGTCGCAACTGTCGAACGCCCAGAGCCAGGTACGCACCAGCCAGCTGACCCTCGAGGAGACCGAACGCGAGGCAGCCCGTGTCGAGACCCTCTACCAGAAGGGCGTTGCCTCGAAGGAGGAGTACGAGCAGTCGCAGAACAACCTGCATAAGGTGCGCGAGCAGGCTCAGAGCGCACAGGATGCCCTCGACATCGTGACCGATGGCATCAGCAAGCGTGCGGGCAAGATCAATACCACCATCGTGCGTAGTACCATCACGGGTACGGTGCTCGACGTGCCGGTCAAGGTCGGTACGTCGGTGATCAACGCCAACTCGTTCAACGAAGGTACCACCGTGGCTACCGTGGCCGATATGGGCAACATCATCTTCCGTGGCAACATCGACGAGACCGAGGTAGGCCGTCTGCGTCCGGGCATGAACATCAAGCTCAGCATCGGTGCCATACAGGGCGTGAAGCTGCCTGCCGTGCTCGAATACATCTCGCCCAAGGGAGCCAGTACCAACGGCGCCATCCTGTTCGAGATCAAGGCCGCCGCACAGATACCCGACACAATCACCATCCGTGCAGGCTACAGCGCCAATGCCGAGATTGTGCTGGCCGAGCGTAGCCAGGTACTGGCCGTGCAGGAGACCGCCGTACAGTTCGAGGGCGATTCGACCTACGTGCAGCGCCTCACTTCGGCAGCCGATGCCGTGCCACAGACCTTCGAACGCGTGCCAGTGACCGTAGGCATGAGCGATGGCCTGTATATCGAGATTCTTCAAGGAGTAACCCCCGACATGCAGCTGAGGGGCAACGAACGTACCGAGTAGTCCTATGCCGACAAGATTCATCTCCCTGCTGATCGCTGCTATGACCGCCAGTGGCATCGTGGCTCACGCCCAGACGATGAGCCTGGCCGAATGCGTCAGCTATGCCCTCGAGCACAACACCAGCATCGAGCAGCGTCGCCTGGCCGAAGAGAACCAGCGCGTACAGCTCGACAACAGCCGCAACAGCCGTCTGCCTTCGCTCAATGCCTCGTTGGGGCAGGGGTGGGGCTTTGGCCGAAGCACCAGCCGCGAAGGCACTACGATCGACCGTACGTCGTCGAACACCAACTTCCAGCTCTCCACTTCGGTGCCGCTGTTCACGGGCCTGCGCATCCCTAATCAGATCAAGGCCGATGAGTTCTCGCTCAAGGCCGCGTCCGAGAACCTTCGCCTGGCACGTCGCAACGTAGGCGTACAGGTGGCTACCTATTACCTGAACGCCCTGTATTACCGCGGTCTGGTCGACGTGCAGCGTCGGCAGCTGGCTCTCGACCAGTCGGCCCTCGACAAGGCACGTGCCCTCTTCGAGGCCGGTAAGCGTCCGCAGTCCGAGGTGGCAACGGCCGAGGCACAGGTAGCCCTGTCCGAACATAGCCTGACCGAAGCCGTGGGCAACGAGACGTTGGCCCGACTCGACCTGATGCAGATGCTCAACCTCGATGGCGACGTGCGCCAGTTTGCCGTGCAGGACATCGACACTACCAATATCCTGACATCGACGTCCGAGACGGCTGCTTCGCCTGCAGCTCTGTTCGACGAGGCCGTAGCTACCTATCCGTCGATCCTGGCGGCCGAGTACAACCTCGAGAGCAGCCGCTATCAGCTCAAGGTGGCCCGTAGCGGTTATCTGCCTACGTTGTCGCTCAGCGCCTCGTACAGCAACAGCTACAACTACGTCTACGACATGGACAACATGAAGTTCGGCAAGCAGCTCGACCTCAATGGCAGCGAGTACGTAGGCCTGTCGCTCAATGTGCCCATCTTCGACCGCTTCCAGACGCGTAACAGCATGCGTCAGGCCCGTCTGAACATCGAGAGCCAGAACACGGCCCTCATCGAGGCACGCCAGTCGCTCAGCAAGGAGATACAGCAGGCCTACTGGAATGCCCAGAAGGCACGCGACAACTACGCATCGGCGCAGAAGGCCAATGCCTCGACCTCGCTGGCCTATCAGTACGAGGCCGATCGCTACGAGTCGGGCAAGGGAACGGCCTACGACCTGCAGCAGGCCCGTACACGCCTCGAGAAGGCCCTGCACGACGAACTGCAGGCCAAGTACGAGTACCTGATGCGCATGAAGATCCTCGAGTCGTATCTCGAAGCGCCAATACATTAAAAATATATAGGATGAAGAAGCTTATCTACCTGGCAGCCGCCACGATGCTGGTGGGCTGCAAGAGCCAGACTCCGGCCGAGGACCTGGCTCCAGTGTTGAACATCGAAGGAGGTGCTGTGCGTGGCGTAGCCCTCGACGGTTCGGTCGTATATCGTGGCATTCCGTATGCTGCCGCTCCTGTCGGCGAGCGTCGCTGGCAGCTGCCACAGCCTGTCGAGGCCTGGGATACCGTCATGCTGGCCGATCACTGGAGTGCTGCCAGCTGGCAGGCTGCTCACGACCCTAACGATGCCAACTATGGTGTCGAGTTCTATTCCGAGGATCCCGAGTTCAGCGAGGACTGCCTCTACCTGAACATCTGGACGCCGCTCGGAGCTTCGAACCATCCTGAGCGCAAGCTGCCTGTAGCCATGTGGATCCATGGCGGTGCCTATCATGCCGGCTGGGGTTTCGAGAAGGAGTTCGACGGCGAGGCATGGGCCGAACGTGGCGTCATCCTGGTTGCCATCAACTATCGTCTGGGCATCTTCGGCTTCATGAGCCATCCCGAGCTCACGGCACGCAGTGCTGAGGGCATCTCGGGCAACTACGGCATCTACGACCAGCTGAAGGCCCTGCAGTGGATACACGACAACATCGCACAGTTCGGTGGCGATCCCGATCGGGTGACCATCTTCGGCCAGAGTGCCGGTGGTGGCAGTGTGCGTTGCCTCGTATCGTCGCCTCTGGCCAAGCCGCTGATCGACAAGGCCATCATCATGAGTGCCGGTGGCCTGAACCGTACGCTGGGCGTCGAGACCACCCAGGCCGATGCCGATCAGCTGCATAAGGGCATCATGGATGCAGCAGGCCTTACTACCTGCCAGCAGCTGATGGAGGCCGACTGGCAGACCCTCTACGACGCACAGCAGGCCTACGTGCAGCAGACCGGCAACTGGCGCCTCAGCCAGCCACACCTCGACGGTCGTCTGCTCACCGAGGACTTCAGCGCCTCCGTGCTCGACAATACCGTGGCCGACATTCCTTACATGGTAGGTTCGGTGGCCAACGACATGCCGGGCCTCGATCGTGGCCTCGAGGACTTCGCTGCCGTACGCGACAGCCTCTCTGATCAGCCTACCTACGTCTATTACTTCGACGCTGCTCCACCTACCGATGGTCGTCCGGCTCTGACCGGTTCGTTCCATAGCTCGGAGCTGTGGTCGGTGTTCCATACCCAGAAGCGTTCGTGGCGTCCGTTCACCGAGGCCGACGAGGAGCTCAGCAACCGCATGGTGGACTACTGGACCAACTTCGTGAAGTACGCCAATCCTAACGGCAGGGAGGCTGGCGAGTGGCAGCCCTATCGTCAGGGTCAGCCTTACGTCCAGAAGCTGATGCGTAAGGAATAAGCGTTATCATTACTGAAGTTTCGCAGATGCGAAACAAGGGATACAGGGGATATAAATGATACAGGTGATACAAGGGACGATACCTTCGCCTGCCAGAAATTAGATCAAAGGGGTTTTTGACGAGCATCACATTCGTCCCTTGTATCTCCTGAATCCCTTGAATCTCCTGAATCCCTTGAAGTTTCGCAGATGCGAAACTCAAATAATCATTATTTATCAATACTCATACCGCATGAAATATCTACATGTCGCATTACTCACGGCCTCGCTGCTCCTGCCGTCGTCGCTGATGGCACAGGGCGAATTGGGCTTCGGCGAGACCGACGATTCGATGCAGAGCCTGGCCGAGCGTGTGGCCAACATCGAGCAGAAGTTCAAGTCGTTCAACGTGTACGTCAACTTCAACGGTAACTTCCATTCCGAGCAGTCGCAGGCTGGCGATCCCTTCGTGCAGGGCTTCCAGGTGCGTAACCTCCGTCTCGAGATGAAGGGCCAGCTGGGCGATCACTTCTACTATCGTGTGCGTCAGCGCCTCAACAAGTCCAACGTGGCTCTGACCGACGGTCTGGCCAAGGCTACCGACTATGCCATGATCGGCTACCGTTTCAATCCGCAGTGGCTCGTCTCGGTGGGCAAGATGGGACAGTACTTCGGTGGCTTCGAGTTCGACCAGAACGCCATCTACGTCTACCAGGCATCGGACATCAACGACAATGCCGATGGCAGCAAGCTGGGCGTAGCCGTCACCTATACGCCCGTCCCGACCCAGTCGTTCGTGGCGCAGGTCACCAATGCGTACAATACGTCGCTGACCGAGGAGTATGGCAACATGCCAGCCATGAACATCCTGCCATCCAAGTCGCCTCTGACCTACGTAGGCAACTGGAGCGGCTCGTTTGCCGAGGGCCTGTATCGTGCCAAGGCATCGTTCGTACATCGCAAGCTGGCAGCCGACCATGGCTCGAACGTCGTGGTCATCGGTCAGTCCATCAACGGTTCGTGGGGACGCGTCTTCCTCGACTATGCCTACGAGCACGACGACTTCGACTACATGCGTTTCGCTACCCGCGAGCTCGTCAATTCGAAGGCCTGGCCCCTGGAAAAGCTCTGGCTCACCGACATGTCGTACCACGGCGTAGTGGCCCGTACCGACGTCAAGGTAGGCCAGCATCTGATCCTTTGGGCCGAAGGTATGTACCAGACGGCCAGCTGCAATTCGGTCGACGAATTCAAGGACTATCGCAAGCACTACAACTACATGGCGGGCCTCGAGTTCGTCCCCAACCCTGACTACAAGATCCGCTATACGCTCAACTATCAGGGCCAGTATTACGACTACACCGATCGCTGTGGCTTGCCCGACTATGCCACCAATCGCATCGAGGTAGGCATCCTCTGCCGCTTCAAGTGTTTCTGATTCCCTGACTCATTATTCCCCCGTTCTGACCGATATGAGATACTTCTTCATGGGACTGTTGTCCCTGATCTCCTTCTGTGCCTGTGCCTTTGGCAGCAAGTCCGAGGGCCGTAACCTGCGCTCCATGCCACAATCCGAACTCGTCAGCCTGAGCCTGTCCGAGCGTGGCATGATGGCCGAGCCTAACTATTCGTTCACCGTGCAGCGCGATTCAGACCAGTCGCTGGTGTGCATTGCCTACCGCCATGAGTTTCATGGCTATATGAAGCATCGTATCGACCCCTCGCTGCTCGATTCTGCCCGTCTGGTCATCGATCAGCAGCGCATGTACGGCTATCGTCAGCGCTATTACAATCCCGACGTGCTCGATGGCGAATCGTGGTCGTTCCATGCTGCCTTTGCCGACGGACAGACCATCAGCAGCAGTGGCTCGAATGCCTCGCCTGGCGGCCATGGCCTTGGCCAGCTGTATCGGCTGCTGTCAGCGGCTGTAGGGCGTAGCCAGGTCGTCTGCCGTTGCGATCAGGAGGGCCATACGCTCCCCAACGGACAGCCCGTCCTGCCTGGCTTCCACGCCGATCCTGAGGTGCTCTATTCGCACCAGACGGGTCGCTTCTACATCTATTCCACTACCGACGGTACGCCCGGTTGGGGCGGCTATCAGTTCAGCGTCTTCTCGAGCACCGATCTGCGCACCTGGACCGACGAGGGCGTGATGCTCGATGTCCGTAGCGATCAGGTGCCATGGGCTACAGGCAATGCCTGGGCTCCCTGCATCGAGGAGGTACGTCAGTCCGATGGCTCGTACCGCTACTACTTCTACTTCAGTGCCCACAATCCCGTCAGCAACCGCAAGGAGATCAGCGTAGCCGTCAGCGACTCGCCTGTAGGGCCTTTCGTAGCGCTCGATCATCCTATCGTCACCGATGCCGATCGTCCGGCTACGCAGCGTGGCGGTCAGGCTATCGACGTCGACGTGTTCCGCGATCCGGTGTCGGGCAAGTATTACCTCTACTGGGGCAATGGCTTCATGGCCGGTGCCGAACTCAGCGACGACATGCTCTCGATCCGTCGCGAGACCATCGTCGACCTCACGCCCCAGGGCGGTACCCTCCAGACGTGGGCCTACCGCGAGGGTACGTACGTCATCTGGCGCGATGGCCGTTACTACTTCCTCTGGTCGGTCGACGATACCGGCTCGCCCAACTATCACGTCTGCTACGCTACGGCCAGCTCGCCATTGGGCCCTCTGCAGCTCGATCCTGACCACTATCGTGTCATCGAGCAGCGTCCCGAAGATCGCATCTATGGCACGGCTCACAATTCGGTCCTGCAGATTCCTGATTGCGACGAGTGGTACATCGTCTATCATCGCATCAATGCCGACTACATCAATGGCGGCAGCGGTGTGCCAGGCACGCATCGTGAGGTGTGTATCGATCGCATGACGTTCGATGCCGAGGGTCGCATCGTCCCTGTCCGTCCTACGGTGTATAGCTGTTTCGGCCGATAATAAATCATCCGCTATAACACAAAACAATAGGCCCCCCCGCTACATTGTAACGAGGGGACCTGTTGTTTTAATCTGTTTTCGTAGGTGAGATACAAGGGATACAGGGGATACAAGGGACGAATGTTTCGGTTCGTCGTTATCTCTGATAAACATAGTATTTAGCAGGGGAAGGTATAGTCCCTTGTATCCCTTACATCCCCTGTATCTCTTGAATCTCTTTCAGTTCCGCCCTGCGAAACACGAAATCACTTCACCGTAACCAGGTAGTAGTTCTTCTTGCCCTTCTGAGCAATCAGGTACTTGCCCTGCAGCAGGTCAGCGTCGGTCAGCTGCTGGTCGAAGGCTGTGAGTTTCTGCTTGTTTACGGCGATGCCACCGCCCTGAGCCAGCTTGCGGAACTCGCCGTTCGAGATGCCGATGCCCTTGGCCAGCACGTCTACGGCCTTGCCGTTGGCCTCGAAGTCAGCGCGGCTTACCTCGAAGGTCGGAACCGACTCGAAGATCTGCAGCAGCGTCTCCTCGTCGAACTTGCGAAGCTCCTCGGTACCACCGTTGCCGAACAGCAGGTTCGAAGCGGCTACCGACAGCTCGTAGTCCTCCTGCGAGTGTACCATCACGGTCAGCTCCTGTGCCAGGCGCTTCTGCAGCGGACGCAGGTGAGCAGCCTCCTCCTGCTGGCGCTCCAGGTCGAGGATCTCCTCCTGGGTCAGCGAGGTGAAGATACGGATGTAGCGCTTGGCGTCGTCGTCCGTCACGTTCAGCCAGAACTGGTAGAACTTGTAAGGCGAGGTGTAGCGGCGGTCCAGCCATACGTTGCCCGACTCGGTCTTGCCGAACTTCTTGCCGTCGGCCTTGGTGATCAGTGGGCAGGTCAGGGCGTAAGCCTCGTTGCCGGTCACCTTGCGGATCAGCTCGGTACCGGTGGTGATGTTGCCCCACTGATCGGCACCACCCAGCTGCAGCTTGCAGTTCTGGTGCTCGTTCAGGTAGAGGAAGTCGTAGCCCTGCAGCAGCTGATAGGTGAACTCGGTGAACGACATGCCGTCAGCACCGTTCTCGCCCGTAAAGCGGCGCTTTACCGAGTCCTTCGACATCATATAGTTCACGGTGATCAGCTTGCCGATGTTGCGGATAAAGTCCAGGAAGGTAAAATCCTTCATCCAGTCGTAGTTGTTCACCAGTACGGCAGCATTCGGAGCATCCGAGTCGAAGTCCAGGAACTTGGCCAACTGCTTGCGGATGGCCTCCTGGTTGTGGCGAAGGCGCTCCTCGTCGATCAGTACGCGCTCCTTCGACTTGCCCGATGGATCGCCGATCATGCCCGTTGCGCCGCCAATCAGGGCGAAGGGCTTGTGGCCGCACTTCTGGAAGTGACGCAGCATCATCACGCCTACCAGGTGGCCGATGTGGAGCGAGTCGGCCGTTGGGTCAATGCCCAGGTAGGCCGAGGTCATCTCTTTCTGCAACTGTTCTTCGGTGCCTGGCATCATATCCTGTATCATGCCACGCCATTTAAGTTCTTGTACGAAGTTCATAATATCTTGTTTATTGTTTTTTTTCGATGAGCCGATGGGTCGATGAATCGATGGATCGATGGACCGATGAATCGATGCTTCGAGAAATCGATGCTTCGAAGAATCGATAGACCGATAGATCGTGCTTCGAGGTATCGTTGCTTCGATGATCGAAATTCGATGCTACCAATCCCCCAAAAAGCGCGCAAATATAGCGAAAAAACCTATAAATACCAAATTTTAGGGACAAAAGTTGCAAAAACCTTGCTACTTTGCCCCTAAAACTCGCTTTTGTATATGCTTAATTGTCAGTTCAAAGCCGTGAGCCGTCCGTTCCCCCGGCCCTCAGCTGCCATAGCTGTGCAGGCCTCCCAGCAGGATGTTCACCCCGAAGTACGTCATCAGTACCGTCAGGAATGCCAGCACCATGAAGGCGTGGTAGGTGCGTGGCCTGCGCAGGGCCGGCAGCGACTCGCCGTGGAAGGCAAAGGCGTAGACCAGCATCGTCACCAGGGCCCATACCTCCTTCGGGTCCCATCCCCAGTAGCGGCCCCACGATACGTTGGCCCAGATGGCTCCGATGAAGATGCCCGCTGCCAGGCAGAACAGGGCTGGCATCAGCAGCATGCGGCTCAGGGTCATCAGGCGTTCACGGCGTTCCTCGCGGCGTATGCACAGGCCTGCGATGCCCAGTATCACGTCGACGGCCAGTAGGGTGTAGGCCACCACGATGATGCCTACGTGGATGCCCAGGAACGACGATCGCAGCACGGGCTGCAGCGGCTTGGCGTAGATGCGCGACACGACGAACAGGGCGATGCCCATGGCCACTACACCCAGGGCAATGGCCCATCGGCGCTGTCCTCGCCCGGAATGCCGCAGCGTCAGGCGTAGGCCCTCGCCTGGCAGTATCAGCAACAGCAGCATCGACAGGAACAGCAGTCCGTAGCCCGTGTACGTGATGCCGATGCCCCACGGATCGTGGCTGACGGCCAGCACCGAGCCATGCAGGTCGCTGTCGTACGACGACTGGTAGAAGCGGTATCCCTCCATCCGTCCGATGTTGTTCATGCTGATCACCATCTGCCGTCCGTCGTCGTCGGCAGTGCGTCCTACGGCGATGGTCGAGCGGTAGTCGGCGTGTGTCGTGGTGCCGGGGTCACACAGTATCTCGAAGTCGAGCAGCTCCAGCTCCTCGGGCAGTCGTACCACCTCCTGCTCGTCGGTCAGGAAGGCGCCTACCGGCATTCCCTGGCGCAGGTGCAGCATGCCTTGCTGGCCCCAGATGTGTGTCACCAAGGCTCCCAGCAGGATGGTCGCCAGCGCCAGGTGCAGCAGCAGGGTGAACGGACGTCGCTGCAGCTTGCGTCTGAGGCAGTAGCAGATGCCTATCACGGCCAGCAGGGCCCATGCCGTAGCGAACCACCACGAACCGTAGATGCCCGCTGCCGTGCCTGTCAGCTTCTCGACCATCGAGGCTGCCATCAGCAGTGCCGTCACTGCCCCCAGGGCCGTGAACGAGAGGGTTTTCAGTAGTTTCACGTTCAGTCTATCTTTTTGGTTTGTTTCAGATTGCGTCAATAAATTCCACTACCGCATCGCGGTCTTCCTTCGACAGCTGGCGGAAGCGGTTGACCGAGTATTCGGCGTCGCTGATGCCGCCCTGGTTGGTGGCATGCCACATGATGGCTTCGATCACGTTGCGTGCTCGACAGTCGTGCAGGCGGTCGGCATAGGGCGATCCGGTGCAGAGCTGATGAAGGCCACGTCCCCACAGGGCTGTGGTTCGACACCATCCGGTACGCAGGTCGTTCTTCATGAACAGCTTGTGCTGTACCATGTCCGTGTAGGGCCAGATCTTCTGGTTCGGGTACCTGGGCATCATCGTGGCCAGCTCGCGTCCGTAGTCCTTGCTCTGGGTGTCTACCACCTTGAAGCGGTTCGGATCCTGTACGCGGTCGTCGCCCGTTGTCCACGAGGGGCGATGGCAGTAGGCGCATCCTATCTGGGTGAACACCTCGCGTCCATGCTGTATCCGTGGGTCGTCGATGCGTCGGGCGGCCGGTACTGCCAGGCCTCGGTGCCATACCATCAGGTCGGCGTAGTCGTCGTCGCTCATCTCTACGGGCAGGTCCTGCGAGGTCAGGTAGTTGTAGATGTTCTGCTCCACGTCTGGGCCGAAGAACTCGGGGTGCTCCGCTGCCGTGGTGTAGCGGCCGATGTAGTCGCCGAAACCGGCCTGTACCTCGGGGTCCTTCGATGCGTAGGTGGCGTAGATCTTGCCGTTCAGGTCCAGGTAGTGATAGCGACGGTCCGAACGCGTCACGTTGGTGATGTTCCAGATGGCGTTGGCTCCGGCAGCATCCAGTAGCGGACCGCGCGACAGGGCGTACGTGAAGCGACGTACGTAGGGCGTGCCGTCGCCTTGTCGGGCATTGCTGTAGGGTCCGACGTACTGTCCGTCCTTGTAGAAGTTGAATCCGTTGGTCATCAGACCATCGGCATACTCGCGGTCGTATTGTGCCACGATGCTGTCGTCGGGGATGGCGTCCAGCAGGCCTGTGCCGTAGATGCCCAGGGTCGATTCGAGGCGAACCTCGTAGTTCGTCGTCGTGGCGTCCTCGTAGCCCTGACGGATCACGTAGACGGCCTCACGCGGTATGGTCACCTCGGGGTAGCGCAGCGAGTAGGTCTCGCCGTCGGGGAAGCGGTTGCCCCACTGGTCGGTGAACTCGTGCCAGCGCAGGGTGATCTTCTGTTCGTCCAGCGGATCCTTGAAGGGGGCTACGGCGTGGCTCTGGGGCATACCGGCCAGCCACGATACGTAGGCGTCGTTCTCGGGGTTGTATACTACCAGCAGGTAGCCGTTGCCTACGTCGACGGTGTTGAACGATCCGTCGGGCTGGCTCTTGCCGTGTCCGTAGCCCGGGTGGCAGTGCAGGCACGACGAACGTACATACAGCGGGCCGAGGCCTTCGCGTTCGCCGCCCATGGTGTTGGCCGTAAAGGGTTTCTCGAACAATTTCTCGCCGCGGTTGAAGGCCAGGAACAATCCCCCTTGTTCTACGGCTGGTGTCGGTTGCTCGAAGGCTTTCGACGAGGTGATGAACGATGTTCCCAGCTGTCCGCCCGTGTAGTACTGCTCGGCTATCGTGGGGTCGAGGTCCGGGCTGATGGGGCTCGTCT
This sequence comes from Bacteroidales bacterium, assembly GCA_045640225.1. Lineage (GTDB taxonomy): Bacteria > Bacteroidota > Bacteroidia > Bacteroidales > UBA3663 > Liminaster. The sequence continues at coordinate 24,964 of JAZUEP010000140.1, read as the reverse complement.
CGTCGTCGCAGGCCGTCAGCACCGTCAGGGCCAACAATGGCAGCAGTATGTTGATGTATCGCTTACTCATATCATTAACGCGTTTTTTAGGTTTTTATTGCTTTGCGCTGGTTATTTATTTAGTCACCGCCTCCTGTGCCTGGTCCAGTGCCGATACCAGGTCGTTGCAGGCGTCGATGGCTGCCTCGATCCTTGCCTTGATGGCCGGGTCGGTGTCCGTGGCGATGTAGCTGCGGAAGGGCGTAGGCAGGGCGTGTATGGCCTCGAGCGTAGCCTGTAGCTGGGTGCGTACGGCCGTGTCGGTTGCGGGGTCTATACGGGCCAGGAAGGCTGCCAGCGAGTGTTCGGCCACCGTGCCGTCCAGGGTGCCGTAGTAGGCGTTGCGGACCGACAGGATGTTGTCCGTGAAGTCCGTCACCGAGTTCCACGAATGTGGCGACTCGACGTCGCTCCACTGGTGCGAATTGTAGGGGTCCGAGATCTTGGCGTTGCCCACCTCGTTGGCGATGTCCGATGCACCCACCACGATCTCTTCCATGGCTGCTGCCTGGGTCTTGTACTTGGCGTTGCCCTCCAGTCCGGCGCTCACCAGCAGGTCGCCGTAGTTCATTGTGGGCTCCAGCTCGGCTTCGGCCAGCAGGGCCTGCTTCTGGGCCGAGATGTTCTCCATGCCTGCCCACGAGGCCTCCAGACGGATGCACTGGTCGCGCATGTCGGCGGCTACGGCTGCGGCGTATGTGGCCTCATCGGCCGTGATCGTGGCGTAGGGGCGGTTACGGTCCGATGCCTCGCCGGTCGATCCCTCGCGGAAGATCACGTACTCTACGGCATGGAAGCCCAGCAGACCGTAGCCTGCCGTTCCGTTCTCGATGCGGCGCTCTATGTCGCCGCTCTTCAGCACCTCGTCCAGCTGGGTCAGGTCCAGGGGCCATGAGTCGATGTGTGGGTCGATGCTGTAGTCCGATGCGGCTCCGAACAGGAAGGCCTCCGACAGCTCCCATTCGCGACGGGCCGTCTTCCAGTCGTTGCATGCCTGATCTACGCGGGCCTGGCTGCTGAGGTCGGTGCAGTCGTCGGCCAGGCGGATGGCAGCGTCGGCCAGTGCGCGGTATGTCGGCACCACTACCGTGCCTACGTACTCCTTCAGGATGGCCTGTTGTGTGGCACTGGTCTGTGCGTCTACCATTTCGTTCGTCTCGTTGTGATGGCCTTCACATGCGGTGAGGCCGATGGCTGCGATGGCAGCCAGGATTGATGCATGATGTCTCATTTGCGATTAGTATTTGTTGGGAGTGAATGTGGTTAATTTCTTTGGATTTTAGGATATTAGGATTTTAGGATATTAGGACGAATGTAGTGGTGGACGAAGGTCATGGGACAATCTGTAGGTATCGTCCTAAAATCCTAAAATCCTATTATCCTAATATCCTATTATCCTTAATATCCCTTCTCTATCTGAAGAATCCCGCATAGCCTATTCCGATGTTCAGTGCCGGTTCGTCGTTGAACTGTCGGGCCAGCTGGCGGTAGGCATATTCGGCCTTGATCACAACCTGGGGCGTAGGGTAGTAGTTCAGGCCGATGGTCCACTTCTGCCGGCTCCAGCACGGGTTGTCTACTACCGATCCCTGCGTCGTCAGCATCGAGTCGTAGTAGTCGTAGCGCCCGAACAGGTAGAGCTTCCGCTGGGCAGCCTTCCGGCGGGCTGTGGGGCGAAGTGTCAGCACGTCGTATCCGGCTTCGAGGCCCACGCTCAGGGCGTCGCTGGCTACCGATGTCTGTGGCGACACCGAGTTGTTGCCCAGCGTCTTGTTGATGCGTGTGATCTGCTCCGAATCGCCCAGGTGGCCGTAGTCTGCGGCTCCGCGCACCACCCATCCGTGGCCCTCGTACCCCAGGTCGAGAGCGGCCATGGTCAGTAGCCCGCGTACATCTTTATATTTATATGCCTTCAGCGAGTTGCCTGCCGTCTGGCCTGCGTATCCGCTCAGTCCGATGCGGAGGCCCCGGGTAGGATAGTAGTCCAGGCGCAGGGCCGTAGCGTAGCGGTTGGCTATGTCGAATTCGTACGGACTGGCGCTGCCTCCGTTCACCCACGACTGTGCGTCGAACAGGTCGGCTTCGAGGCCTGGCAGCAGCTGCACCTCGTAGCGCCATTGTGCCGTCTGTCCCCACAGCGACAGGCCCGTCTGGTGCCAGGTGCAGGGCACGATCGAGTTCTCGCCTTCCGGACGATAGACGCCGAAGAACTCCGTCGGCATGTGCTGCCGGTTGGTCAGGCCGAAGGGCACTACGATGTGGCCCATCCGCAGGTTCAGGGCCCGGCTCCACGACTTCTGGATCCAGAACTGCTCGAGGGCTACCTCGCCGCCACGTTCCGTCTCGGTCTCGTATTCGCCGGTCTCCTCGGCCTCGATCTCTACGGCGGCCTCCACGCCTCCGTGTTCCCATTCAATCTCGGTGCCCATGGTCCATCCGTTGCCGAAGTCGTAGCCCATGTAGACCACTACGTGGGGAAGGTCCACGCGACCGTGTCCGGGGTCGTCGGCGTAGAGGTCGGCATTGGTGTAGCGCTTGTAGTTGTCGCTGTAGAAGTTGCGGCTCATCACGGCCTCGCCATAGCCTCCGATGCTGAGGCGCGAGGGCTGTTGTGCTTCGAGGCCCGAAGCTGTCAGCAGCAGGGCTGTGGCTGCCGATGTCAGGATTCTTTTCATCTTGTTATGCTCGTTTTTTTGTCGATTTTCCGGCTGCAAAGTTCGCCCTTTTTTTCGGTCTGGGCAATACCCAGTTTTGTGTAAACTCTCACGCCCTGTCGCTACCTACTAATCGTTACGGGACTTGGGGAATCTCGGCGTTTTTTTTGCCATGTTACCCGAATGTGGGTATAAGACCCCCCATAATGGTTAATGATTAATGGTTGATGATTAATGATTATCAGCCTCGCGCAATAACAGATCAGAATGAAGCCTATCATCAATCATCAATCATCAATCGCTAATCGGGGGAGGACTAATAGTTACCTGCGTCTGCCGTTTGGTCTAGCGCGAAGCTTTCCTTTTCGGATCAGGTGTCCGTCTTCCCCCTTGGGTGCCGCGAAGCAAATGCCCTTGGGGCAGGGGACCGAGGGGGTCTAGGTATTTATAGTAGCTTCTCACATCAAAGCAAGGACACGCCTTCTTCCCGCCATTCAGATCCCGGTGTCCCACCAGCTGTGCACGTGGATACTCCTCGATCAGCAGCTTCAGCACCTCGTGCATCACCACCACCTGCTCAGCCGTGCGGTTGTCCTCGGGTCGATGCCCTGCCGAATCGGAGCATCCGCCCTCATAGCATACCCCGATGCTGTGGCGATTGAAGTTCGCCACATGGCAGCCTGCAATCGAGACGGGTCGGCAGTAGTACAGCGTGCCGTCCCTGCGGATGTAGACGTGGTAGCCCGGATAAGCCCCGAACCCTCGTGCCTTATGATCCCTCAGCAGCCGTGCATGCGTATAATCGATGCTCGGCCACGTCGCCGTGCAATGCACCACCAGCAGGTCAATCGTCCTCGCCGAAGCTCGACAATCCGAACGCAGCCAAGATAACACCTGCCACCTTTGTGACTGTACGCAACAATTCCGTCCAAAAGTTACGCTTGCAGGTGCGGCGACACTCCTCGAGACACTCGTCATGGATAACAGGCCCATCGACCCGTACATCCCTTTCTTCGTCCTCGCTATCAATGCGAGGATCCTTGCGAATAGTTTTTTCCATCGTTTCATTTTAATTACATGTTAAATCAATTAAGAACAAGGAATGAAAGGAATAAAAAGAAGTGCCAGAGGTTGGAATCTTCCCTTCATTCCTCTTCATTCCTTGTTGATTGATCTCGATTAGAAGTCGGTCACATTGCCGTTACCGGGGTTGGGAGTGCCGCCCGTGTTAGTGGAGCCCCCGGTGGAAGCACCACCGGAACCAGCGCCGTCCGGTTTGACGGTGGTGTTTCCCCCGTCTCCTTCGCCGCTTCCCTCGCCGCTTCCGCCGCCGTTGTCGCCCTGTTCGTTTCCGCCTTCGGTGTCGCCCTGGCCGCCCTCATTGCCGTCCTGGCCGCCCTCGCCGCCCTTGCCACTGCGGTGGTCGAGGCGGTACTTGGCGTCGGCGAGGATGACGTTGAGGTGCTTGATGAAGTCCTGGCAGGCAGCGGCCTTGTCGTCGCTGCTGTTGGCATAGAACTGCAGGATGATGCAGATCTGCGCAAAGTAGTCGCAGAGCTCGTTGCGGAGCTTCTGGGTACGCGCTACGTCGCCCTCGGCCTTCTCGGCGGCACGCAGCTGGTAGGCCTCGATGAAGGCGTTGTTGGCCTGCTCCAGGCGGGTGATGTCGCCCTCGATGTTGAGCAGCTCCACGTCGTCGTCGTCCAGCTTGTCGTGCAGGTCGAAGAGGAAGCCCTGCAGGATGGCGGTCTCCTCCTGGTATGGCTTCTGCACCACGCCCGAGCCGTAGCGGCTCAGGAAGAAGGTCTGCACCTTGTCGGCGATCTTCTGCAGCTGTGAGCCCTCCTCGGCCACCTCGACGGCCTGGAGCTTCAGACGGATGCGCTTGTAGATGACGTCGCGCTTCTTGTCGGCCTCCTGCATGGCGGTGGTGTGCAGGCTGCCCTGCGTGGTGTACACCTGGTCGACCAGGAGGCGCAGCGCGTCGTTGTACGCGGTGTTGAGTTCCGTGTCGATGCCGATAGCGTTGGCAGTACTCTTACTGATCTGCTTCTGAACGTTGATCAGAAAGCCGGTGATCTCTGCGTTGTTGAGGCGAGAGATCGAAAATGAATTGATCAAATACATCTTAAGAATTAAAAATTAAAAATGAAAAATTATGGTCATGCGACCACGCTGAAAATTGATACTCTCGATGCCACGCTTTCCGGACAGCTGTGGCATTTTTTACGCTGCAAAGGTACGCATTTTCGCCGACCCACTGACACGTTCTGACCGACATTGACCGACATCGATTTTTTTGGACGAATAAAGTGAAAATAGTTGTGTAAAAGTTTGTTTTTCTGCGAAATTTTTCGTATCTTTGCAGCAGATTACTAACCATTTAAACTACATTGCGCAACCTATGAAAACTATGCTAAAATCAGAGCTCGCCGAACGGGCCGGCGTCTCGGTCAGCACCTTCAAGCGCTGGCTTGCCATGCACCGTGCCGAACTGCAGACCCTGGGCGTAGCGCCCAAGTCGAAACTCGTCAATCCGCTGGCCGTCCGCTGGATCTGCGACAAGTACGGGATCGACCTGTAGTACTCGTTTCTCAAGTTTGCTTTCCCCGCAGCGGAGTATCGCATTCTGCAGGGGGGGTGGACGAAATAGTAGCTTCGAGGGACGAGATACCCTATAAAATTAGCAGCGCGAAGCCTGTAAATGTGCTTCGCGCTGCTTTTTTTGTACGTTATGACGCTGATGAACTCGGTTTGGGATAAGTAGCCCGATGGAACGTAGCGCATGTCTTTCTTTGCTGACTTACTTTCACGCTGAAAGAAAGTCAGGCCACGCTTCCTTGCAAGGGATACAGGGGATACAAGGGATATAAGGGATACAAGGGACGATACCTTTGCCTGTCAGAAATTAGATCAAGGGGGGGTGACGAGCATAACATTCGTCCCTTCCATCAAAAACAGCCTCCATCCGAGTATGCAAGGATGGAGGCTGTCGTATATTGCGCGGCCAACAAATGGCCGAAAGGGCGTCGTGCGGATTACAACGTGTTCCAGGTGATCTTGGTGGCGTCGGTGCCTTTGGCTTTCTTGAGGTTGTCCTGGGTGTCCTGGGTGCAGGTGATGGTGCACTTTCCGGGGAGCTCGCTGCCAATGTTGGAAATGATGTCGTCGGTATCGTTGGCGTCGCTGATGGTGAAGTCGATGCCGAGCTTGAGGTCGTCAAGCATCTTGCAACTGCTGAACATCATACTCAAGTCCGAAACCTGCTTGGTGATGAAGCCCGAGAGGTCGAGCGCTGGAAGGGAATAACAATTGGCGAACATGCCGCTCATGTTGGTGACCTTCGAGGTGTCGAACTTCGTGCCGAGCACGATGCTCTCGAGCTTATCGCACTGGTAGAACATGGTACTCATATCGGTGACCTTCGAGGTATCGAACTGCGAGAGGTCGATCGAGGGGAGTGATGCACAAACGTCGAACATGGCATTCATATTGGTGACATTCGAGGTGTTGAGCCTGAGGCCCGTGCTGGTTCCCCAGTCGATGTTGACGAGGTCGGGGAATCTGAAGAACATCGAAGAGCTGTTGGCTGGCAGCTCGAGTACGTCGCCGTCGACGTAGATGATGATCTCGTTCTTTGCGGGGTTGTATACGGCGCGAGCTTCGCTTTTCGAGTCAGCGGTGCTGACAAGGGTACCATCGGCGCTGCCTCGTTTCATGAAGGTGATCAGCTGAATGTTGGTGTCAGAGGTTATGATGGAGGCCGAGCGGTCGACGAGCTGCTTGATGGCGACGTTGAAATCTACGCCATTGATGAGCTGGACGGTCTTGAGGGTATTGTACGAGATCTTACCGTCGGCACTAAGGCTTGCTACCTCGGGGTCCTGCTTCTCGAGGATGATGTTTGAGAGGATGATCTGGTCAGCGATGTCGATGACGTTGTCGTGGTTGACGTCGCCTACGAGCAAGGTGTTCTGAGCGTAGCCCGTAAGCCCGAGGAGGGCGAGGAGTGTGAGGAAGAGTGTTTTGCGCATATAGATTGTTTTTTGTAAGTTTGCGTGGGGCAAAGATAGTGTTTTTGTGTATACGATGGTATATTATGTCGAAAAAAAACACAAAAAATGTACGAAAACGTCCATAAACCCTGTTTTTTCGTGAGTAATGAGTGAAAAACTTGGGTCCTATATCTTCTCTCTGTGAGTTTTTTATGGCTCCCCTCCTTACACTCTGCGCGAGAGTCCATTCCTTTTTGTTTATCTAAGGGGGGAAAAACGAAATGAGAGAACTGAGAGAGGGAGCGAATAAGGAGGATCAGACCGAAAATCAATGAGTTAGACGAGAGAAGGAGGAGGACCAGCGGAAAAACGATTGGTTTACATTGCTTGAATAATGGTTTACACTTGGTAAGGAATTGAACGGCCTCGAACGGTGGGAGGTTTACATCGGGGTCAAAATATGGCCTACAATGGCCTATAACAGCGATTTTCGAGTGTTTGAGAGGGTGTTTGAATGGCGGCCAAAACGGGGTTTGAACGGGGTCTGAAGGCCAGGTCGGCTTGAACGGTGATTTTGGGTTTGGATGGTGACTTGGATGGTGGGTTGGGTGGTCAACAATAAAAACGAAACGTAATAAAAATTTTTTTCTTCAGCTGCTGCATAATCGCTCCGAATATCGGGGCTTTTTTTTGTTGGTCACGAAAATAATTTCGCGAGCAAATAGTATCAAGTCACTCCAGAAGACAAAACGCGAAACTTACTAAATCCGTACCGATTGAAAAAACGAGACATCCTGGTCGTAGGCCCTATGTAAACCCTACGACCGGGATATTGTTTTGCTCTGACTAACCGAGACGGCCAGCGCGTGGTTTCAGTCAATCAGAAACAGTGGCCTCGTAGATGGTCTCGTACACCTTAACGCCGTGCGGCATTGAGTAAGACTGAAAGAATGTGCGGACCATCTTACCGCTTGCACCTTCGAAGCTCTTGCGATTGATGAGGCCGGTGAGCTTCTTATTGTGCTGCATGCGCGTAATCATTTCGGACTCCTGGCCGGAACCGTAGCGGGTGTCGTCGTACACGTCGAACGCGAGACGGACAGACAGTTTCATTTTGCCGCGCTGCACTACCTCGTTGGCGAGGTTGGAAAACTGGCACTCGGGCGCAGATACGAGAACACAGGGGAACGTGACAGGGTATTGATCGAGCCCCTGGGCGATAGCTTCGAGCTGGCCACAGTCTTCGTCGATGACCAGATTGTCGAGATCCATGCCGGCGGCAATAGCTGCGATGATGGACGAAAGAAACATTTCCATATTATATCGATTTGTGCGTCGAAATAGGCGCTGTGAATAGAAATTGCTGATTTTTGTGAATAGAAACGGACGATTTTTGTGTAAATACCGTTCGCTTCTTATGGGAACTCGAGCATGATTTCCTCGGTAAGCCAAGCAAAGATCAGAATTATGCCGGTGCGGTTTTTCTGAGTCTTTGTACAGAAGTACGGAACAATGTCAATGCAGAACGACGGGAAGATCTCGAGTCGCCGCTTGTAGGATGAGTGGTGGAAATACATAGCGATTTGATGTTGGAGGTTGGAAGAGGGTCAGCCATGTGCGGCTGATCTGTTGTTATATTGGGCCTGCGGAAAACCGCAGGGAACAGTGGCAAAAGGAGTGGTTCATGAAGACAGCACCGAAGCAATCTCCGTCTGGATCTTGGTGCCGATAGCTGCAGTCAACTCTCGAGAGTCGCCGATGAACTGACGTTTCGGGATCTTGATATTGAGCTTTTGCTTGCGCGTCAGTGCGAGTGCTTTCCATCGCTGAGCTGCTTGCGGCGGTTCCTGGCCTTTGACGCCTCCGCCGTTTTTATAGTACATAGCCCACGCAAAGCCTCGCATCTTGGCGGTGACTGTCGGATGCGTAGCTCCTCCGAAATTGTGTATGCCAGCATAAAGCACAGAGGTGCCTATGGTAACAGATCCGTTTCCAGGCTTGTAGCCGATGCTCGAGAAGAGGTGATTGCGTCCGCTCAGCAGCGTGCCGTAGTTATCGGACGCACCTGCGCCACCTTGCAGTGTTCGCCTTGCCGGTACCCACTTCTGCAGACCATTGTTGACAAATCCTCCCAGACGGAAATTTTCCTGAAAATGGTGCTTTGCCATAGCGCCGACCATGACTGGAAGTTTGCGTTGGAATAGCTGCTGCAGCTGCTGTTGTTTTGCTCTCAGAAGAGCTATAAACTGGGCGTCATTCATCGGCGTATCGAATAAGGAGATCGAAAGCCTGCTCGACCGTCTGTACGGCCCGATATTTATTCATGTTCGGGCTCCATACTATCATGTGGCGGTTGTCGTTGGCGAGTTGGATGATACCGAGAGTCTTGTTGGCTCGGTCTGCATATTTCCGGACGATCCTAACCATGTGATCGTGGTGATTTTTCCCTGGCCAATAGTCGAGGCCCAGCGTGTCTGCATAGCGGAAAATTGTCACGCAGAAGATGGGATATGTCATTTTTTTCATATATTTCGGGGTATTTTGGTAGGTTTTGAGGTGAAAAATTTGGATATTATCGAAGAATGGCGTATATTTGCAGCGCTTAATTGAATTTTTTAGTGCGGCGAGATATTTTATGCGTGATTGTCCAATGGCTGGTTAGAAGGCCGGACTTTCACGCTTTTTCTATGTATATACTATACGGTTGCTCAAAGCCTCTTCTATGCTTTTCGAATTTCACGTAACGCATATTGTTGTCATATTCAAAATAATACTTATAGTAACCGACAACACCTCTTCGACGCTTTTTCTCAACATTTTTTGCATCTTTTGGATCTGACAGATCTTTGCCTTCACCTAACATTTCGTAGTTGTTCCCAGGAAGAGGCTGCAGTCTGTCAATGTGTTCCCATATATATTTCGCAATATCAACCTCTTCCAATGTTCTGCAATGAGACAATAGACGCTCTTTCGTTTTATTCGACAGCAAGACGCTACCAGTCTGCAGGTTTTCGAACGGCACTCTGCCGTCAAAGGTCTGCATTTCGGATTCTGCTGTCTCTTTGCGGGTATAAAATCGCTCTTTTCCGGCGCTGCCATTGACTTCGTTTATACATTTGGAAACGAAACGACAGTTGTAGCAATCTTTTGCCTGATTCTTGAAGTTGCCATCGGCTGACGCCGAGGGAACGGTGGCAGAACGGAAGGGACAGGAATTGCAGTCGGACGGGAAGTATGGGTGAGACTGACTGAAGACTTCAGAGGTTGCGCCAGGATTGGAGTCGAGACCAGGCTGAGGGTCGGTATTGACAGGCGATGCTGAGGTTGGTCGGCCAGTAGGAGCTTTGTCGGTGGCTTGGAGGGAGCACTTGCAGTTCCATCGGTCACCCGGACGATGCTGAGTCCAGAACGGGTCGTTTATTGGGAGGATAGTATGCCAGAACGGCACATGGTCCGCTCCTGGAGTGACAGAAGTGGAAGGCATCCACTCGAGGTTCGGGAATACGTCGGCCTCCTCGAGGAACTGCTGCCAGTCGGCTGCCTGATGAGCGCGGATGACAGCGGTATCATATTCCGTGCGCAGCCATCGTCCGCACTGATGGCTGGTGATAGGCGCAACAGCGTCCTGAAAATCTCGGAACGAGCGGAGATTGCCCTGGTCGTCGAGCAGTTTGGAGGCTATTGCCTGCTGTGCTGAATGCACTTTAAAAGCAGAGAACACGTCGGCACTATGAGCGAGCTGTCGCCTGAACTCATCGTCAGGATCGAAAGACGACTGATCGACGCCTTTTTGACATGCCGATTGAATGACGTTCGAAATGCCTTCAAATAGCTCTGGGCTGAGATCGCCTTCTTTTATGGTGTCGTTGTAGATATCCTTGACAGCTGCCATGATAAGCTCTGGAGGAACCATCATTGACGCACGGACGGAGTTGCGGAACGGGATGACATCGGAAGGCTGCCCGCCTGAGGCAGACAGCGTGTGACACATGCGATCCTGGAACTCGTCGTCGGATATGTCCTGCAGGCCATAAAGCTCATTCATTACCACTCGAAAGCCCCGTTTCGGCGCGGGGCCTGAGCGAAAAAACCACGGAGGCGGTTTTGTGGCTGACGGCGAGGAGGGCGCTGGCCTTTGTTATCGTGGGATAGCGAGGACGCTTCTGCGTCGCCATCGGGGTCATTGTCTGGGTCATCCAAGTTCGGCTGACCACCTGTGTGCTGCTGGACGAGGGTGCGCTGGAACTGCCAGTCTTCGTCTTTGAAGTCGGCAGGCTTCTCGACGCCGAGAGTCTTGTACACATAGTCCGGATCTACGGGAAGACCAAAGTCGAGAATACAGGTGCGCAGGTTGTGCACCTTTTCCTCTGGGGTCGTGGTGGACGGGTAAACATATACGAACTCGCCGCCTTTGGTGTCGATGCCAAGAGCCGCAAAGATGTCGGTCATTTCATAGTTGAGGAGGTTGAGGATGAACTGACGATCGAGACGAGCGATGGCTTCCTCCTCCTTGGCGTGCACGGTACCGAGCGCTTGGGTGCCATTGTCGCCAGCTTCGGTGGAAAGTGTGTTGCCGAGGATGGCCTTCGAGATCTCGGCGTTGCATCGGTCGATACGATCACTGAAGAGATCGGACGAAGCCGAGTTGTTGCCAGACTCTATGAGCTCGAGATTGGTACCCGTCGGACAGAAGAAGGTGGCAGCACCGCCCTGATCAGCTGCGGCCTGTACCGCATTATTGAGTGCATCAGGATCTGCTGCGTCGTAGGTGTATTTGCGGATTGGCATGCCGAACAGCTCAGAGAACTGCGCCCAGTCGCCGGCAGAGTCGCGCTTCCAGATTACCCACGGACAAAGTGAGCAATAAAGACCGAGGTCGTTTTTGTCGCGGATGAGGAGGAGGTTGTCGAAGTTGTCGAACGACTCGCCTCGGAGGTCGGTCTGGCGATGCAGAATCTCATGATCGATGAGGTTGATATGCTTTCGAGGGATGAGGTCGTAGTCGATCCATCCCTTTTCGTTGCGATAGAACTGCATGAGAGAGAAACCCCAGAAGCGCGCGTCGATGGCGTCCTGCAGAAAATTCATGAACCATGGGGATTTGATATGCTCATTCACCTCATCGACTGGAATGGAGTCGCGTCGGAACTCTATAGGCACAGAGAGGACGCCTGTGCGTCGCTTGGTGACTACTGAAATGACGTGCGAGTCGGTGGCAATATCGGTGTACATGTCGAGAAGGCGAGCTCGGCGAGAGTAGTCGATGTTGTCGGCAGAAAAAACCGATACGATATACTGATCGATGCCAGAGCCGAAGCGGCGCGCCTGAGCGAGCGTAATAGTTGCGCCCGGCTTTGTTATGTTGTTGCCCGTCGTAATACGGCGAGGCTGCTTTGCCTTGTTAGTGAAGACAGAACGAATGCTTTGAATGAGGTTCATAGATGATTATGTCGCTTGGGGTTAGACTTGAACTGAAAAGGCGCAGCGGCCTTTGTTTCCTCTTCGGGCAATGTGGGGGCTCCGTCGATGGCGATCTGAAACTTCGACACCTGCTGCAGCCATTCTACCGCACGATCGTATCGGTCCTTGCGGATCTGCGACATTTTCTGCGGGTTGTGAATGCAGAAGAGGTGATACACGGCAATATCAATGGCCATCATGAGGATGAGCGCATGACGTGCTTTTCCCTGACGGGAGAAAATAGTGTTGCAGTCGTAACGGGCAGACAGATAGCCGCGCATTTCGCTGATTGCGCGATCCTCGCATATTTCGACGATAGAGGCATCGGAGCGAGTCACAGCGTCGAGGATATCACGGTGCACAGTGGCATCGTAGTCGGTTATGTCGATAAAATTACTCATAAGCGGTGATTGTTATTTCGTTTTGGTTTGATGGTCTTGACAGGTTGCAGCTGCTGCCCCTTCTTGCGGAGGATTCGGTAACCGCCCTCGATACAGTCGGGACCGTCGGCAGGGAATGAGAGCGACATGGTAAACATGCGGAACTGCTCGTCGAGGCGCTGCATGTGCGGGTCGTTCATTTCGTCCTCGTTCAGGATGAGGTGACCTTCGCGATTGAGCGGTTCGAGATTGGCTTCGATACGAGCTGCCTTCTCGGTCTTTCGCTCCTCGTCGGGCGTGATGAAGAGGTTGACGTTGCGTTCGCGCCTTGCCTTGGCGAGCAGCGGCTTGAATACCTGCTGGAAGAATGGATCCTGCAGCTTGTTGTTCTCCATGTAGGCATACACCGGCACATCGATACCTCCATGGTCGGCCACCCATTGCAAGAGGGCAAAATGCCAGTCGATGAAGACACTGTTGAGCTCATGGTCGAGGAACACCTTGATGACATACACGTCTGTGCCTATCATGCCCATGAGCGCGACGGACTTGGTTGAGGACTGATTGTTCTTGTGTTCGCCAGGCGCCGGGTCTGAATAGATGATCAGGAACGGGAACTTGGAGAGCTTCGGCACGGGCCCGTATTTGAGATCCTGGAATACCTCGCCGGGCTTGACGGGGTTGTTGTAGTACTCGGTCTGCTGTGCAGCCGACGAGATCTTGCTGAGTGTGGCGTTGATCTTCTCTTCGGTATTCTTGGCAGGCCACGTGGAGACACCATTGCGGTCGCGGATATTGACCACATCCCAGTGGTCGGCCTTGGCTCCGGCACGGGTGACGCAGCAGTCCTTTGCGATGATGTTGCCACAGAATATAATGAGCGTAGGCGTGGCAGGGTCGCGGGTGCCATAGAGCGCCTTTTCCCACCATTCCCACATATTATCGACGATGCGCGGATTGCGGACAGAAGCGTCAGAGTCGTAGTCATCGACCAGAAGCACGTCCGGACGGATGGATCCGTTGCGGCTGCCTCGAGGAGCAGAGCCGGCACCCAGCGCACGAAACGAACAGGCATTGGTGACGCCCTTGGTGGTGAACTCCTCATCGGTCCATGAACCGAGGTTGACGAGCTCGCCGTAGAATGCCTTCAGACGGCCGTTGCTCTCGAACTGCTGCTTGTATGGTCCGAGCAGACGGATGGCGTCGTCTTTAGTGGCGCTGGCCATCATGACATTGTGTTTGCGTCCTGTCAGAGCGAGATAGAGTACGATAAACATGACGCAGGTAGATTTGGCAAGCGATCGCGCCCAGGAAAGCACTTCGAACCACTCGTCGTTGTTGATGCAGCGGAGGATGGCCTTCTTCTGAAATGGCGCGAACTCATATTGTGCAAACTCGGGGAAGAAATACTGGATCCACTCGATAGGATGCGCCTCGAGATACTTGCGTTTCTTCTCTACCTCGGCCGGCGACAGATTGACCTCGACCGGCACGGCACGCAAAGAGCCGTCGCGGTATTCCTCCCACGCTCGGAGGGCTTCACGTTCTTTGATAGTCATGGCGGTGCTGGGTTAGATGTTTTCTTTTACAAAACCGTCCCAGAGACGGGTGAACTCCTTGCAGAGCTCCATGTTGACGGGGCGGAGATAGTCGAGGAAACGGATGCCGACGGAAATGATATCAGCCAGACCTGTTTCGGTCTCGAGCTTCTTTATAGCGTTGGCGATCTTTGTGATGGTGTCGGCCTCGCCAGGCGATGCGAAGTTCTCGCCCTGAGGACGCGCTGCGATGGTGTCGTTGAGTGCGGCAATCTGTCGCTGAAGGGCCGCAATCTGCTGCTCACGAGTAAGAGTGAGCGAAGCCTTCTGCAGCTCCCACTGGTCGTCTTTGATCCATCGGCTGAGAGACTGACGAGAAACGCCAACGCGGTCAGCGATCTCCTGCTGTGTCAGGTTTTCCTTGATGTAGAGGGTGCGCGCGAAGTCGCGCTTCTGTTTGTTGGTAAGGTCTTCCATATTTGATGATGTTAAACTATACGCTGACCGCCCCGGGCGGCCAGAACATGACTTTGACGGTGCAAAGATATACCTTTTTTATATGGTATGGGAATAAGATTGCACAGGTTGCAGAGAAGCGAGAAATGGTTGCACACTTTTTTGCTGGGCGGTCATTTTATACCTACTTTTGCAGCGAAAAATCTGGGAGCGAAACATGAAACCAATCATCAAAAACATATCGAGCACAGGCGAAGTTACCCTCTTCCTCTACGGAGAGGTGAGCGACGAGCCGGGCGATGGCAAGGTAAGCAGCCGCGAGATCGTCGAGGAACTGTCGGCCGTGGACCGCATGGGAGCAGATACAATCACCATCCGCGTGAACAGCATCGGTGGCGACGTATATCCAGGCATCGCCATCTTCTCCGCCATACGTCGATGCAAGGCGAAGGTGACTGTAGCCGTGGACGGAATTGCCGCCAGCATTGCCGGCATCATAGCACTTGCCGCCGACCGCATCGAGATCGGCAAGTATGCGCGCATCATGATCCACAACGTGCTGGGAGGAGGCTATGGCAACAAGCGCGAGCTGAAGGCGCTGATCGAGCAGATCGAGTCGCTGGAAGAGAATATCTCGAAAATCATATCGGAGCGCACCGGCATGACGCCCGACGAGATCCGGAGCACCTATTTTGAGGACGGGAAGGATCACTGGCTCAACGCAGACGAAGCTATTGCCCTGCATCTGGCAGATGCCATCTATGACGAAGATCCGGTACCCGAGGAGGCAACCGGCAACGAGATATACAACATATTTACTAACCGACTGCAGGCAAGCATGCAGTCACAAAACAACCCCAAAAAAATGTTCGAAGATCTTAAAAAGAAGAACCCTCGTTTCGCGAACTGCGAGACCGAAGAGGATGTAGCCGCAAAGGTGGCAGAACTCGAGGCAGAGAACGAGGAGTTGAAGACCCAGGCAGAGCAGGAAGCTGCTGCCAAGGTGACTGCAGAGGTTGATGCCGCCGTAAAGGATGGCCGCATTGGTGAAGACCAGCGCGAGATCTACACCAACCTCCTGAAGAGTGACTATCAGAACGGCTCGAAGGCGCTCAGCCTCCTGAAGCCACGCAACCGTGCGAAGAATGTCATCGAGAATGGCAACCACGAGACCAAGCAGACCCCATGGGAGGCTCGCATGGATCAGATCCGCAACAAGACAGAGAAGCGCTACAAATAACCCGCCTATGAACCTCACCGGAAAATTAGGTGCGAGCGCGGGAGTACGCAAGGCACCGTCAAAGATTCAGAACGCAAAGCCTCAGGTTCGCAATCCTAAGAACGGGCAGCAGTTCAAGTAACCAACAATAAACACCATATATCATGGCATTACAGATTTCAAACACCAACTACAGCGGTGAGGTGCTCAACGCCATCCTCACCAAGGCAGCTACCGGCAACGAAATGGTAGAGCGCGGCATGATCCGCATGGAGCCTGGTATCTCGACCAAGTTCAGCATCCCACGCATGAAGATGGGCAAGACCTTGCAGAAGCGCAAGGAGACTCCAACTGCCACCGACGCCAAGGGCGATGCAGAGTACAGCGAGCGCGTATTGGAGCCAAAGGACTTCATGGCCTTTGCCACCTTCAACCCTCGCACCTTCGAAGCCATCTGGCGACCATTCCAGCCAACCGGCAACCTCGTCTTCGCACAGCTCCCATCGGAGGTGCAGAACAAGCTCCTCGAGGAGCTCAACAAGACCGTGGACTACGAGCTCGGCTGGCACCTCATCAACGGCGACTATCAGGAGACTGGCGACGACCACCTCTTCAACGGTTTTGTCTATCGCATCGAGCACGACGACGATAAGGTGGAGGTAAAGTCCACTCAGACCACCATGGTGGGCAAGCTGCAGGACATCCGCAAGAAGATCCCTGTATGGATGCGCAACAACCCGCGCCTCCGCATCATCATGAGCGTGGGCGACAGTGATAAGTACGACGAGGAGCTCACCAGCCAGGAGTTCAAGGGCTCAGACTGGACCGACACCAACGTGTCGCGCTTCAAGGGTATCCAGATCGAGGCTCTCGCTGAGTGGCCAGACGACTTTATTGTTGCTACCTTGTGCGGTATGGACCTCGGTACCAACCTCTGGGCAGGCTGCAACCTCGTAGATGATCCTGACGTGATCCTCATCGACCGCCTCACCAACACATCGGAGGTTTACTTCATCAAGATCCTGATGAAGATGGACACCAACACAGCCTTCGGCGAGGAGCTTGTGGTGCTCGACGCCCGTAGCAAGGCACCGGCATCGCAGGGTAGCTGATAATCCGCAAGTAAATGGGACAGCTGAAGATGCTCGTGATCCACTGTACCGCAACCCGAGAGGGGCGAGAGGTGACCTCGGATGAGATACGCCGCTGGCACACCTCGCCCGTCAGCAAGGGCGGCCGTGGATGGAAGCAGGTAGGCTACGCCGACATGATACACCTGGACGGCAAGGTCGAGAACCTGGTGCCCTATAATGAGGATGACGTGGTGGATCCATGGGAGATCACCAACGGAGCCTCGGGGTATAACGGAGTGGCCCGCCACGTAGTCTATGTGGGAGGAATGTCGGCAGACGGCAAGAAGACCAAAGACACGCGCACCGAAGCGCAGCGGAAGGCACTACGGAAGTATGTAGCCAAATTCAAGAAGCTGCATCCGGGAGCGCAGGTCTTAGGCCATCGAGACCTCGGAGCGAAGAAAGCCTGCCCCTGCTTCGATGTGAAAAAGGAACTATAATAAACTACTGAGAAATGGATCTGACCGCATTGCTCGGATGGGCCGAATGGCTTATACCAGCCGGAGGCCTTGGAGCAGTCATCGTATGGCTGACGAGCAAAGCAGTCCGGTCGGCTCAGGCGGCCAAAGAGTGTCACGATGCCTACAAGGCCATGTATGATGACCTGAAGGGCACGACAGAGGAATTGGCCGAAACCGTAATAAAACTACAGCAAGAAAATGTCAAGACTTTTGAATTGGCCGGGACACTGGCCTCGGTGCTGCAACTTGTGGCTCTTTGTCCTCGCAACAATAGCTGCGCTGCTGCTATCAAGCTGCAGAAGCTCATCAAGGATGGAAAAGTCGATCTCGAGCCGTTCGGATTCGGACAGCGTGGCGGCATCCATAAGAAACACCCTCCAGATCGTGGAGGTGGTAGATTACCGCGAGACGGCACCGAAGACGAAGATCATCGACTTGATGACTACTGACAGCCTGATTGCCCTACTGCCGAAAAACGCCTGCTACATGGCCAGCTCGAACGGTGTGGCCGTAGTTCTGAAGCGAACGCCGGAGGGGGAAATACAAGCCACCGCTGTAAGCGTGGCACGCGACTCAACCAGCGCAAGACTCGAGGTCGTGCATGCAGCTGAGTCCGAACAATACGAAGAAAGAACACAGAATAACGTCACGACCGAAGAGATCCACCTGGCGCGAGAGCCAACTGGCGCGCCATGGAAGGCACTACTCTTCCCTGCAATGATAGCGATTGGCGTAGCATTGGCCGGGATCGCGTACAACAGATGGGGATAATGGAGCGCTCTTCGAATAGTGTTTGAACAATAAATAAATCACAATAAAACAGTACAACTATGCCAGATTACAAAAGCGGCACAGACCTCATCCTCGCGGTCGATGGCGTAGCACTTGGCTACAGCTCGGGCTGTAAGATTGCCACCAGTGGCGAGACCAACAGCCGAAGCACCAAAGAGCAGGGCGATGGTAAGTGGAGCCAGAAGTCTTTGAAGACTCTCTCTGAACAGATTACCACTGACGGCTACGAGGTAGAAGGCACTCGTTTGGGATATGACACGCTTCGATCAAAGATGGTGGCAGGCGAGCCTATCGACGCATCGTACGGTTTTGAAGGATCGAACAAGGCGTATGGTGGTAAGTATCTGATCACCTCATTGGAGCTGGACGGACAGGCAGGCGACGACTGCAAGTTCTCTACCACCCTCGAGAGCGCAGGTGCTATCGGAGAGATGACCGGTAGCGTATCACGAACAGCCGGACCAAAGACTTCGGCAACATAAACATTGAAACAACATGAAAGCAATCGAAGTAACTATCGAGATCAGAGGAAAGCAATATCCATGTCGCATGACCATGGGCGCGATGCTTGACTTCAAGCGCAAGACAGGCATGGACGTGTCAGAACTCGGCAATATGGAAGCCAGCAGCGAAGAGAGGCTGGAGCTGATGATGACATTGATCTGGTGCTGTATCAATAGCGCCTGCAGATGCGATGGCATCGCCTTTGATATTCCTCTCGATACCTTTGCGGACCACATCTCACCGGAAGACTTTGCGGCCGGCGTCGCAAGCATGACGCAAGGAGAGACGGAGGGAAACTGACAGAGCCAGCCGGCGAGGAAGACGCGCACGATATTGCAGAATTGCTTGGTATAGCACTGGGGTGCATCGGTATGTCCTACCAGGACTTCTGCCGGTGCACCCCTTATGAATTTGCGTCGATCATTGCCGCCTGGCGCGACCTCGAGAAACAGAGAGACGTAGCCGACCTGGAGCGCATGCGCTGGATGGGATATATTGTCTCTCTTCCCTACGTTGATAAAAAGGAACGAAAGGGGTTCAAACCGCAAGATCTTCTCCTCTTCAGCTGGGAAAAGGATTCGGGCAACAGAACTGAGGAAAAACCTATGAGCGACGAAGAGAAGAAGGCACGTTTTGTCCGGGCCTTGGAGGCAAGAGGTCTGAGGCTTGCTTCAGACAATACGCCCGGAGCATCGGGTACATGATAGAAAACAAACAAAAAACAACCATAAACAATGGCAGAAGAGGTTAAATTCAGGATCACCATAGACGACAATGGAAGCCAGGTGATGAAAGAAATAAGCGTAAACGGCGAGGATCTGGCACAAGCCTTCGAGAAGCTCGGCAAGACCACCGAGAAGATAGGCGAAAAGATGGATCAGCTCGGCGCCGAGACGCGCGACGCTTTCGATCAGATCAGCAGCCAGACAGCTGCAGCCAGCGAGTCGATGGGAAAGCTGAACACAGAGGTCGTCAATTTTGCCTCGCTGTCACAGGGCATCGACGCAGTGACCAGCATCTTCGGACAGCTTGCGGGAGCCTGCAATGAGCTGACCGGCTACTATCAGGCCCAGGTAGTGGCAGAGACCAAGCTGGAGACGTCGATGCGCAACACCATGAATGCCGCCGACGAGGAGATCCAGAGTATCAAAGATCTATGCAGTGCACAGCAGGACCTCGGAGTGATAGGCGACGAGGTGCAGCTGGCTGGCGCGCAGGAAATGGCCACCTATCTGGAAGAGGCCGACTCGCTGAGGACGTTGATCCCAGTGATGAACGACGTGATCGCCCAGCAGTATGGTCTGAATGCAAGCCAGGAGAGTGCCGCGCAGATTGCCACCATGATGGGCAAGGTCATGGAGGGTCAGGTTGGCGCGCTGAGTAGATACGGGTACTCTTTCGACGAAGCACAGGAGCAGATCCTGAAGTTTGGAACCGAAAGCGAAAGAGCTGCCGTGCTGGCAGAAGTGATCGAAAGCAGTGTAGGAGGCATGAATGCAGCACTCGCGCAGACCGATGCCGGCAAGCAACAGCAGCTGGCCAATACCCTTGGAGACATCAAAGAGCAGCTCGGTTCGCTGGTGCAAGGCGTCAGTCCGTTCGTGCAGATAGCAGCAGATGCGGCCAACGCAGCAGGAGGAGCTATCAAAGCCGCAAACGCATTGAAGACCCTCTCGAATATGGAGAGTGTAGCCGCAGCAAAAGCTAAGATCCTGGCAGCGCACCAGCATGTAGTGAGCGCAGCTCAGCGCATCCTCGCAGCAACAGGCACAACCGCCGCAGCTTCGACTACGGCACTGACGGTAGCGGTCACCGCCCTCTATTCTGCCCTAACCCTCGGCATCGCTGCCGTAATAACCGCCATAGTTACCGCCATCGCCTCGTTCAATGACGAAGCCGATGAGTTTGTGGATCGCGTAGATGAAGCAAAAGAGGCGACGGATTCCTTCAGCGACACCGTGACCAGAAACTCGGCCCAGCTGCAGCTCGAGATAGGCAAACTGAAGGGATTGAAAGATGGCACTCAGCAGGCCGCCGACCAGGTTGATCACCTGAACCGAACATACGGAGATATATTCGGATCTCATAAAACAGCTGCAGAGTGGTATGACGTACTGGTAGCAAAAAGCCAAGCCTACTGCCAGCAGCTCGGATATGAAGCACAAGCCAAGACCATTGCCTCGCAAAAAGCCGCCAAAGAGTTGGAGCTTCAGGCTAACGGAGACAGGATGAACCAGATCATTGCCTCTGGAAAGAATAGCAACGATGCAGAACACCGTGAGCTGGCGAGACAAAACGGTATTCTGATCCAGGATATCGTAAGACTTGGCAAACAGTTTGACGCCTGTATGCAGAAGGCGCGAGAGGCATCTGCAGAAATGGACTCGGCGGTTGTCAGACAAAGACCCGCCGCCACTCCTACCAAAACAAAACCGACAAAACCAGAGGAAAACTACGCCGACGGAACGTATGGCGCACTGAAAAAGCAGCTGCAGGACCTGCAGGCGCAGCGCATGACCGCCACACGCGAGAACATCGGACACATCAACGACGAGATCGCCAAGGTGCAGGAACTCATAGCCGAAATGGATAAGGCCTCGAGCATTCCAACGCTTCAGCTCGGAGAAGTAAGTGTGACAGCGCCACAACAGAAGGACTGGAGTACCGTGAGCCCGGCAGAGATCACCACCTACGAAGAGCTGAACAAGGTGATGGATGCACTCGAAGAGAAGATGCAGAAAGCCACCGCCGAGCAGCGCGCAGGAATACAGCGTCAGATCTCTGAAGTAAAGAAGCTGAAGAATACCTGGGACGCTGCCAACGACGCCATCGACAAAGAGATCAACCCCGTCATCAAACCAGAGGTTGACCTTTCTGAGGCATATAAGGGCATGAAAGGCGTGAAGAGCGCCTGGAGCAGCATCAAAGGTGTGAGTGGCGGCATCGAGAACATGACCGAGGCCCTGAAGGGTAACGATAAGGCGTGGAAGAAAGCCATGGCCGTCGTAGATTCCGGCATTCAGATATACGAAAGTATCAGCACCGTCATGGAAATGGTCAATGCCCTCACTACTGCCCATGCTGTTGCCAAGGGTGTAGAGGCTGCTGCTAACACGACCGAAATGGGCACAGAAACCGCCGCCAACGCCGCCACAATGGCCGAGACCGCGGGCGTGCAGCAGGCTCTTGCCGTACAGGCGGCAGCATGGAGCGCCGTAGCAGCCGCCAAGACCTTTGCCACATACGCAGAGATCCCCTTTGCCGGACCGGCCATCGCTGCCGGATTTGTTGCCGCGCAGGAGGCTGCCATCATAGCTGCATCGATCCCGAAGTTTGCCAAGGGCACTGTGGCATACGGGCCGACGCTCGGACTCTTCGGCGAGTACCCAGGAGCATCGAGCAACCCGGAGATCGTGACGCCTGAGAATAAGATGCGAGAGATTATCCGAGAAGAGCAGGGAGCAACGGTCTATGGAGGGCATGAGAAGATCACGTTCCGCATCCGAGGCCGCGACCTCGAAGCGACCAGAAAGCGCAGGAACAGACTCAGCAGTAGAACATGATAGCCGGCCGAGCACGACGGCCAGATGAATTACGAATTACAAATTACGAATTACAGAATATGCACATCGCAAGATACAGAGGGACGTTCTATTCAAGAAAGGGCGTGGCTTGGGAGGTTCGCATCATGCAGGAAGAGGGTACCTTCAGCCAGGGAGGCACCCTCACTTTCCCTGATGAGGAGCCTTTGACCATTGAATTGGAGGATAAGGACCGCGAGGAGACGATATGCGGAAGCAAGGCCGAGCTCGTGATCGTAAGCCCGGGCGACCGCACGTACACGGATCTGTACACGGATAAAGCGGGCGACATCCGTCTCGAGATTTACAGGAACGGCGTGTTCTACTGGGAAGGAACGCTGGATCCGGAGTTCTACGAGGAGCCGTATGCCTACATGGACGACTACGAAGTGACGCTCACCTTCTCGGACTTCGGCGCGCTGGACCGCATCAAATACAATTTGAACGGCATTCAGACGCTGGAAGATATCCTCAAGAACGGCCTTCAGCGCATCGGCCTTGCTTCAGAGATCAACCAGGACTATATCTCGACCTATATAGGCAGCACGAGGTGCACCCTGGACAAGCTGAAGGTGAGAAGCGACAACTTTGTGGACGAAGAAGGCGAATGGCTGAGCATGAAAGAAGTGATCAGCGGTTTCCTTCAGCCGTTAGCTCTGAAGATGGTGCAGCGATGCGGGACAATCTACGTGTATGACCTCAACGGACTCTGGAACGAAGGCGCGAGCGAAGTACTGGAGTGGCAGTCAGACGACCAGATGATGGGAGCTGCAAAAATAGCAAACAACGCCAAGATCAGTCTGTCTGTCTATGCGGACAAGACACTGATCAGCGACGACATCGATGCAGACTGCAGCATTGATGCAAGTGCAGTCAACCTTCAGAACACCTCGACCGGCGTCAACAGCTATTATCCGGACTACGCCAAGGAGTGGCTGGAAAATGCCGACGGGTACAGCAATATATCCTTCAGCATCCATTATGGTGCAAACGTGAAGCTGAACGGACTGAACGATATCGGAGGGACGCCATTTCATATACAGCCATTCTTTGGTGGCGAGGAGTCGAACGGTGTGTCCTACATGTTTATGACAGGAGGACACGGCAGTCTGAAAACCGGGTGGCCGCGTCGTATAGGAAGCTCGGCAGAGGATAAGTCGCCCCGCGTGCTGATGCGTACAAACCGCGTCTATCTGCCAAAGATAAGCAACAGCTCAGAGTGCCTGCTTCGCGTGACGGAAGAAATCCTCATCGACCCGCGATACAACCCGTTCACAACAGCCAGCGACGACAACGATAAAGACAACTACAACAGCATCAAGACACAGACAGGATATCTTCTCGTGCCTGTCATGATACAGCTATACAACGAAGCTGGCAACGTGATAGCCCACTACAACAACGCAGCTAAATGCAAAAGCCGCGACGCGATGGGCTTCGTGAGAAACCAGGGAACATGGAACAGTGGAGAAGACCCGCTCAACATGTACATAAGAGGAGGCATGCCCTATTTCACAGCTGACGCCATATCGTGCTTTCTGGAATGGTATGACGGCGACGACCGAAAGGAGTCGGCCGGTATATTAGGATGGAAGAAAAACAAGCACTCGGTGGGACTTTCGGACAAAGAGGTGACCGGACTGATCGGCAACCTCGACGACGGCGAATATATCCCCTACCCTCCGAATGCAGGATATCTGGAGGTGACTGTCGTGACGGGCATCTATCCGTTCGACTACGGCGAGTGGTGGTACCACAACGGCGTGCCTGCCACCGTGAAGTGGAACGAGAAGGAACACTACAAGAAGCTGCGCTGGATGCTCTACAAAGCTCCGTCTGTCACCCTATGCCAGAACAAGACACCATACAAAGAGCTGGAAGTGGACGACCTGGAATATAAGGGAGTGATCAACGAGAACGCCAAGGAGGACGTTGAGATCGACACCATCGTCGGAACATCCGAAAGCGCCATCCCCGCCTCGAGAGCCCTGCTGATGTCGGCCGTCACCGGCGACCAGGTGCAGAGCATGACACGAGCTGGCAGAACCACCACGGCAGAGCAGCTTCTGATAGGCACGATATATAGTCAATATGCCAGTCGCAAGACAAAGCTGACTGGCACGGCATCGATACTGAAGAAGGCTCTCCCCTGTCTGAAGGAAAACATGCAGGGGGACGCCAAGTTCCTGCTGGTGTCGGACATCGAGAACTGCAAAGAGGACACGACCGAAATCACGGTGGTGGAGTTTAGACCAGACGAATATACAGACCGCTGATCGCTCGAGGCGAACAGCACATAATACATCGACCAATGAAATATACATCGATCACAAGAAGAGTGCCGGCGCTGCCAAGATCGAAGCGTCTGCGCGACTCAGGAATGGGCGGAGCATCCATATCGACCACCATGAACATCAACGGCGGCAATGGAGGCGCACCTGACCCAAACAGCCACACGCACCGAAACAAGGCCGACCTGGATAAGATCACCATCGAGGACGGTTACCTGATGACAGAGCAGCGCACCGAAACCGAAGAAGGCATGGAGGTGAAGCAGGAACGCGCCCGCGTTGGCTATGCCGACTTTGCCGGCGACGTAGCGCCCGACAGCCCCGCCTTCCAGCGCTTTGCCCGCAAGGATATTCCCGACACCTTCCACGGCGCCATGACCTTCGAGCAGGGAGCCTACTTCGGAGACTATTCGCCCGAAGAGAGCGGCGGTGCCTTCTGGCAGGACGAGCAGGGCAACTGG
>JAZUEP010000139.1:0-3813 GCA_045640225.1 Bacteroidales bacterium | reverse complement strand
CAGCTCAACGGCTGGCAATGGGCCGGTGTCGTAGTGTCGATCATCGCCTTTGGCCTCATCTCCATGTCTGGCCGCAAGGAAGGCATCTCCATCAAGCATAGCTTATGGATCTGGGCCGTCATTGCCGGTACTGTCATCGGTGCGCTGTCAGGCCTGTACGACAAGTTTCTGGTCGGCGATCCGCTCAACGGTCACGGATTGTTCGGCATCCTGCCCAATCGTGGCTTCCACAAGATGGTCATCCAGTCGTGGTACAACTTCTACCAGGTGCTGATGATGGGCATCGTGCTGCTCGTCCTATGGCTGCCGCGACGTCATCGCATCAAGCATCCTTTCCACTGGCGCTGGCAGATTGTCTTCATCTCCATCTTCCTCTCGGTGGCCGATTTCTGCTATTTCTACGCACTCTCCTACCCCGATGCGCTCATCTCGGTCGTCTCGCTGGTACGTCGTTCGGGTGTCATCGTCGGATTCATTGCCGGATGGCTCTTCTTCCACGAGCAGAATATCCGCAGCAAGTCACTCGACCTCCTCTTTGTCGTCATCGCCATGATCCTCCTCTGGATCGGCTCGATGTAAAGCCTCATCCTGACCAACAGAAACAAATACGCGGTTCTGACGGTTTAGCTGGTTTTTATCCGCTAAGACCTTCAGAACCGCATCTTCCGTATTCTTCTACCCGATCAGTAGTAGATGATCTGGCGAATATCGATGCTGTAGCTCGAGGTAGTATCAGCTTCCAGGAGGTTGTTATCGCCATCCAGTAACTGCTGGACGCTTTGGGTAGCGATGAAGCGGCGAGTCCAGTTCCCCATCTCGTCAGTCTCGAGGATGGTGTATTGGGTGCTACTTTCATCGGTATTGCCATCAAAAATGCTGTTGCTTTTAGCCGACGTCAGGTTACCCTCGGCGTCGTACTGATTCTCGGTGTCGTCCGTATAGCTGATGACGCCCGAGATGATCGTGTAGACCTTGAGCGGCAAGAAGCCCTCGCCATACGTATACGTCATGTCGTAGATGTTGTAGTCATCCCCCTCCGAATCGCTGACATCTTCCGTATGCTTTGCGACGATACGTCCCTTCTCGTCACGCGTCAGGTCTTCGACTTGGAAGATGTAATCGTCCTCCGATACGAGGTTACCCTTCTCGTCGAAGGTATATTTGCTGCCAGGGTACGACGAGTCGCCCATGGTCATTTCCTCGTCCGCATCATAGATGTAATGCGTGATTTCCTTTACTTGTCCCTTCAGACCCAGGGCCTGCAGGTCAGGACTTTGCTGTGGTTCGGTCGAACCCGTACAGCTGGCAAGCATCAACAGCGCAGCCGATGCCGTGAAAAGAAGTTGCTTCTTCATTTTTATTGTTTGTTTATATTTCTGACTCCGCTTGGCCACCGTAAGCCAAAGCGCCATGGTGACTTATCGTTGTTCTTTCCCATAAAGGAAAGGACGCGCACATTTTTCGTTGAAGAACTCGATCAACGGGCCCATGAAGAAAGCCGTGACGATGGTACCGATGCCTGCGATCGTAGGAATCATCGACCACTCACCGCCTGCCATCAGATAGAGCGCGCAACCGGTAATGACGCAAACCAGATCCGTGATGATACGAATATATTTGAACTTCCACCACTTCCATGTATTGGCCATGATCAAGGCAACCGCATCGTAGGTCGATACACCCAGGTCCGCCGTGATATAGAAGGCCGAACCGAAGCAGATCAGCACGATACCGACCACCAGACAGACAACCCTGACCCACATGGCCGGATCGGCCAGAAATGGAATCATCCTGAACGCGTCGTACGAGAACTCCACGACGTAGCCCAGCAGGAACAGGTTGATGAACGTAGCAATACCGATGTAATGACGGTCGAAGATCAGCGCGAACAGGAACAGCACGGCATTCGCTATCATATACAACGTTCCGAACTGGATAGGCACAAGCGCATCGAGGCCTGCCATGAACGTCTGAAACGGATCTACGCCAAAGGACGCAATCTTAAAAATAGCCACACTGACGGCTCCTGTAAGCACACCAAACAAGGACATCAAGATTCTTCGTGAGAGAGTTTTCTTTTCCATAAGACTATAATTCAATTTCAATTCCATGTCACATTGCCGCATTCTTACAGGCAAGCAAATGACTTTCATTCGCAAAGATACGACATTTCTGCCACATAGCAGCCAAATCTGCAGATAAAACTTGAGCAACGACCGCAAACTAATAGATTATGCCAACTCCTAATCGCAAATCAAGTATCGATAGAGCCCGCCGACAAAACAGAGAAGAGCTTTACGGACGAGGGATGTGCTTCCTCGTTTTGTGAAGGCATAGTTTTGGCGAAAACTCTTCCTCCGCGTTTTGTGAAGGCATAGTTTTGGCGAAAAATGTTCCTCCGCGTTTTGCGAAGGCATAGTTTTGGCGAAAAATGTTCCTCCGCGTTTTGCGGAGGCATAGTTTTGGCGAAAAATGTTCCTCCGCGTTTTGCGAAGGCATAGTTTTGGCGAAAAATGTTCCTCCGCGTTTTATTAAGGCAGAATGTTGGCGAAGATTCTTCCTTCTCGCTCTACGGAAGCAGAATGGGTTATAATATTAAGAAGAGAGAGGAGTACGATAGCGAATTTTCGATGGTTTGTATGGAATAGGCGATTTTTTAGCCAAAAATTTGGTGGATAATAAAAAAAGGTGTATCTTTGCGGCGGAATTAGAAGGTACAGAACCTTCGGAATGAACCGCGAATATGGCATTATCGAACATAGAGAAGCATTACAACAAGCACCCCGAGGACCTACGCCTGCTGCGGAGGCATGGAATGGTGGAATTCGAAACAACAATGTACCACCTGCATCGATTCCTGCAACCGGGACAGACTATTCTGGACATCGGCGCAGGTACAGGACGCTATACGTCAGCATTGATGGCCGAAGGCTACCGCGTGAAAGCCGTGGAGCTTGTCCGCAGGAACATCGAGGTCTTCCTGAAACGCGAGCCGACGGCCGACGTGGTGAAGGGCGACGCAAGGGAAATGCCTTTCATCCAGACAGGTATGGCCGACGTAACGCTGCTGCTGGGACCACTGTACCACCTGATTGGCGACGACGAGAAAGTGAAGGCCCTGGCCGAAGCCCGTCGCGTGACGAAACAGGGTGGCGTGATACTGGTGGCCTACCTGATGAATGAATACAGTATTCTGTCGTACTGCTTCGACGAGGAACGAATCGGTGACTTCAGGGCACGCGGCATCGTAGACGACGACTACCACCTACGGGTACAGGAGGGCGAGTTGTACGACTATGTCCGGCTTGAAGACATCGATCGGCTGAATGCCAAGGCAGGACTGGAGAGGGTAACAATCTTTTCGCCAGATGGTGCGGCCGATTACATGCGTACACGCCTTAACCAGATGAGCGACGAGACATTCGCCCGCTTCATCGAGTACCAGAAATGCATCTCGGAACGGCGTGACCTGATCGGAGCCGGCAGCCACGTTGTGGATGTTGTCAGAGCGAAAGAAGCATAAAGTTAAAGAGTTAAAGGGTTAAAAAGTTAAAGAGTTTCGATTGTGCGACTCTTTTGATTAAGTAGACTCCTGAGCTACTGGAAACGTCCCCAAAAATTTGATAATCCTTAGAATCAAATAGAATATGAACCCACGACATTACCTTATTATCCTTCTATGTTGCAATCCAAGGATTGACTATAGAATTTGATTTTATTGTTCGTTATTGGTCAATAAATTACGTTCTTTGACAGTTCGAATGAACATTTTGAAGAAGATACAAGCAACTTGTCTGACACGGAATGCCAGAC
>JAZUEP010000138.1:0-16541 GCA_045640225.1 Bacteroidales bacterium | reverse complement strand
AGCCCGTCAACAGGCGACAGCAAGCTCTCACCGAGTTATTGGTGCAAACCCAACGCATGTAGGTCCTGGGATGCCCGCGCTGCATCAGATCGTAGGTCTGTTGAAGTAAGGCCCACCTCCCTCTTTCTGCTCTTTTCTCTTTTCTAAGTTAGAGTAGCTTGCTGGGAAAAGGGCTCGCTATGGAGTAACGCTATGGAGAAACACGCAACGAGGGAATGCAACTCAAATCCGAATACCACCTTTGCCGAACCAGAAGCCGTTTCAGGATATGCTGATAATGAAATATCAAACAGAAGAACTTGGAACAGTAAAAGTAACCATCGGTGTAAGATTTAAGTCTCATGAAAAGGTACAATATGGAATCTCGGTTCCTCCAATTGGGCAACCTTTGATTGATCCAAGTCTATATAAGAAAAAAGAGGGAAAGAAAAAAGCACCTCACAAAAAATGAGATGCTATTTCGCCCTAGGAAAAGCGTAATGCAGAGTTCACTTAAGAAGGATGCGAGCACATAGGGACTTCGCTATTTGCATCACTGCTGGTATTACGGCTGACTTTGCGCTGCAAATATAGTTTTTTTATTTTAATCTTCCAAATTTTTTCTCTGCTTTTAACGTAAATATTTTGAAATTGATATAATATGTCAATTTATGTGTAACATAATTATCAATTCTATCAATAATATAACATCGCGTTCCCCTCATTAGAAGTATCTGCTACATCACAAAAATTATGAACAGGGAAAAAGGATGAGGGCATTACAAACCACGAAAGACAGAAGGGACAGGCAAATGATGCGCGATCAAATGCACTGTCCCTTATCTAATATGGGTTGTGGCTGGGCAAGAAGATGCTATGCAGCGGTCTGTTGCCCTGAGGTATTCAAATTACTTTACGGTAATGATCTTGCCATTGCAGATCAGCAAGCCCTTGCCGCTGGTTGACTTACGGCCGTATACGTCGTAGGCAACTTGCTCGACTGCTGGCTTCAGGTTGCTGATCGAGGTAGCATTGTCGACACGGAATGCTGCCGTAAGTGTCTGCTGCTGGCTATTGCCTGCTGCATCGACAACGGTGAGGCGAAGGTCATACCAATTGTTCTGGCTGACAGGAAGATCAGAGATTGTGCCCTGGTAGGTGTCGCCGAAACCAGGCAGATAGAACAGGTCTTCGTTGGCCGTTACCTCCAGCTCCTGCCATTCGTTGGCATTATAGGCGCTATACTCTACCTTGATGGGAGCAGGAATATAATCGAACCATTCCTCCCAGTTTTCGGTTATATTATACTTGTAATCGCCTCCAGCAACAGATAGCATCACGACATCACCTTCTGCAAAACGGGTGGTGACGGTTTCATCCTCCTTACGAAGTTGAAGCATCTGAATGGTAGGAGACTGACAATCGCTATTACCGTTAATTACATAGTGAGTAACCGTGGTATTGCGACCTACGACTTCACCCAGATTGATATCGGTGCTTGTAACGAGGTCATAGCTGCCATCCACGTCAGCAAAATTTGAAAAGAAGTCTTCGTTCCATTTATCCTCCATTTCCCAGACATCGGATGCTATAACATTACCGTTGTGGCGGAACTCCACGTTACTGGTACGTGCCCGACATAGGTTTTGTTCTCCATTATTGCCGATATAGGTCCAATAGAATTGTGGGAAATAATACTCTGGGGTATCCTCGTACTTCAAAGTACTGGTGCTGACCTGTATTGGAACATTCTGGAAGAGCTCTCCTCCTAATTGGCTTTCAGCGAACGAGAAAGCCGATGGAGTAGCTTCGGCCAATTCACCACCTTCTTTCGCGAGGTACGAACTAAAAAGATAGTGCTGGCTGTAAGGATAGATAATATAGTGGAACTGTCCATCGCCCATATTGGTTAGTGGTGTAGAAGAAACATTGGTTGTATTCCAAGCATAATCGGTTTCGAACTCACCACGAGCAGGAATTACAATCAGTTCCCTATCCGCAGGTTTCTTTCCTATATAATAACCGCCATTATAATTTCGATACATGACATAAGTTGTAGATGTTTCTGTCTTCACAACTGGTCCTCCTGCGAAGAAATCACTGAAGTAGAGTTCATCCGGGAACGATGGAGTATAAAATAAGAAATCTGCAGGATCGTTAGCGAAGGTGCGGCTACCATCAATTGTAACAACGTCGTACTTAATTATATCCATATTATTGTCGATGGTTGTAGCAATACGCATCTGCTCAACAGAAACCTTATCGCTCACATCATTTATATAGAAATCGTAGGCGTTTTCGTTACTATGAATGGCGCCGTCATCTTCCAAAATACTTGCGCCGATTTCACCGAATACTGTAGCTAAACAGGCATCTCCATAATAAACACTAAAATCTAACGCAATAGAATTAGTATTGCCAGTCTCAATTGTCTCGATGTATGGATCCACATCCAGCCACTTAACAACTGGGAATGTAACTAATTCACCATCATGCGTATATTGTGCAAAAGTTTGCAGATTGGTAGCTTCTGCAGGGTCGAAATTAATGGTCATATCGCCTTCTACTTCCATATTCTCTTTAAAAAGCATAACCATGGGGCCTCCATTAACATTATCCATCTTTACAAAAGCACAAAAAGCACCTGCTGTAGCACCAAACACGCACTCAGGTTCATCACCTTCGATGTACCCCCAAGCAGCTGCTGAAAAATCAGGTGTAAAAATGAGAATGTTTTGGACACTGTATTCGCTCATATCAATGTCGAAATGGAACGTAACATCATAGAATGTTTCAGTTTCATCCTCCTCTACATTCCTTGCAGCCGACTGTTTAGGACTTCCTACCCTAAATCTGTCACCTTTGACGAAGGTCTTAGCCTCGGTCAACTTCATAGCTTTCTGATTTTTATCAAGAAGCTGATGATCAAAATATACTCGATTGTCCATAATCGAGGGATTCATGTCGTAGTTCATTCTTACAACATGTTGACCTTGATCGGAGAATTCACTGGAAACAATGCGGCATTTATTGATGTTCGCACGTACAGGGTGATTGACATTCTCTGCTGTTGACGATGCAACTGCAGATAACATCGACAAGGATGCCATAAGCATCAGACAGGTAGACAGATTCTTCATTTTACAAAATTATTTTAGGAATAAAAAAATGAAATATCGACTTGTAAATCTGAGTGCAAATGTAGCTTATCGTAATGAATTTGCCAAAAAAACGAGGGGGACAAGCGGTGGACAATTAAATTTTTGCTATATTTGCTGCATGAAATCCAGATATTTATACATAATCTTCATAATTCTCTCGCAAGTAACAGTCATCATGCAAGCGCAAGCTGGAGGATGGCCTAAAGTTTATCAGCCCTTCGATTCGATAGCAACGATACTTGACAACTCGGATGAATTGGTAATTACGGTTGAAGACTTTGACCACAAAGTCAGCGAAATGGAAGCTATGGTGGGAAAAGAAGGTCCACATCATGCACCCTTATTATGGAGGTCGATGTATTGGAGAGCATGCTCGCTAATGAGGACTGACCGCGACAGAGCACAGCAGCTCATAACGCAGGCACTTGCTTCGGTCGATACAATTGGATTCCGATATGATTATATGAGACTACTTTCCTTGGCACACTCGTACGATCTATACCAGATAGATAATGCCTTGCAAGACTACATCGTCACGCAAAAGATTATTCAGTATGCCGAGGAGATCAAAGATACCCTGTTATTGGCATCGTCCATAGCCGAACAAGGAATCCTTATTAGTAACCTTGGCGATGGTAAGCGTGGTGTCGACTACTTCACACGCGCTACAAATCTATATAAAGCCATGGGAAGAACTAAAAAGTACCAAAGTAACAGAATGAACTTAGCGATGGCATATGGCAATTTGGGGCAAAAAGACAGTGCCTTGGCTATTCTGAAAGATGTATTGGATTACGCCCGAATCAACAAAAATTTGGACCAATTAACCCGAATACTTGTAAATCTGGTCAATTTTGAAACCGATTCAATCGAACAAAAGAAGTACGCAGATGAGGCCTATGAGGCTGCATGTTACTTAGGATACCCCGTAGTTCTGGCCATGTCACGCGTCAATAAAGGGGCTGCTTTTATGGAAACAAGGCCAGATAGTGCGCTCTATTACTATGAACTGAATTGGGAATTCCTACAACATTTTACAGACTACAATTCAATACTGCCGACGTTGGGAGGCTTAATGGAATCGAACGCAAGACTAGGTCGATACGAAGAAGCGTGGAAATACACAAAGCTATATGGGCAATACAATGACTCTATAAACCAACAAGCCATCATCATCTCGAACCTCGAGCAATTACATGCCATCGAGCAATATGAACAGAACCTGGAACAACAAAAGGAACTGGCAAGGACGCGAGACATCATCTTCTACCTTACAGCGGCCTTGCTGTCGCTGCTGGTCATCGGACTGGGCTACATAATCGTACTACAACGTAGGCAGAACCGACTGAAGGAGCAGAACCGACAGCTGGAACTCGATGCCAAGAATCGCGAACTGACGGCACACGAGCTGAAGTCGATCGAGAAGAACCGAATGCTCGAGGAACTGGAGAAACGCATCAGCGAAGGCCGTGAACAGGGCGAGATTGACCGACAGGCAGCCATGGAGCTTCGCAGCCAGATCAATGCCCACGTGAAGCACGAAAACGAATGGCAGAACTTCCAGGTGCAGTTCGAACAGGTATATCCCGAATTCTATCGCACGCTCAAGGCGGTAGCCCCTTCGCTGACCGAAGGCGAGCTTCGTCTCTGCGCCTACATCCGCACCGGCATGGACAACAAGCAGATTGCCTCCATGCTATCGCAACAGCCCGATTCGGTGAAGAAGAGCCGCTACCGCCTTCGCAAGAAGCTCCCCCTCACCACCGACGATTCGCTCGAAGACTTTTTACGCAATCTATAATACTCATTTTGATTGTGGAATGAAAAAAAATGATTATATTTGCCGCCAAATGAGAAGAATTATGACGCTGATAGCAATGTTATGCTCCCTGTTCGGATGTAAGGCACAGGGAGATGGATACCGTAGCCTTACGGTCGAGGAGTTCGAAACTGCCATTGCGGATACTATCGTAGTGCGACTGGACGTGCGTACGGCCGAGGAGTATGCCGAAGGACACATCGAGGGTGCGCTGAACATCGACGTGCTGAAGAACGACTTCGAACAGAAGGCCACATCGAGCCTGCCGAAGGATCGTACGATAGCCGTGAACTGCCGTAGTGGCAGGCGTAGCAAGAATGCGGCCCGTATCCTGACGAAGCACGGATACAACGTGATAGAGCTGGATGCCGGATACAATGGATGGACCGGCGCTGGGAAGCCCGTGGTGAAATAATCGTAGGAACCAAAGCCGAACATTATGCCGCTGGAGGAACATAAGGCGTACGTGCAGAAGAATCCCCTGATGGGACGAAGGGTGATCCGCGTGGAAAGGCTCAGGGAATCGGTTTGGGACTGGGACCTATGCGACCTGACCGTGGTGAAGCTTGACGATGCTCCCATCGTAGAGCAATGGAAGGGTCTGGCATCGAGCGCCTACGACCACCAGGACCTGGAGGAGATTCCGGAAGGGGTGTTCGCCAAGATCGTATCGATAGCCAGGGTCTACGCGGCCTACTGCAAGGCTGCCGGACAGGAGAAGGTGCAACCGCAGGCCAACGAGACGCTGGCCCGCTGCCTACAGCTGCTGACGGACAACCACATCATTGACGAAACTACCTACGACGAGGCTCATCTGCTGGCCTATGCACAGCAATACGAACGGCAGGCAAAGGAGCAGATGGAACGTGTGACTGACGTAATAGACGTGCACAAGTGAAACGTGACAAGACACGAAATACTAAATATTAAAGCAGTAATAATATAGTTAACCCCCGTTACAAAGCACTGTAGCGGGGGTGAAACTTCGTGTTGTTTGACACGTTACCTTCGGAGAGTGAACGTATAAGCGGAGTATTACTTCTTGAACAGGTTAGGCAAGAAGCGATAGTACAACAGGTGACGCCAGGTTGACCAATCGTGGCCACCGTGACCGCCGGCATAGTACTCGTGGTCGATGTTCTTGGCCTTGAGGGCATCGGTCAATCCCTTGACGCGCATGTTGAAGAAGCCCTTCTCCTCCTCGGTGCCCTGACCTACGAAGAGGTAATCGACGCGGTCGTTGACGTTCGGGGTATTCATGAACTTAGGCATCGACTTCATCGGATCGTTGTCGCCAGCGCTGAGCACACC
The DNA here is from genome assembly GCA_045640225.1 of Bacteroidales bacterium. Lineage (GTDB taxonomy): Bacteria > Bacteroidota > Bacteroidia > Bacteroidales > UBA3663 > Liminaster. The sequence goes on along the minus strand of JAZUEP010000138.1, from coordinate 10,271 downwards.
GAAGTTGGCAAACAGGTCGAGGTTCTGCTCCATGCCGCTGAACATAGTGTGACGGCCACCCATCGAAAGGCCCGAGAGTGCACGGCCATGAGGATTGGCGATGGTACGGTAGTGGCTGTCGACGAAAGGTACGATGACGTCGCGAAGCTCGCGTGCCATGATGTCGAACGTAAGGTCGGCATGCTGTGGATGATTGCGATGCACCACCTGGTTGTTGATGATGGCGATGATCATCGGACGGGCCTTGCCTTCGGCCAGCAAGTTGTCCATGATGAAGTTGACACGGCCGTCGTACATCCAGTTGGATGGCAGCTCACCGCTACCGCCCATGAGGTAGAGCACGGGATAGGCCTGCGAAGGGTCGTAGGTAGGCGGAGTGTAGACGTACATGTCGCGTTCGCCACCGGTCACCGAGCTGCTGTAGATGTGACGGGTGATGGAGCCATGAGGCACAGGACGTGCGTCGTACCACTGAGGACCGTCGCCATGGACGATGAGCTCGCTGTAGGGAGGCATGGCCGTGAAGGCTGCATAGGTGTTGTTAGGATCGGCCATGCTGACGCCATCGACGACGATGTTGTACTGATACATGTCGACCGGCAATGGGCCGATGGTGAGTGTCCAGATGCCGTCGTCGCCAAGGGTGAATGGCAGGGGGCTCTTCTCGTGCATCACGGTGAGCATGGCGCCCGAGAGCTTCACCTCGCTGGCCTTCGGAGCTTTGATGCGGAAGGTGACGGTGTGGTCGTCGTTGACCTGTGGCGAATTGAGCGAAGCACTGAAAGGAATGAGTCCCTCGGTGTCGAGCTGAGGATTGTAACTGAGGTTGACATTCGACTGCTGAGCATTGGCTGCAAGGCAGAGGGTGGCTGCCAAGGCCGATGTGAGTATTGTCTTGTTCATGGGGTAGGTAATTATTGTTGTTTACGATGATTGTCGGATCGGGAGTATCGGGTTTGTCCAAAAGACGGGGCAAATATAGTCATTTATTTCGGAACTGCCGCATTATGGGCACAAAAAATAGACGAAAATGCAGATTATCCGTCAGGAATTTGGATTTTTCGTCGTAATTCGATATATTTGCGGCGTATTTTTCGACGGTTGCCGACAGTTCGGACCTTCGGAAGAATGAAGACCGAAGACGATACATATAATAATATAATAGAATATGAAAAAGCTATTCGGATGTCTGGCCATGCTGAGCCTTTGCGCCAGCATGAACGCACAGACGGTAAAGAGTCAGGTAGTAGAGAATGGTGGTTCGGGTGACTACCCGGCCATCGTAGTAGCAGACGAGACGTTGCCTACGCACACCGTCTATCGTCCGAAGGATCTGAAGGCTACCGTCGAGAAGCAGGGAAAGCTGCCGGTGATTGTGTACGCCAACGGTGCCTGCTTCAACAACAACGTAGAGATGCGACTGCTGCTCAACGAGGTGGCTTCGCATGGCTACATCGCCATTGCCATCGGCCCTTACGACGAGGAGAGCACGGTCGAGCAGTGGAAGCGCGTCCTCTTCGGCAACTACCCGAAGGGCAAGGACGTAGTGCTGGCCACCGGCGAGCGCTATCCGGAACCAACCGCCGAACAGAAGGAAGAGGCACGACTGGCACAGGAAGCAGCCCGTGCTGCAGCCGAGAAAGCAGCGAAGAAGAAGGGCAAGAAGCCTGAGCCGGCACCGTTCCGTACCTACTCGAAGCAGCTGCTCGAGGCCCTGGATTGGATCACGGAACAGAATGCCGATCCCAAGTCGGAGTATTACCACATGATCGACCTCGACCAGGTGGCAGCCATGGGTCAGTCGTGTGGCGGTTCGCAGGTGCTGGGCGTTGCGCACGACCCTCGCATCAAGACCTGCGTGATGCTGAACACCGGCATCGGCGACATGGAGATGAGCGGTGCCAGCAAGGAGAACCTGAAGAACGTTCATACACCGATGTTCTACATGATAGGCGGACCTACCGACATTGCCCACCAGAATGCCAACAAAGACTTCGAGCGTCTGACGGACGTTCCGATCGTGATGTTCAACTCGCACGACGGCCATAACGGCACGTACTACGAGCAGTATGGCGGAGCGTACGCCTTCGTGGTGACACGCTGGCTGGATTGGCAGCTTAAGGGCCAGGCCTACAAGAGCGCCATCTTCATGGACGATGACTATGCACGCATGATGTTCCCTACATGGACCTTCGAGCGTAAGAACTTCTGACAAATGAAAAACGGAATACTACTCACTACCCTGCTGTCGGCCGCCCTGCTGACGGCCTGTAACCAGCCGCAGGAACCACAGCTGGACGAATACCGCGACATTGTCTTTGCCGAAGCACCGACGGTGGACGGACAGACAAAGGATCTGAAGATCAACGTATGGAAGGGCGTCGGCCAGGAACCACAGCCCGTGCTGCTCTTTGTACACGGTGGAGCCTGGGTGGCTGGCGACAACAACCTGGACGAATCCGGTTCGGAACAGATACAGGCCATCATGCAGCTGCGCGAATGTGGCATCACCGTAGCTGCGGCTACCTACCGCTTCTCGAACGAAGCCATCTTCCCGGCACAGATTCACGACGTGAAGGCAGCCATCCGCTACCTGAAGGCCAATGCCGCGAAGTTCGGCATCGATCCGCAGCGCATCATGACCATGGGCGAATCGGCCGGTTCGCAGCTGGCACTGCTGGCAGCCGTATCGAACGGCGAGGAAGCCATGGAGGGCAACATAGGCGGCAACCTGGACACGGACAGCCACGTAATCGGATGCGTCGATTGCTACGGAATGACCGACTTCCTGACCCTGGCATCGGACCTCTATGCCCGTCCGGATCTGGGTCGTACCGACCAGCAGGTCTACGAACTGGTGGAGGACAAGACGTCGAGCCGTTCGCAACTCTTCGGCCTTACCACCGACGAGTGCAACCTGGGTACGGTCACGGCACATCCGGAGCTCTTTGCCGAGCAGTACGAGCTGGTGAAGGCCGGCAGTCCGCTCTACCACGTCACGCCTGACGATCCGCCGGTGCTGATCATCAACGGACAGCGCGACATCCGCGTACCATCGGCACAGGCGCTGAAGATGTATCAGGCCCTGTACGATGCCGGCGTCGAAGCCGAGCTGATACTCAACGACCTGGCACCACACGGCAACTTAGGACAGGAGGCGGCAGCTTCGATCCAGACGTTCGTCAAGCGTATTCTTTTGCCAAACTGATTAACAACAAACCTACATGAAGATACTCGGCAACATCATCTGGTGGCTGTTCGGAGGGCTCGAAGCCGCCATCGGCTACTTCACGGGCAGCGTTGCAGTGGCATGCACCATAATCGGCATTCCGATTGCCCTGCAGACGTTCAAGATCGGATTGCTCTGCCTCTGGCCGTTCGGCGCCAAGGTAAGGAACACAAAGAGTCCGACAGGCTGCATCCGCATCCCTCTGAACCTGCTCTGGCTGATCTTCGGCGGACTATGGGCGTGGCTGATGCACATGATCTTCGGATTGTTGCTCTGCATCACGATCGTAGGCATTCCGTGGGCCAAGCAGCACTTCAAGATGGCCAGCCTCTCGCTGGCCCCCTTCGGCAAGGAGGTTGAATTAGGTTAATGACAATGTAAGGAACCATGATTCTGAACGAACGAAATGCAAGACAGCAGCTGGTAGAAGAGGCTGCACGAAAGATAATGATTGCTGCACGTACGGCACCGAAAGGCAAGGGCGTCGACGTGATCGAGGTATGCATGCTGACCGGCGAGGAGATCTGCCAGCTAAGCGACGAGATGCGCAGCATCGGACGACAGACGGACCTGAAGTTCTTCTTACGCGATGCAGACAACATCCTGCTGGCCGAAGCCGTAGTGCTGATTGGTACACGCGACCTCTGTCAGGGGCTGAACTGCCTGCGCTGTGGCTTTGCACGTTGTGCGGATCGTCCACAGGCTGTGCCTTGTGCCATCAATACGCTCGACGTAGGCATCGCCGTAGGTTCGGCCTGTGCGATGGCGTCCGACCTGCGTCTCGACACGCGTGTGATGCATAGTGCCGGAATGGCAGCCATGAACCTCGGCTGGCCTGTGGATGGCGCAAGGAACGTGCTGGCGCTGCCGCTGAGCTGCAAGTCGAAGAACCCCTTCTTTGATCGTCAGACCACTAGTCAGCCGAATGCCGACCTGCGCCGCTACGTCGAAGCGGAGATCCTGCCACGATACACCGCGTTCGATGCGGCACATCAGCTGGATCACGTACAGATGGTCATCGAACAGAGCCTACGTCTGGCCACAACGGTCAGCAATTCACAGCGCTACCATAATGCCGATGGCTCGAAGACGAAAATCAGCGTCGACATGGCCTACACCATCGCTGCCTATCATGACACGGGCCTTGCCGAAGGACGCGAGACGCACCACACGGCCTCGGCCCGCATCATCCGCGAGGACAAGCACCTGTTGCAATGGTTCACGTCCGAACAGATCGAGATCATGGCCGATGCGGCAGAGGATCATCGTGCTTCGTCGAAGTCCGAGCCTCGCACCATCTATGGCCGGATTGTGGCCGAAGCCGATCGCGCCATCGATCCCGTCTCGATCATCCGTCGCACGGTTCAGTACGGCCTCTCGCACTATCCTGAGCTCGACAAGGAAGGCCACTACCAGCGCACCCTTGCCCACATGGCCGAGAAGTACGACGAGGGCGGCTACCTGAAGCTCTGGATTCCGGAATCGCCCAACGCCGAGCGTCTGGCTCAGCTGCGGGCCATCATCCACGACAAGAAGCAGATGCGTGCCGTATTCGAACAGCAATGGGAAAGCTTACATCAGGACTTATGAGACACGATACATTCCGTAAACTCCAGTCGCTGGGATACACAGGTTCGGTCGACGATCCGGCGCAGACGGCCATCAGCTGGCTGGCCACCGGCGAACTACTGCGCATCGAGCCTTATTGGCACTTCCTCGGCGCCGATGGCGGCTTCTCGTGGTCGAAGTCGTGGGACGAGTTCTGCGAGCCTCGCGAGGTGGCGTGCAACACATGGGACGAACTGCTGGCAATCGCCTTGGAGGTGTCGCTCGACGAAGCATTTCCCGACCTCTGACGAGCACGAATCCCAACGTACGCCTTCGGGGCGACAGGTTCAGGGACGACAATGATTCAGTAACAAGGTCCAAAATCGGCATACTCCCAATTGTAGATCCTGCTGATTAATTACCTTTTATTTTTCATGATCCGCCTGAAGCCTTCGATTGGCGCACGGCATTTATTCTTTGATGCTCTCCCCCATTTATTAACTCCTTTCATTCGGCATGAACAACTCACTGACCCAAGTTGCCCTTCGCTATCGTGCGGTGTTACTCGATATCGATCGCGGGAACATTGACCTACAATCTGCAGCCACCGTGCCCGTGACGGCATTCGTGGCTCAGCTCAAGGCGAACGGCTACAGCGTCAGCGAGGAGTTGTTGCATGCGCTCAATGCCGTGCCAACCGACACACTTGACGCAATCAGCGGCTGCATCGACGAAGTGATGGGCGTGAAGCTGAACTGGGCACCGCTCGTCAAAGGCTGGAAACTGCCGACGGGCGAAACGCTCACGGATCATCTGGTCACCCTGTTCGCCAACATCCTCGGTGGTGAGTCGACGGGCCTGGAAGGAACCACACTGCCATGCGGTCACTTCATCCCCGAAGGCACCTTCCCTCTGGAGCGATACAACGGCTGTCCCTTCTGCGGACGGCAGTTCGAGACCGCTGACTTTGTCTACACCAGTCAGGGCAGCAAGCTGAAGGAGCTCTGCCTCTTCACCGGCGAGGACCTGAAACAAGTCTTTGTCTCCCTCCTATCGTCGGCCACTCCGCTCGACGCTACGCAGAAGGATTCCCTGTCGTTGCTTCTTGCGTTTTATCCCCTTCCGGAGAACGTCGTCATTACCATGAAGGAGACGGCCATGCTGGTGGTGAAATCGTTGGTTGCACAGGACAAGGCCCAGGAAGCTACCACGCTGCTCCGGACGCCTACTGACGTGTTGCGCTACCTATGGTACGAGAAGACCGGCTCGGCTCAGATCATCGAGCCACGAACCCTCGTGGCGCATGCCGCGAAACTCCATTCGCACATGTTCGGCCCTCTCGACAAAGGAGCAGATGCCGCCAAGGACATGAAGCAGAAGCTGATGCTGAAATACGACCGAAAGTCCTGCCAGCGAGTGGCTCGATGGCTGAATGTCCTGCCAATGACGGCACAGCAGGCGGCTGAGAACATGAATCCGAAGCGTGGCATGTGGGTCAGAATGATCCACGCACTCCGCCTAGGCGAATACTCACGCAAGAAGGGCATGGAACATCTGGCCGAGATTCTCGACGTGTTCTACAAGCAGGATTACACCACCTGGCAGGGACGCGTCGACAAGGCCCGCGACGAGAACGATCCGACGGGTACGCTGGCGCTGCTACAGGAGCGGCCAGGCCTCTTCGCCCGCTGTCTGTTCGCCACGATGCTACGCTTCGGCAGCAAGCCGGTGCTAACGGCCTTTGCCGAGGTTGCCGAGCAGCTTCCGGCACGCCTGTTGCTGTCGTTGGGCAATGCAGCAGAGACCTATTTCGATACCCGCGAAGCACGCTTGGCCCGTCCGATTACCGGCTCCACGCGCCTCATCGAACCCAATAAGCTGCTGACACTCTACGACGAGGAAGCACGCCAGCAGATGGTCAGGGACGTAATGGCGATCTATGTTTCAACCATGGAGCGACGGTTTGCGTCGCAGCGAACGGCGTCGAAGACCCTCTACATCGACCCCGAACTTTACCATATTCCAGTCAGCATAGGCGATCGTGCCACGACCATTCAGGACACTTCGTGCGCCTTGATGGGGACGCGCTTTCCGATTGAAGGCGACGCCATCCGGTTGTTCCTGCAATGGGGCAAAGGGCTCCCGGCGCAGCTCCTCGACATGGATCTGAGCTGCTTCATCACCTTGCCCGACAATCAGCGCGAAGAATGCAACTTCAACAACCTTACGTGTATAGGCGCCAGACATTCCGGCGACATACAGATGATTCCTGACCAGGTAGGAACGGCCGAGTACATCGAACTGAACCTGCCTGAGCTTGAGGAAGCACACGCACGCTACGTCACCTTTGTCTGCAACGCTTACAGCTGTGGTTCGCTATCACCCAACCTTGTGGTAGGCTGGATGGATTCGGCCAACCCGATGGAAGTATCCGAGGAAAAGGGTGTTGCTTACGATCCTTCGTGCGTACAGCACATGGTGCGCGTCAGCGAGACTAACCTCTCGAAGGGGCTGGTCTTCGGTGTACTCGATGTGCCCCGTCGCGAGATCATCTGGCTCGAGTTGCCATTTACCGCACAGACGGTACGTGGTATCGACAACGTGTCCGTCGAAGCATTGCTCCACAGGCTCGAAGCGAAGCTCTCGATCGGCAAATTCCTCGAACTGAAGGCCCGGGCGCAGCATCTTGAGCTCGTCCCCTCGCCTACCCTGGCTGACGAAGCCTACACCTACCAATGGGCCCTCAACCCGGCCAATGTATCGCAATTGCTATTCTGAAAAATGAAGAAGAACGTATTTCTGACCTTATTGAGCTTATTCCCCCTGCTCCTCCTTGCCCAGCCACGACTTGAGTTCCGCGACGACAGCACGGCAAGAATCATTGCCAACGACAAACCGATGCTGATGATCGGTGGCGAATTGGGCAACTCTTCGGCTTCAACGCCCGAGGACGTACAGCGTACCTTTGCCCACCTGCACCAGATGGGGCTCAACACCGTGCTGGCTCCCGTGTCGTGGGAACTGATCGAACCGGAAGAAGGTATTTTCGACATGAGTTCGCTCGACGTGATCCTGACCGAAGCTCGTCGCAACGATCTGAAGGTCGTACTGCTATGGTTCGGAGCATGGAAGAACTCGATGAGCTGCTACGCACCGGAGTGGTTCAAGCGCGACACGAAGCGTTTCCCTCGTGCCCATACGCTTGAAGGCAAACCCGTGGAGGAAGCCTCATCGCTCAGCATGAATGTACTCGAGGCCGACAAGCGTGCCTTCTGTCGCATCATGCAGCATCTGCGCGATCACGATGCCGCAGAACAGACGGTCATCATGGTACAGGTCGAGAACGAAATTGGTATGATCGACGTGCCTCGCGACTATTCGGCCGATGCGACGAAGCTCTATAAGAGTGACGTACCTCAACAGCTTACCGACTATCTCAAAAAGAACCAGAAGACGCTCCACCCCTACCTCCAAAACAAACTATCCCACTCCCTCCCTCGGGAGGGCCGGGGTGGGGTCTCCTGGCCACAACTTTTCGGTGACGACATCTATACCGAGGAAATTTTCCAGACGTGGACGTACGCCACCTACGTCGAACAGATAGCACGAGCCGGCCGCGAGGTTTACAACCTGCCGATGTACGTGAACGTAGCGCTCAACAGCCGCGATCGCAAGCCAGGACAGTACCCTTCCGGCGGACCATTAGCTCACCTCATCGACCTCTGGCATTGTGGTGCACCTTCCATCGATGTATTGGGTATCGACATCTATGACAAAGGCATCAAGTCGTGGCTGGCGAAGTACCATTTGCCCAACAATCCACTCTTCATCCCCGAGATTCGTCTGGAGGACAAGGACGCCATGTATGCGCTCTATGCCTTCGGCCATCACGACGCGATGGGCTTCTGCCCGTTCAGCATCGAGGATTATCCGCTCCGTGCCGCCATAAAAGGCAACGACATGCGTGGGATGGATCTCTCGAAGGACGACCAGCTCAACGCCTTCACGACTGGAGGTTCGGCACTCTCACCGCTTGTTGCCTCTTACCAGCTGCTGCGTCAGGCCGAGCCGTTGATCCTGGAGCGACAAGGCACTGACGATATGGATGCCGTGCTGCTCGACAACGAACAACGCGAGGCCGAGATCATCACTCCCGACGGTATCCGCCTTACCATCAGGCATAGCTACTCGCTTGGTTGGGAACCGGGCGCCAAGGATGCCGAATGGCCCGAAGCTGCCTGCATCGTCCTGCGACTCGGCAAGGAGGATTACCTCGTCGTAGGCAGTGGTGTCGTCGTTACTTACACAGATGCAAAGGCCGACACGAACTGGAAGCCTGGTGATACGCGTATCGGCCTTGCCAAGTGCGAATCGGTAACCCTGACGGATGGTCAGATGCACGTCAGGCGACACCTCAATGGTGACCAGACGCATCAGGGACGCCACGTCCGCATTCCGGTCGGAGAGTTCGACATTCAACACTTCAGATTGTATCGCTACAAATAACACATCGAACAAGCCACATCGCAACCGCTTGACGATTCGATACCGTTTCTCAATAATTGTTTTTGAAATAAAACAGACTAATCCCGTAACCATGGCAAATCGTAAGGACCTAATAGCAGTAGTATTGACCTCAATGCTCGCAATGCTGCACCTCAATACGTCGCAGGCACAGCCGCGAGATTGGGAGAGCCCGCATGTCTTCGGCATCAACAAGCTACCGTATCATGCCACACTTCAGTTACCCTCGCGCGAGTCGGAGTGCGAGGAAATTGTGTCGCTTGATGGAGTGTGGTCATTCCATTGGTCTAAGGATCCAGATGCACGCGTCATGGATTTCTGGCAGACGGATTATGACGTGACCGCTTGGGACAAGATTGCCGTGCCTGGCAACTGGCAAATGCAGGGCTTTGGCCGACCGATCTACACCAACATTCCTTATCCTTTCGAACGCAACGAACCCTCGGTGACCAGCGAGCCTCCGAAGGATTGGTATGCTTATGACCACCGCAATCCTGTAGGACAGTACGTCACCGACTTTGAGGTGAGCCAGGAGATGCTACAGGATAAGAATCTGATCCTGCACTTCGGAGGCGTGAAGTCTGCCATGTATGTGTGGATCAACGGCGAGCAGGTCGGCTACAGCCAGAACTCCATGTCGCCGGCTGAGTTCGACGTCACAAAGTATCTGCGCGAGGGCAAGAACCGTCTGGCCGTAGAGGTATACCGTTGGAGTGACGGCTCGTACCTCGAGGATCAGGACATGTGGCGACTCGCGGGAATTTTCCGCCCTGTACAGCTGTGGGTGCGTCCATTGGTGCATATTGCTGACTATAAGCTCGTCTCTAAGCCGATGCTCTCGCGTCAGAGAGGCGAAGTGTGGCGTGGCAGTTTCGAGGCGTTGGTCAAAGTATGCAATACGGGCAAGAAAGCCGTGAAAGACGTGCCAGTAAGTGTGCAAGTGGGAGGCGTCAATGTCAAGCTCGATGAA
>JAZUEP010000137.1:0-10074 GCA_045640225.1 Bacteroidales bacterium | reverse complement strand
CAGCTGAAGCATCGCGTGCAGGTGTTGCTGTATCAGGCCATCCTGCACTACAATCATCGCATGGCCAATCGCGACATGCAGCTGCTGTTGCTTTACTCAAAGTACGAGCAAGGACTGATAGGTGTGGCCCCGGCTCCACAGCTGCTGTACGAGGCCATGAAGATCCGAAACGAGATTGCCGGACTGGAGGCAATGGCCTGTCGCGGCGGCATGGCGAAGATGTTGAGCCTCCGGCCGTCGGACCTGAAGCTGCTCGACGTGAAGGATACCTTCTGGAAAAGCTACAAGGAACCTGAATTGGCAGCCATCCTTGATCCGGTGCAGAAGGCCTCGCCCCTGGAGCGTGCCTATGTGCTGCGCTTCATGACCTTCCTGGCCAACGAGCATACCCTGTCGAAGGTAGGTAACCGCAAGAAAGAGAGTTCGGGCTTTGCGGCCAAATGGAACGATACGCTCGACGAGAAGTATCAGACCGGCAACATCTATGACCAGCTGACGTTGCTGAGTCCCGGCATCGACCACGAGGGAATGGTGACGGACCTGACACTGGCCTTCGCGGCAGACAGAGCCAGCGAGATGTCGAACTTCCGCGAAGGGGATATCGTGATGGCCTATCGCTACCCCGACGGTCAGGATCCGGACGTGCGAAGTACGATCGTGATGCGAGGCACCGTGGCCGAGATAACCACATCGACCCTACACATCGTATTGCGGGCACCACAGAGCGACAAACGCGTCTTCTACCATCCGCTGCCGGACGGTAAGTCATGGCACTGGGCCGTAGAACACGACTTCTTCGAATCGAGCTACAAGTCGCAATACAGCGGTATGCACGCCTTCCTGAAGGCTCCACGCGAACGTCGCGAATTGCTGTTGTTACAACGTCAGCCATGCGTGGACCCTTCGCAGAGGCTGAAGGGCAGTTACGGAAGCTTCGACGAGCTGTCGTTGCGTGTGCGTCAGTCAAAGGATTTCTTCCTGATCATCGGCCCGCCAGGCACGGGCAAGACATCGTACGGCATGCTGAATACCGTGCGCGAACAGCTGCTGGACGAAGGCAGTCAGGTGCTGGTGACCTCGTTTACCAACCGTGCCGTCGACGAGGTGTGCGGCAAGCTCATGGCCGAAGGTATAGACTTTGTGCGTCTGGGCAATCCGTTGTCGTGTGCGGCCGAGTTCCGCGACCATGTGTTGTCGAACCGTCTGGCCCATGCCACGTCGCTGAACTACATGCGACAGGTGCTCGACCAGGTGCGTGTCGTTGTAGGCACGACGACCTCGCTGTCAGGCAGTCTGGCGCTGTTCAGGCTGAAGACCTTCGACCTGGCCATCATCGACGAAGCCTCGCAGATTCTTGAGCCACAACTGATCGGACTGCTTTCGGCCTGTGGCAGCGAAGAGGAGGTAGCCATACGGAAGTTCGTGATGATAGGTGACCACAAGCAGTTGCCGGCGGTCGTGCAACAGAGCGAGGAGATGTCGCGCGTGGACGATCAGTTGTTGCGTACGGTGGGACTGACAGACTGTCGCCTGTCGATGTTCGAACGCCTGTTGAGCCGTTATCGCGACGATCCGTCGGTGGTCTACATGCTGACGCATCAGGGCCGTATGCATCGCGATATTGCCGACTGGCCGAACCAGCGCTTCTATGGCGGACGCCTGCAGGTAGTGCCCTTGCCGCATCAGGAGGCACAGCTACAGAAGAGTGCCGAAGCCGACCAGAACCCGTTGGCCCATGCCTGCTTCGGCTCACGTATCGCTTTTGTGGACGTGCCTACGGTCGAACCCGTGATTGCCGACAAGGTAAATCGGGCCGAGGCCGAAATGATTGGTCGTATGGTTGTGGAAATATACCGCCACGAGCAGGAGAGGGGAGAGACCTTCGATGCGCTGCAGACCGTGGGCGTGATTGTGCCTTACCGCAACCAGATTGCTGCCGTTCGTTCGGCCATCGAGGCTCGAGGTAAGATGCAAGGCATGGACGAGACGTGTCTGGACGAGCTTCGCAACATCACGATTGACACCGTGGAGCGCTACCAGGGCTCGCAACGCGACTACATCATCTATGGCTTTACCGTGCAGCGACCTTATCAGCTGAACTTCCTGACCAACAATACCTTCGACGAAGATGGCGTGACGATCGACCGTAAGCTCAACGTGGCCATGACCCGTGCGCGTAAGCATCTGCTGATGTTAGGCTCGGCCAGCCTACTGAAGCGCGTTCCGTTGTTTGCGGACCTGATTGACTATGTACAAAACAAAGAATGATAGAACGAAACCTCAGAGGATTCAATTCTATCATTCTTTAATGCAACTTTCGCAAGCTTCAGTTGAAAGGATATTAGTGACTAAAATCATTATTATCCCTTGATGTCTTGCATCTTTCAAAGCCCTCGTGCCGCCCAGATCTTGTCCTTGGCAGCACCGATCTCCTTGAATTTCTTTTCGGCAGCCGCCTTGACATCGTCGCCCAACGTAGCGACCTTGTCGGGGTGGTATTGCAGTGCCATGCGACGATAGGCACGCTTCACCTCATCGTCCGAAGCATCAGGCGAGACGCCCAGCACCTTGTAGGCATCCTCGAGCGTATCACTGCCCAGATGCAGCAGCTGGTTAACCTCGTCGGGCTGGATGCCCAGATAGCGTGCTACCAGTCGGAGCTGCTCGACCTCAGTAGGATCGACCTTGCCGTCGGCCTTGGCGATATCGCACAGGAAAGCCACCAGCTGCAGGCGCTGTTCGAGCGTCATGACGGTCGAGATCTCGCGACAGGCCTGAATGATCTGGCTGTTCCATTCGGCCTCGCCTACCTGCTTGCGACGTTCGAAGAGGCGACGCAGAATCTCGTTGCCCTGTTCGACGGCCCCTTCGCCATACGAGGCACGCAAGACGCGACGCACATGTTCCATTTCGGAATGCATGATTTTGCCATCGGCCTGAATGATGTGGGCCGAGAGCAACAGCAGGGAGAAGAGGAAACCGTTGCGTTCGCCTTGCTGACGCGTATGAGTCTGTTGCTGACGTCGTTGGCCCGTGGTACGATGGCCTTGCTCACGATCGTCCAGACGTGGCTCAGAGGCCTTCTCCGGGCTTAGTATCAGTTCGTCGATCCACGAGCCTATGGCGTAGCCGGCGATGGCACCGATAATGCCACCGCTCAACCCGCCCAGGAAGGTGCCTATCCACTTGACGAATGCCATAGGAGATAGGGATTACTGCTTGACGTTAGCCTTCTGCAGGCCATAGCCCTTCTTCTTGTCCTCGAGCAGAAGGAGTACCGAGATGACGATGGCGATGGCGCCAAAGGCTGCGAAGATGGTCATCGACTCGGTGTAGTTGATCACACCGTCGGCACCCGTGTTCTTGTCGTTGACCGAACCGATCCACATAGGAATCATCGAAAGACCGATGTTCTGGATGTAGAAGATCAGGGCATAGGCCGTTCCGAGCAACTTCATAGGGATGATCTTAGGTACAGAAGGCCACATGGCCGATGGAACAAGACCGAAGGCAATACCCAGGATGATCATGACGACGATGGCCAGTGCTACGGAGGTCATAGGAAGGGCAAATACTACGTGGACGAGGGTAAGCAGGATCGAACCCAGAATCATCAGGGTTGCACCCTTGCCGTGTTTGTCGTAGATGCCACCGAAGATAGGGGTGAGGAAGATGGTACCGAAAGGCAGCATGGCAGGGATGAGGCCGGCCAGCTCTGGCTCGACACCGTACTTGAAGACCATCAGCTTGGTAGCGAACTTCAGGAATGGGAATACACCACCGTAGAACATCAGGCAGAGGAGCGTGATGTACCAGAAGCCACGATTGCCGAACAGCAGCTTGAGGTCGGCGAACTTGAAGCCATCCTCAGGTTCGGTAGACGAAGCTGCAACCGAGGCATCTTCCTTCTTGTCCATGACGTTGTAGACGATGAACGAGATCATACCGATGCAGAGGCAGGCAGCACCCAGGCCTACAGAGGCCGATACGCCACCAAAGGCCTTGGCAATAGGCAAAGCGCCAGCCAGGGCAACGGCAGTACCGATACGAGCCAAGGCAACCTGCAGACCCATGGCGAGTGCAAGTTCGTGACCGGTGAACCACTTGACGATAACCTTCGAGACGGTGATACCGGCAATCTCGCAACCCACACCATAGACGGCAAAGCCAAGGCCGGCATAGGCTACCTGTGCCTGAACGTCACCACCGAACGGAACCCAGATGGTCTGATCGCCAAAGTCGTTGGCTACCGACCACCATTTGATTACAGCGCCCAGGAACATCAAGCCCGTCGACATCAGACCGGTGAAGCGAATACCGAACTTGTCGAGGATGATGCCACCGAAGAAGAGTAGCAAAAGATAGACGTTAGCCAGACCATAGGCACCTGAGAACCAACCGTACTCAGATGAAGACCAACCCAGACCGAGGCCATTCTCGCTACCCTTGGCAGCCGTGAGCAATGGCTCGAGAGGAGACATGACGTCGGTAAAGAAGTAGCCGAACATCATGGTGACCGAGACGATGATCAGGGCCGTCCAGCGGGCCTGCTTGCTGTCGCTCAGTTTTTGTTGTAGAGCTTTTGTCATTTGTTTATTGTTTTTTTAGTAGTTTGTATTATAGCAGCGATAGCACCTATAGAATTCTATAGATGCTATATTTCGATTCGTGATTAGCGACGTCTGGCCGAGCGACGGGCAGAGTGGGCTGTGCCTGTCTGCTCGACCCGCTGGTCGATCTCTTCTTCCTTGGCTTCGATGGCTTCCTCGACGGCTGTAAGGTCGACGGTCTCCTTGGTGCGACGGTTCTTCTTCACGGCCTTCTCGGCCAAGGCTTCGAGCCTGTCTTCGTTGCGTTCGGCCTTCTCCTTGCGACGGGCGGCACGTGCATTCTCCTTCGAGGCCTGAACCTCCTCGTCGGTTGGTTCGTGAACCCAGATGCTGTCTGCAAAGCCGCGAAGCTCCAGTTCGATCTTCTGGCGCATCATGGCCAGCGTGTCGGCATTCGGATACTGCTGCATCAACGACAGGCCACGTACGTTCTGTACCTTATAGATGTCGCCATCGTATTGTTGCAGGGTGAAGTATTCCTCCATCGTATAGCGGGGCGTATTGTTCATGCCGTCGCTCATCACTAGGTGCTCGCGCAACATCGGACGGATATCCTCGTAGTTGACCCAGAACATTGGGTAGGGAACCGCATCGCCACCGAAGTCGCCTGCCCGCAGCAGGATAGGGCAGAGGGCCAGGATGCGTGGACCGTACTTCGAGGTCTTCTGGTCGAACTCCCAGCGCTCCTTGACGTAATACTTCAGCACCTCGTTGCTCGGAACATCCATCTCGTCAACCACGTAGATAGGCTGCGCGCCATTGCCTACGCCAGGTTTCTGCTGGTAGTAGATGCTGAACTTGTCGAGCACGTCCTGCACCTTGACCGCATACTTGTCCGTGAAGATTTCGCGTCCGTCCATGTACTCGTAACCCTTGATACGGTTGTTGCAGAGGGCATCCAGAATGACGCGGAACAGGTTGGTCAGGCCGTCCTGTGGCTCGGTAGGGAAGTAGAGCGAAGCGTTCTTCTCCTTGGTGAGGTCGAGTTCGCGATAGACCACATGCTGCCAGGGCTTGTAGCCATCTTCCTGACGCTGGTATTCGTCGAACGACTGCTGTCGCTGTGTCGTGCCTTCGGCCAGGGCCGATGGTTGCTTGCCCTGCTTCTTGGGCGTAGTGCGACGGGTTGGCGTGGTCGTTGCAGCATCGCCGGCAGGAGTGGCAGGTTGTGCCGTAGCCTTTGGCGACTGCTCCGGACGTGTCGGTTCCGTACGAGCCGAGGCTGGACGATCCGTCTCGTTGCGGTTCTGTCGCTGCTGAGCGGCAGAGGTGTTAGCCTTATTATCGTCTTTTTTCGTCGACTTCTCCTTCTTGTTGTCCTTGCGTGCGGCCGACGATGTCTCGGTACGCGAACCAGAGCGGCGGACGCTGACCTGTGCCGATGCTTCGGGCAGGGCAACACCCAGCAGAAGTAGCAGAACGAATAACTTGAGCTTGTTCATAGATATGCAAAGTATTGTAGTTGATTCAGTATAGGGGGCAATGGTTCTCCGGTTAGTTCACGACCACCTCGATAGGCGACAGGGTACGCTCGATACCGTCCGGACCCACGGCCTTGACACGGGTGATGAAGAACTTCTTGCCACGCTGCAGGCGGCTGATGGCCGTGCGCTGACGCTCGGAATAGCTCGAGGTCTGGCTGTCCTCAGGAATGTCGTTGCCCATCGAGTCGAAGATGTCGATACGGAACGACTTGACGGTGAACTCGACGTTCAGCAAGCCGTCGTCAATGGCCGCATGGATTCCGCCGGCGTTGAGCAATGCCTGCTTCGAGATAGGCTGTCCGCCCTTGTAGCGTACGGTGTTACCCGAGGCGTCCTTGCAGAGCAGGTAAGGAGTAGGGTCGGGCAGTCGACGTACGCGGAACGACGTCTGGCTGACGGTCATCGAACGTCCGTTCTGATTGGCTGTCACCGTGATTACGGCATCCTGGTCGACCTTCGTAGGCTTGGCAACCCATCCGTTGCCGGTGCGGGTCAGCGTGCCGTTGGTCATCGAGGCCGAAACCTGTCCGGCTGCAACTCCTGGTACCGAGATGGACAGTGGGTTGTCGATACCGGCGTACATGACGTTCATCATCGTGTTCGAAACGGTAGCCACAGGTTCACTGACAAAGTAGCTCGACTCGAATGGCAGCTTCTCGGTGGTGCCGTCAGGCTTGTTCACCTCGAGGTAGCCTTGCAGGGTCTGGATGCCCTCGCGGCCGGCTGTGACGCTGTAGTAGCCCTCCTTGGCCGGATTGTACAGCTGGTCGCCGATGTAGATGGCCGGAGTCTGTGTAGTATCGACGGCTGCCATCACGATCTGAGCCTCGAACAGCGAGCCACGCATCACGTTGCGCGAGTTAGGAATCACGAAGGCGCTGACCTGGTTTACGCGGACATCACCACGGTCGATACTCTGTATCAGGCTTTCGACGGCCTGTCCCTCGGCATTGCGTACGTCGCCTTGGATCTTGGCCAGGATGGTAACAGCGGCTGCCACAGGGATGTTCTCGAACATGGCACCTTCCCACGTCAGGGTCGAGCCTTCGGCCGCTGTGGTCGACAGGTAGTTGCCTACCACGTGCGCGTCGGATTCGGGCAACATCGACTGCAGGTGCTGACGGAACTCGTCGATGCGTGTATGCAGCTGTTCGCCACCGCGATACAGGGGCGAGAGCATGATCTGGTTGACGGCTTCGAGATTCTCGCGATTGGTGATGTTGGCCGGATCGCCGTTCTTGCCGTCGGCAAAGCGGACGATCTCGAGCTTCAGCGAGTCGATGAAGGAGTAGAGCTGGCTGGCCTCGCGTCGCACGATCTGTGCGTTGTCGTACCATCGTGCCACCTTCTCGGGGTTCTTCTCGCGAGCGCGGTCGAACTCGTTGTATAGTTTCTGGTTGCGTGACTGTGCACCGGCATTGCTGGCATCGAGGGCGTCCTCGACATGCTTGAAGCCCGCGAGGACGTCGCTCGAGACGTTCAGGGCCACCATGGCCAGGAAGACGATGTACATCAGGTTGATCATCTTCTGGCGGGGCGACAGTCGGCTGTTGTTTGCACTCATCTTTGCTGTTGCAAATTACGAATTACGAATTACTGATTGTTTCAACGCTGGGCGTAGAGTGGCTGCTGTGGAGCGGCAGGCTGTTGTGGGTAGACGGGTTGTTGTGGGGCAGCGGGCTGGAAGCCATATCCGGCCGTCATGGCCTGTAGCATGCGGGCGTATACCTCGTTGAGCTGCTGCAGGTTGCGAGCCAGCTGGTCGGTCTCCTGACGGATGCGGAACGAATCGTTCTGGCCGCTCTCGTACAACGAGCGGATGTTGTTCAGGCCCTGGTTGACCTGCTCGATGGTTCCCAGCTGCGAACTGATGCTCTTCAGCTGGATTTCGTATATCGTGTTCAGACCCTGTACGTTGCGGTTCAGGGCTGTCATCTGCTCGGCGTAGCCGTTGTTGCCCTCGAGTGTCGACATCGACTGCTGGAGCTTGGCCATGATGTCGCTGATCTCGTTCAGCTGACGGACGTACTTCTCGGTAGCCAGGGCCACCTCGGTGCTCTGCTCGGGTGTCAGGGCTCCCATGGCTGCGGCCGGCACTACACCGCTCTGTACGGGGTCGATAGCCGTACCTGCATTGCCGCCACCGATTACGACGGTACCGCCTGTCGGTACACCGCTGCCGATGATCGTGACGTTGCCACCTACGTTGCCGCCATTGTCGGCCATGTGGTGGTGTGGCATAGGCGTGCCGTCCTTCATGCGTTCCAGACGCTCCAGGGCAGCCTCCTCGGCATTCGGAATGTCCAATTCGGGATAAACCTTCTCCCACTTGTAGTCCTTCGCAGGCTCGTCGAAGGCCGAGAGGGCGAAGATCACGGCCTCGGTACCCATACCTAAGATCAGCATGAAGTCGGCACCCGGAACGTGCAGCAGCTTGAACAGCGCACCCAGGATTACGACCGATGCACCCAGCGAGTAAGCGTAGTTGAATATGCGTTGGCCCTTGTCACCTTTGAAGAAGCCACGGAAATTTCTTTTTTTCATATATATATTAATAATGTATTTGTTCTTGGTGGTGTCTTCACCATACAAACAATTTTTAATTTTTCATTTTTAATTATTAATTGTTAGTGGTGTCTTCACCATACAAACAATTCTTAATTTTTCATTTTTAATTTTTCATTCCTTCGCCTCATCTCCTGCGAGCCGAGCTTCCACCGCCGCCGCTGCGGCCGCCTTGCTGCTTGGGTGCCTTCGGTGCCTTGCCTGCCTTGCTCTTCTTGGCGCCACCGGTCTTGACGTTCACCTTGTTGTTGCCCAGGTAGGTACGCACGCAACGGAAACCGATGAACGAACGATGCTCGTTCTGATACTCCCACGAGCGGATGTCGGCACGGATAAAGTGCTCGGCGTCCTTCCACGAACCGCCGCGAATCACCTTGCGCTTCATGCGGTAGGGGTCCTCCTTCGCTGCGTTGTACTTGTAGTCAGGGTTGATGTCGCTGGTCGAGTAGACACCCGATTCGCTCCAGGCTGTCGACGTCCATTCGGCCACGTTGCCCGACATGTCGTACAGGCCGAAGTCGTTGCTCGAATAGGCTCCGACCGGTGAGGTGATGATGTAGCCGTCGCGGCTGTAGTCGCCGTCGCCGGGCTTGAAGTTGCCGTTGTAGCAGCCCTTGTCGGTGTGAGGCACGTCGGTCTTCCACGAGAAGGTCTGGTCGTTGTTGCCAGCGCGGGCTGCGTATTCCCATTCGGCCTCGGTAGGCAGACGGTAAGGCTCCACATCGATGCCACGCATGCCGTAGCTCGACTTCAGGAACTCCGTACGCCACTGGCAGAAGGCGGTTGCCTGTTCCCAGCTGACGCCTACCACAGGATAATCGTCGTAGATAGGCGACGAGAAGTAGTAACGGGCATACTGATCAGTGAAGGCATTGGCAAAGTCGTTGACCCACACGGTCGTATCGGGATAGATGTTCACGATGTACGTGTTCAGGAAGTCCCACTCGGACGACAGCGGACGGACGATCGTCTCGCGGCGGATGTTGCCATCGTCGTCGATGTAGGCGGTGTCCTTCGAGATCATTACCTCGGCATCGTAGTCAACGGCATGGTCCGTATTCAGGTCGCGCAGTTCAGGATTGAAGCGGTAGCGACGCTGGGCATACGAGTTGTAGTCGAACACCTCGTAGCGATAGTTCATCTGAGCACCATCGAGCATCTTCTTGCCAGTGATTGGGTCTACCTTATAGACACTCTCAATGGCACGCTGCTCATCTTCGTTGGGCTTGCGCCAAGGGATGGGCTTGTTCCAGTTGAGGTGTGGAGTGACAGGTTCGCCATACTTATCCTGCTCGATCTTGAAGTCCTCATTGCCTCCATAGTTCGGGTCGGCCAGACGTTCACGGATGATCGAGTCGCGCACATACTGCACAAACTGGCGATACACAGCATTCGAGACCTCCTTCTCGTCCATC